>NZ_JBHTJZ010000004.1:0-427249 GCF_042675905.1 Paenibacillus chungangensis | reverse complement strand
CTTCATAACGTAGTGATGCTCTAACAAAATATTGCTGATGCTCTAACCGCGAATCGGTGATGTCCAAATGGGCAAGTTGATGATGCTTTCAGCGTGAAATATTCACCCATTTCAAATCCAAAACAACCGAAACTTTAATCGTATCTCGGAATTCCTTGTTCTTATAGTCGCTCTCATCCTTCGCAAAGGAGAAATACTTCGCAGAATGCTGAAAACTATAGACTTCTAGGTATCGACTCGACATATCCCCACCACGCACTCCACATGACTCGTCTGTGGAAACATATCCACCGGCTGAACCCATTCCAGGCGATAGCCGTTCTCCAGCAGCACCTTGCAGTCCTTCGCCAAGGTGGAGGGATTGCACGAGACGTAGACCAGCCGACGCGGCTTCGACTCCGCAATCGCCTGAAGCAGCGGCAGCTCGCAACCGGTGCGCGGAGGGTCGACAACAACGACGTTGGGTTGCACGCCTTGCGCTACCCACTCCGGCAGCAGCTTCTCGGCACGTCCCTCGTAGAAGCGAGTATTCTCGATGCCGCTCGTACGGGCATTGTCCCTGGCATCGCTAACCGCTTCGGGAAGTAGCTCGATGCCACGCACCTCTCGCGCATACGGCGCCAGCCATAGGCCGATCGTGCCCGTACCGCAGTAGGCATCAACTACCAGCTCAGAGCCCGTCAGTTCTGCCGCCTCCCGCACCGCATCGTACAGCTTCACCGTCTGTTCAGGATTAAGCTGGAAGAAGGCACGCGGCGACAATGCGAACTGAACGTCGCCAAGCGTCTCCTCCAGGCGCTCCTCCCCCCACAATATAGACGTCCGCTCGCCGAAGATAAGCGGCGACTTGCCCTTGTTGACATTATGAGCAATCGTCACCACATCGGGAAGCTCATCCCGCACTCGCTGCACGAGCCTTCTGGCATCCGGCAGCCGATCTGTCGCCGTGATTAATGTCAACTGCACCTTGTCCGTCTCGGCACCGATCCGGGCCACAATCGTCCGCACCGCCCCTTCTCTCTTCCGCTCATCGTAGATGGGAATATCCAGCTCCGCCAGTATCCGCTTCACGACATCCATCGTACGATTCACGGCAGAGTGCTGAACCGCGCAGCCGCTAATATCCACCAGCTGATGCGAGCCAGCAGCATACAGTCCCGTTATAATCTCTCCCTTATGCTGTCCCGTCTGCAGCTGCGCTTTGTTCCGGTAGCCCCACGGATTGTCCATTCCAATAATCGCTCGCAGCGGCAGTTCCTCCATACCGGTATAGCGCCGGAACGCCTCGCGCACGATCTCTTCCTTCGCCTCCAGCTGCGCTTCGTAAGTCATATGCTGCAGTTGGCAGCCGCCGCACGCGTCATACACTTCGCACATAGGTTCTTGCCGCTGCTTGGAGCGCTTCTCGATCTTCACGACATCTGCGGTCAGATACCCCCGCTCCACTCTCGACACCTTCGCTTTAACCACCTCGCCGGGCAGGGCTCCTTCTACGAACACCGCCTTCCGCTTATAGTAGCCGACGCCTTCCCCGTTAATGCCGATCCGCTTAATGGTCACGACGATGCGGTCGCCCGCTTTCACCTGCTCCGCCGAAGCTGCAACAGTAGCGGCAGTCCCGCCGTTCCCTTCACCAGCAGACTTATTCCCGGCCCTCCATTGTTCCCGTCCTGCGTGCCCATTGCCGCGATGCGGCCGCTTGCCTCCCGCTTCCGTGGGCCGACTTGTCTTCCTCTCACTAACTCCGCTTCCTGTCTGCTTACTCGCCCTTCTCTCACTGCCTCCGCTTCCCGCCGGCTTGTTCGCCCTTCTCTCGTTGCCTCCACGCTTGCCCTGCTTGTTCTCGCCTGTCATTCGTTACGTCTCTCCGTTTCCGCCAATGTTCCTTCCACTATACCACAGCATCGACGTTTTCCCAACGCATGAGAATAAGCGCTTGATTTCTCCAGCCGAACCGCTATAATAAATCGTAATATCTTGGAACGGGACAGTAGGCGGTGCATCCAGTTGCGCAGCGAACCGGGGCGGTGGAAGCCGGTCAGCGATCATCAGCCGAAGAGGACCCGGGAGATGGAAGATGCCTGCATTCGCATCAAGTAGGGAAGTCCGGCGAAGCGCCGTTATTGTACGAGAGATCCGATGCGCGCATCGCACTGAATAACAAGAGTGGCACCGCGGGTCAACCCCCGTCTCTAGCAGAGACGGGGGTTGTATGTATGTCAGAGGAGGAATGGATGATGGATAGGAATCAGATTACCCAGCTTATCTCGCCGCATGTGCCTTTGCCTGAAGAGGTTCGGCATCGGGCATCTGCGGTCGACGATGATCGGCAACGCCGTATCCCGCATTTTGCGCGAGGTGGGGCACGATACGGTCAATGTGAATCATCTGGGAGACTGGGGCACGCAGTTCGGCAAGATGATTGCCGCCTTGTCTGATTCTGAAGCCCGATGGCACCTCTATCTATGCGACTCGCGACCTTGCGACTGCCCTGTACCGGCATCAGGAGGGCCCTCATCACGACGTTGACCCGTTATCCTGAACGGCTGCTTCAAGCCGCGGAACGCTACGAGCCATCCGTGCTGGCCAGATACCTGCTGGATCTCGCACAAGACTTTAACCGCTATTATCATCATGTGAAGGTGCTGTCCGGCCAGCCGTCGGAAGTACGCATGAAGCTGGAGCTGGTAAGTCTGGTGTCGCAAATGCTGCGGAGAGGGCTTCATCTTCTTGGACTGCGAACGCCGGAACAACTCTAGGCGGTTTAACCGATCCGCGGCACACAGCGCCTTCTAAATCTGTACCTGGCGTTGTCCGCCGCACTTCCACGGGCCGCGGTTCAGACCGTATTTCCACCGTTCTGTTCTTATCGCCCTGCCCACTTGCAATTCGCTGATCTGAACATGAAGCTGCTGATCCGTGAAAAAAAACAGGTAAACTATCAATTAGAAATTTATTGGAACAGTTCCTGTGGCACTCTTGCATCCCAAGTTTCCGGTTGGGCTATACCGAAAGCATGAAGAACAACAGCAGCTGTATCCATAATATGTATGGACGATGCAAGTTTCTGTCCCGGACGAATTCCGGGGCCTGCACAACTCCAGAATATAGTCATGTCTAATGGATGATCGCTTCCATGATCTTTAAGATTGACCCCTCCGCCGCCATGATCTGTTAATACGATCACTACACTATCAGATAACCACCCTCTGGCAGTTATGGCTTCCATCAACTGTCCAAAGTAACCATCTGCTCTTTGAATTTCTTGATAATACTGTTCACTTTGAAAACCATAATCATGACCCGCATAATCGACATCCCCTAGATGAATAAAAAGTAGGCGTGGATCTTCATTATGGATATAATGCAATACTTCAGGCATCATTAACTCATCTTTTTTTGATACTTTTGCAACATAGGAAGACTGTTCAATTAATCCACTGTTAATTGGTTCCCAAGAACTAAATGCTGCAAGTTTAGACTGAGGTTCATGTTGTTGAATAACCTTAAAGAAAGAAGGATATGCTGAGTTCTCAGAGAAAGGTTGTTGATTAATATTTTCATAGTAAACCCCATGCTTCTCACAACTGACACCGTGAAAGGCGGCTCCCCAATTCTCGGCACTACCCGAGGGATAGTCTGCTGAGGCATCGAATGTTACCGCGCCTTGTGCAAAAAAACGATCCAAATGAGGAGTATCAACCTTTTGCAAAAAATTTCCAGCACCATCAATTCCTATAATAATAACCCTTTTGATTTCACTCATTATTCATCCACCTTAATCATTATTTCACAGCACCGCCAACAGAAAGCGCCCTCTCAACTCGTTCACTAAATAAAACATACATGATGACGGTAGGTACACTTGCTATAGTAAGAGCTGCTCCCATCGCACCCCAATCGGTATTGAACTGCCCTTGAAAACTCAACAAACCGAGCGGCAGCGTCTTAAGAGACTGTTCAGATATTAAAATTAGCGCCATTGTGAATTCATTCCACGAATGAAGAAAAACAAAAATAGCTACTGTTGCCACTGCCGGCGATACGATTGGCACCATAATACGTAAAAAGATCGTATAAATCCCTGCCCCATCAATAGCCGCCGACTCTTCCAAATCATTAGGAATGCTCCGAAAGAAACCATTAATAACAAAAGAAGAAAATGAGATTTGAAATGCCGTATAAGGTACAATTAAAGAAAGCCACGAGTTACTTAAACCTGCATCTCTTACCAATATTAACAACGGAATCAAAATAATTTGTACAGGAATAAACAAACCAGCTACTACATAAATTTTAGCTGCATTAGATAGTTTCCATTTCATTCGCGCGGTTGCATAAGCAAACATCAAAGATATTATTAAGGTCAATCCTACAACACTTAGCGTTACAATTACACTATTCATGAAATAAGTAAGAATATCATACTCCGTCCATGCTCGAACGTAGTTCTCTATACGAAACTCTTTCGGTATTCCAAATGGATTTGTGACGAAAATTTCCTCATTATTCTTAAACGAATATAGAATCATCCAAATAATTGGATAGATGGATAATAGTGAATATGAAAATAAAAAGATATACAACAATGTAGTAGATACTCTCTTCCTCATACAGACCCCCCCTTAATACGTTATGCGTTCTCTAGCCATAAAACGATTGATTAATACCGTAAAAATCAAGCATTCTATCACTAAAATGGCTGCTGAGGCAGATGCGTATCCATATTCATTCAGACGAAATGCTGCCCGATACATAAAGATGGTTAGTGTAAAGGTTGATGTGCCGGGTCCTCCGCCTGTCATAATAAACATATGTTCAAAAGCTTTTAACCCGCCGGTTACCGCTAAAATAAAACAAAACTTAAATGTTTCCGCCAGCAATGGGATTGTAACTTTCCAATGCGCTTTTACAGTGGAAGCGCCATCAATTGAAGCCGCTTCGAAATAATAATCTGGTATTGATTTGATTGCGGCATAGATTAAAATAAGATGGTATCCCATATTCTGCCATGCGTTAACCGCGGCTACAGCCCATATGGCAGTGTCAGGATTGCCCAGCCAGTCCTGTTCATAATCTAATCCGATAATGGAAAACAACTGATTCAATAATCCGTAGTGCCCATTATATATAGTTAGCCATAATTGACAAACAACAGTGACAGACAGGACAACAGGAATAAAAAATGAATTTCTAAAAAATCTTACTCCTTTTATTCTCTTATTAATTAATATCAAAGCTAAAATAGCGCCCAAACCTATCTGATAAAAAACTAACACCAAGGCAAAAATCAAACCATTAATTAATGAAATATAAAAATCTGAATCTTGAAATAGCCGAATATAGTTGTTTAAAAATATAAATTTGGGAGTATTCAGACCATCCCACGCAAACAATGATTTGTATGCCGTTTGGAGTACCGGGTAAACTACCACAACGCTGTACAATAATAAGACGGGAAGCGTGAAAATGAGAATTGCAATAGGATTTTTACGGTATCTATCCACTTATGCTCTCCTTCCTTAGCCCAACCGCACGGAAAGCCCAATAGGCTTTCCATGCATACCGAGCAATGTTTATCTAGCATTTTCAAGAGATCGGGTAGTATCTTTTATAAAGTTCTCCACAGAATATGAGCCAGTTAATAGCTTTTGAACATTATCCTCCAAAGCTGTTTTTACTTTGGCATTTTTAAGCCCCCAAGGAAAGATGGTCATCGATTTAAAATTTTCTGTGGCATCCACATATTCTTGCTGAATGGCATGCAACCCATTCTCTGATTGAGGAGAATCTTTTAATAGTGGAGGCGCATTACGTTTAACCGTTTTCCCCTCTGCCACTTTAACCGAGAACATAGTAGCATATTTGGCTGCGATGTCTTTATTCTTCGAATATGGGGAAACAGCATAGCCATTCAAGCTTCCGCCACCACTCATGTTCCATTGCACAAGCTCTTCCTCTCCCGGTTCAGCAAATGGGTAGTAGAGTATCCCTGCCTCGTCCCCCATTTTTTGACCAAGATCCTCCATTGCCCATCCACCATTCAATAGCATTGCGGCTTCCCCTTCGGTAAATAAAGCTAAGGCTTCATCATAACCCATATTAAATGCGCCCTTTGCAAGAAGTCCTGCTTCTACAAGCTCAACAATTTTCTCGGCAGCCTGCGTATAAGCTTCATCGGAAATGCTAGCTGCCCCGCTGTCCAGATCCATAATCCCTGTAGGTGTTTTTCGTGTAGCGATCATGTCAAACAACTGCACCCCAGGCCATTTTTCTTTAGCAAATAAGGCTAAAGGAATAATATCCTCTTGATTTAATACTTTTACAACATCCAGTAATTCAGAGTAATTTTTAGGAGGATCGATTCCTAACCGTTCGAATACTTCTTTGTTATAGTAAATTAATGATGCCCAGTTTCCACCCATATGAACCGCATATATTTTCCCATCTATGCTATCTCTTAATAGCGGTCTGACCGAATCAAGGTACATGTCTTCAATTCCCCACTCATCAACATACTTATCCAATTCCAGCAAGTTATTTGATGATTTGAAGGTTTTAATGACATCATAGTCAGCGGCAAAGATATCGGGCAGATTTCCTGCTGCAGCAAGTGTCTTTATTTTTTGATTATCGTCGCGTGCAGCGATGTCAATTTCCACTTCTACATCAGGCATTAACTTTTTCATTTCTGCAATTGCGTAGTCAACAGGTTGTTTTTCGGAATCATCTGAATAATTTGTATATACTTTTAATTTGACAATTTCTTGCTCACCTGATGGACTGTTATTTGCTTTATTCTGCTTGTTATTCCCTTCGGTATTGCTGCAACCCACAACTGCCAACAACGTTAGTAATCCAACAATCATTTTCCATTGATTGATTTTCCATTGATTGATTTTCAAATTCATCATCTCCCCACTTTTCATGATTGTAAGCTCAATTTCTATCTTAGATAATCTCTAATCTAATGAAAATGTAATATCCGATATCAAATGGTAATTTTCAATCAATCTGAACTAGCATTGAATTTCACTTGGTTTTACGCCAAAATATTTTTTGAACACTTTGCTGAAATAGCTGGAATCGGAAAATCCTGTCATTTCTGAAATAGCGCTTATTTTGTACTGTTTTTTTTCAAGAAGCGACTTTGCTTGATTCATCCTTACTTGCAAAAGATACTTAGAAATCGAAATGCTCATTTGCTTTTTAAAAGTGGCTCTCAAATAGCTTTCATGAACATAGAAAACTTTTGCCAGTTTTTCTATCGACAGAAGCTCATCGCTATAATATTGATCTATATACAATCTAACAGAATTGGCTATTTGTGCTGTTCGAGTTTCACGTAATGAACCATCAATGTCTTTTATCTGTTTCACTAGTTGTTGCATCCATTCCAATAACTCGGATATTGATTTCCTTTTATTTATTTCATGAACTGGTGTTTTTTTACCAGAGAAAAAGTTTTGCAGTGGTAATCCTTGCTCTTTCACAAACGATAACAGCAATGAGGTTAATCCCATGAATATCAAATGGACATATTCCATCGATACTTTCTGTTTTTTTACTTCCTCCCCCAAACTTGTAAGCAATAGCAGCACTTTCTCCCAATCTCTTGAACGCAAGTGCACCAGCATGGATTCGTTCAACTCCGCAGAGTAAAAACCAATGTTATTCTGTTCTTCCTTTAATTCATTAAACATAATGACTTTTCCAAATTGACCCGAATACTGATTTCGTAATGCAATAACAGCTTCTTTATAAGATTGATGTATATTTTCAATACCTTTATAGATATTTCCCACACCAACATATACAGTTTGATTCAGCTGATTATAAACATAGTTGCAATAAGTTTTAATAACGTGTTGAATGTCTATCTGATTACGCAACTCTAGAATAACTATAATATTATGATCTCGTCCTTTGAACACAATAGACGTTCCGTATTGCTGCATCATGTCATTCCAAACATTGATTAATGCGAATTGACATAAATCTAAATTGTCTATGGATTCCCACCTTTCGTCCAATTGGCCCGCTTCTATTGTTACTACTTGAATATGATCAGCCGAAAATGTGACATCGATTTCTTCCAATCTGCGTCTCATATATTGTGTATCTAGTGGTTTTTCTTCATTGATCCAGTCATTCAATAATAGCTGCTTTAATTGATTACGCTGGAATTGTTCCTGTTTGGCTTTTCTATCTCTATCGTCGAATTCTTCTTTTATTTTTGTCATCGTTTGAACCAATTCATCTCTATTAAACGGCTTCAGAATAAAGTCCTTCACACCAAGCTTGATTGCCTCTAATGCATATTGAAACTCATGATGCCCACTGATCAAGACAACTTCTGTCTGCATTAAGGAGTCGTTTATTTGTTTAGTTAATTCAATTCCATCCATGAAAGGCATATTAATGTCAAGTAATGCAATATCCACCTTAGATTTTTGTAAGTACAACCAAGCCTCTCTTCCATTTTTAGATACATTGACAATGTCAAAACCATAATCTATCCAGTTTATAACCTGGTTTAAATAGTCTCTGAACAACGGTTCATCGTCTACAATCATGACTCGCAGCATCAGATTCATCCTTTCCCGGAATTTTAATAATTGCCTTTGTACCTACCTCTTCCTCAGATTCAATGTAAAGTCCCGCCTTGGGACCAAAATAGAAATTCAATCGATGTTTAATACTCGAAAGTCCAAATGCGCTTTCTTTATTCTCAGTGATTTGATTTAACCACTCCACTTTGGATTTGCTCATGCCTACGCCTGTATCCAACACTTCGAGATATATGGTCCCCTTCTCCAAATACCCGCTTATTTTCAATTCTCCTCCATCTTCTTTTGCTCTAAGCCCATGATAAATGGCATTTTCAACCAATGGTTGAAGAGTAAGCTTCATAATGCTGTATTTATTTATTTGTGGATCCAAGTTGATTTGATATTTAAATACATCCCTGTAACGGATTTGCTGAATGAACAAGTAGGCTTGTACCATATTCACTTCTTCTTCAAGTGTAATAATATCCTTGCCACTACTTAATGAATAACGATAAAAGTCTGCTAGCGCTTTGGCTGCATCTTTAGCTAAATCCGATTTTCCTAAATCGCTCAACACATATACAACATCCAAAGTATTGTACAAGAAATGAGGTTTTATTTGAGATTGAATTAAGGCCATTTCGTACTCTTGTTTGCTACGTTGTTCTCGTTTTATCCTGACAATAAGTAAATCAAGTTTTTTAATCATCTTGTTATAACCTGCAGTAAGCTGTCCAATCTCATCGATACTATATGTAGACGGAGCTAGCTCATAACTTTCTTCATGGATTCTTCCCATCACGCGAGTTAGTCGAACAATTGGTCTTGCAATTACCCTCGATAACTTGTACCCCCCCCAGAATACTGTTACTATACATATAGCGATAATGAGAAGGATCGAAGCTGACATTTTTTGTTTATTCATATGAAGATCATCTAAAGAAATAACCACTATTAGCGACCAGTCGTTTTTCTTAAATTCAGCTTTCACTACCAAAACTTCTTCATTTACCCACTTATCACTTTTGTCAATTTGCTTGCCGGTTTTTAACCAATCCGTTAACTGAGTACTGGGAATTTTTCTAAGTAGTTGCTGATCATCAGTACTTGAGATAATTTGACCTTCATGACTGATCACAAAATATTGACGGTATTCTGGCGAATCTAAAAACTGAGCAGAGAGATCACTTTCACTCAAATGAATAACTAGTTGGCCCAACACCTCTCCAGTCATAATATGAATAACTTCTTTCCCAAGACTCATAATCTTCTCATCGGTATCGTTCCATTGTGTCATCAGGAACCATACATCCCTGCCTCCGCTTCCCGATACTTCCTCTAGCATTGAGAGTAGAAACGGCCCCTCGACTGGCTCCTGGGGATCAGGCATAGTACTGTATGTTACTCCCGAACGATGTACGAACTGCAGTGAATGTATATTGCTAAATATCAACTTGGCGTTGTTCAGTTCATTAATAATTTTGTAACGTCGTTCATATTCAGCTACCTTATCCCTATCAAATTCAGAAAACATACGATTTAAATTTATCGTTACCATATCCGCCGCATGCGCAGTTTGAATCACTAGTTCATCAATTCGATCGGTAATTAGTATGGCATTGCTCTGAGTTACCTCATAATTCTTGTTAATTAACGCCGTGGTCAATATGTGATTAGTTACAATCCCTACTGTTACTAATGGAATAATGACCAGAGGTAAAAAAATAACTAAGATTTTATCCTGAATTTTTCGATTTCTGTACCATTTAGAAATAGCACTCTTCATAAAAACCTCCTCTGAGGTAAGCGTTTTCCCACTCCGGCTTAATTATAAATTATCTCTATCCGCATCACAAGAAGTTTACAAAATCTATATCCCTACAGGTAACAGAACAAAAAGCCCCCTGATTCACTCGAGCGTGAACAGAAGGCTTATATTCCATCACTATTGCGTAGCAAAGATGCTACTTCTTTTTGTAATACATAACTCCATCATTTCGATACCAGTCATATTGCACGGTTTCCCCCATCAGCTTCCACTTGTTTGGTACAGTGGTATGGAGCCAATCAAGTGGTTCTCCAACAGGTTGCTTGCTAGCGGCATGATGGAACGCTTGCTGCAATGCTTCTCTCTGCTCTGCACCTGCGGCTTTATGATCAACGGACACTAACAACGGTGTGCCGCTTCGAGAGAGGAGATCAAGCCACTGCTTATTATAGTGCCAAAGGACCTGATCAGTTAATCCTACACAATCGGCATCTATATCAAAAAATGTACCATGCTTCGGCATTGTAAAAGCCAACGTATTAACGCCCATTAATCTAGTTCTTTCCCAGTACTTCCCGCTCGTATCCTCGCCCGTACGCTGTAGCTCGAAAATGCCAGCGGACAAATGTCCTATTGTATTGCAACCTAGTACAGTAGCATCTCCTGCTGCTTGAGCGATTGCGCGATACATATCCAATATGATCTCGGCTGTGGTCCGCGACGTATCATGAAACTCCCAATCCGAAGATGTAATCTCCCATCCCATTGCCCAGCCGTAGCGACCAAGCAGATCGTATGTAGAGAAATCATGTTTCAACAACTGATAACCCCAAGCTGTCAAACGCTTAATATCTGACCTGATTTTCTCCAAAACTTCAGGTACACTGGGATCCAATATTTTTTCTCCACTTGCCCCGCGTCGTAAAATCCAATTTTCAGGTGTTTTTTCTATAGTCAGCAGAGGACGAAACCAAATACCCGGACGCGTACCTGCTTGCTTCATTTCACTCGCCAGTTTTTCCATATTTGGAAACTTTGAGTTAGATACTGACCAAGGCCCGCCATTATAAGCTGGTTCATCATGACACAATTGCCAACCATCATCAATAATCATAAATGGTCGGTTTGACTCGTTTTTCGCCAATTCAGCCATCAACTCGGCATCCTTTAATATCTCACTATGCGAGCTCTCGCCGTATGCGTAATACCAATTATTCCCTCCGTATACGGGAAATGAGGGGCGCTTGGGTGATGGACATAGTCGCTGACAAAAAGCTCTTGCGAATAAAAATAATTGACTTTCTTCTGTTACTGCTTCTTGCGTAACAACCGTCGCCATCTGCAAGGTGCGTGTACCCAACTGAACGCCTCTGCCTCCACTACGAACATCAATCCATAATGTTATGCCATTCGAGTCGACTTGCCAGAAGCAGAAAGCATTGGCTCCTGTTTGAACCCCGCATCCATATGACGTTTTACCATCATAAGCCAAAAAATACCACGGAAGAACGCGTTCGGCAATTAATCCACGCCACTCCAGATCACCATAACCTCTTTCCCAATGATCATTTACGATTCTCAATTTATCAGAAACAGCTATCTGCCAACGAAATTTCACTCTCTCTACCGCTTCGCTGGGTGAATGCAACAATAATAGCAATTGATCACTTTGCTGAAGCGAAACCTTAGTATTGCCGGTTTCCCAAACCTGTCCCTGTTCTGAACCAGATAACTCCAGCCATGCACCATTAGACTGAATTTGTACACGATTCGGCATGCTATTTATAAACACGTTTGACTTCTCCACCTTTTCATTATTTTGAACCTGTAAAGGCAATTCCTTTTATAAACTGCTTCTGGAACATGAAAAACAAGATGATCATAGGAACCATAGCGATTACAGAACCAGCCATTAAAACTGGATAATCGGTTAAGTATTGTCCACGCAATGAAGCCAAACCTGAAGCTAAAGTCATTTTATCCATCGACATATTGACAATCAATGGCCAGAGCAAGTCTTTCCAGGCGAACAGAGCAGTAAAAATACCTAGTGCCGCCAAGTTTGCCTTTACTAATGGCAGCATAATCCGCCAATAGATTTGGAATGGGTTGCACCCGTCCAACACTGCTGCTTCTTCCAATTCCTTAGGAATTGCCAAAAATGACTGATGTAACAAAAAGGTGCCGAATGCGCTGACCAACCCGGGAAATATTAATGCTTTTATTGAATTCAGCCAGCCAAGCTCCAACACCATCAAGTATTGAGGAATTAAATATACATGCGGTGGGACCATCATCTGAATTAACACCAGTGAAAATAAAAAAGTTCGCAGCGGAAATTTCATACGGGCAAAAGCATAGCCTGCCATTGAACTGAACACAATGGCCAGAACAACACGAGCGGCCATCATAAGAAAGGTATTGAAGTATAGTCTGACAAACGGCAAAGTATCTAACGCAACTTGATAATTTTCCGGTTTCCAGTTTTCCGGCAGAATCGTCAAAGGAACTCGCGTAGCCTCACCATATGATTTTAACGATGTAACGATCATCCAGACGAACGGCAACAGCATCGTAATTGCTCCTGCAATTAAAAATAAATACCCTAATACGATGTACCCTCTCAACTTATTGCGATCTTTTCGCATGAACACGGCATTATTCATAGTGCACCCACCTTTTTTGCAGCTTGAATTGAAGCCATGTCAACAGCATGATAATAGTGAACGTTAAGAACACAATAGCCGAAGCGTAGCCTTTCTCATTTGTAACAAACGCATGATGATAAAATAAATATAAAAGCGTTTGCACTTCATCAATTGCCGGATTCATTTCATCAATCATCATATAAATAAAATCAAATTGTTTGATCGCCGTCATCACTCCTGTCGTTACCACAAAAAATAAAGTCGGTGAGACAAGAGGAATCGTAATCGAGAAAAATTGTCGGACTGGGCCAGCTCCGTCCAGCGAAGCCGCTTCGTAATAAAAATCCGGCACATTTTGCAACCCTGCTAAAATTAAGATCATATTGTATCCGACTAGACTCCATATTGCTACGATTGAAATAGATACAATAGCTAGTGATGGATTAGTCAACCATTGAATATTAGAGATGCCGAACATCCCCATAAAATGATTGATAATACCGTAATCTGAATTAAACATCCAGCGCCAAATCATCGCTACTGCGGCCGGTGCCACAACCAATGGCATAAAATAAATAATACGAAACAGCAAACGTCCTTTTAGATTTGAATTAAGCAGCACAGCTAATACCAGTGAGATAAACACCCCGACGGGGACTGTAATAATTGTAAAGGCAAATGTATTAAATGTTGCCTTCCATACTTTGATATCTTGCATCATTCGGATAAAGTTCGAAAACCCCGTCCAACTGTAATTACCAAATCCTTGTGATTGTGTGAAACTTAGAAACATACTGTGAAAAAAAGGGATGATATTCAAAATGACCAAACCGATCATTGTAGGAGCTATCAGTAGATAAGCCCAAGCCGTATATGAAAATCGTCGCTGCATTGTACCCTCCTTCTGTGAAGTGAAAAGAGGACAAGGCATTTCAAGCCTTGCCCTCGGCGATGGTTATTCTGTTGCCAAATGATTGTCCACCTGATCTGCAATCAGCTTCATGCCGTCTTCAACAGTTACTTCACCTGAGTAAATTTTACGCATGACATCTCGTTCAATTTGCTCCCATTTCAACTTTGTTTTAGAAGAAGGTAACGGAACTCCATAAGCAATCATATCCACTATAGCTTTCGTGTTATAATCCGAATAATAATCGATCCACCCTTGTTGTGTATCATGAAATGCCGAGATGGCGATACCGGTTTTAGAAAGCATATCTTGAGCTTCTTTAGAAGCTAAAAACTCGATCAGCTTTTTCGCTTCTTCAGGATGCTCGGTAGTTGATGAGATAGAATGGCCAAGCCCGTTGTATATCGTCGCTCGTTCCTGCCATTCCGGCAGTACAGTCATATTAAAATGGTCTTTAATATCTTCATTTTTTATTAATGCACTCATTTTCCACGAACCTAAAAACAGCATAGCAAGTTTATCAGCTGCAAATAACGCCATTGCATCGGTATCTGAAAATTGTTCTACTGTAGGTGAAACTTGGTGTTTATCGATTAAATCCTTATAAAATTGGACCGCGGCAATCGCCTCTGGTTGATTATACCCAGAATGAGTCTTATCATCAGCAATCACGTACCCGCCGTTTTGATAAATCAGATTATAATAACCTTGATGGTTAGTATTCGGAGCGCCAAAACCATATATACCTTTCTCCTGATCCGTCATCTGTTTTGCAACCATTAACAACTTGTCATAGTCCCATGTGTCATCTGGATAAGGAATACCTTTATCATCAAAAAGTTTCGTATTGTAAAATAAAGCAACGGTATCAAAATCTTTAGGTACTGCATATTGAACACCGTCATATTGATAGAGTTCTGACAAACTGGAAGGATAATCATCCGTATTCATTAAATTTCCAACATCCAACAATATCCCATTACTGGCATACTTCACAAATTGATTAGCATGCATCCAAAATACATCTGGCGCTACCCCTCCGGTAGCTGCGGCCTCAAGCTTAGTCCAATACTCATCCCAAGGCGTATTTTCCATTTTCACCTTAATGCCAGGATTATCTGCTTCAAACTGATCCAACACTTGACGTATGCCCGGTTCCTGATCGGGACTCCACAACGCATAGGTAATTGTTACATTGCCCTTTCGTTTTTTAGTGTTATCATTTGCACTTGTTTCAACTTCATTTTTTCCACATCCTGCAAGAACATTTAGAAGTAGTGCTAAACTAACCAATAAAGGTACAGATTTCCGCATATCGTCATTCCTCCTGTTATTTTCAACTCATTCTCATGGACGTGTATTCAGTGTAGCCTATAGTTGAAAGCAGGATAATGGACATATATTAAAGATGTTTTGGATTTTTTTTAGAATGGCGATATTGCAATGGTGTCATACCTGTCTGTTGTTTGAAGACTCGATAAAAATATTGTACATCAGCATAACCTACGGCTTGAGCTATATCATCAACAATACTATCCGATTCCAATAGAAGTTGTTTAGCTGCTGCTATTCTCAAATCAGTCACATACTTTTTGAAAGATTGACCGCATACTTTTTTAAACATAGTGGAAAAATAACTTGGCACCATTGCAAATTGCATGGCAAGCTCATTCAAACTCAATTCTTGCTCATAATGATTGTCAATATATTGTTTAACGCGCAAAACCGTATGAATAGCATCTGGTTTCTGATTGTAGTCATCACAAAATAAATTAGAAATAAACGAGTATATATATTTTTTCATATCTTGCAAAGTAGTAAAACGATTAAGAGTCGATTCATTGATAAACACCGTCTCCCATTCTGTATCTTGTTCCACATTCAACCTGTGGGCAAGAAGTATAATTAAATTCCAAATCTCCAGCCATAGAGCATAAATATAGTTAACACTACTATGCGTGTAAGTTTCATTGGCGAATAATTCATCTAAAATCAAGCCGACTGCATGTAAGTCTTGACGTTCCATGTATTTTTGAAGAAGTTGTAATTGAGCGCGTGGAAGCTTCCAATTTTTCTGTTGCAATACATAGTGAAGAACTCGATTTGACCCCTGGATAAACCTTTGATGATAAGCATCATGCGCTTCGCGGTACAAATTTGTATGTAAGCCCATATGTACGCGACTCACACCTATTGTGACACTTAAATTCAAGTATTCACTTAGATTAACGTGCCACTGCATTAAAATAGCAGCATATTGTTTTCGCAATTGCTGCTCGTCTTCATTTGAAAGCAAAACGAATTGTTGATTCCGATCAGTGAAATGGTTACACAATACGGCTTTCAAGGGAGTTTTGTCCGAATACTCTTGTAATAAATTATTTAAACTGAACTTGATTAAATCCAAATCACTATATTGAAAAGTCGATTGATAGAAACTGGCTCCATCGATATGGACAATTGCTAATACATAGGAATGGTCAGGAGGTAAGAAAGAGGCAATTTCATCTACTGCTCCTTCTTGTCCTGTCTTGAAAAACAGATGCAGTTTCTGCTCCAGGCTTGAATCATCCATTTTTTTACTTAAACGTTCGTATTCTGTTTGAAGTTGATCCTTGTTACGAATCTCTTCAATTTCAGTTAGCACCTTATCCATCGTTTCCTTGAATGCCTGATCTTGAATCGGTTTTAATAAATATCCACTTACCCCCATATTCAATGCCTGTTCGGCATAATGAAACTCAGCATAACCGCTTATAATGATAAAGTGAACGGAAGGTTGCATTTTCTTCACTCTTCTGATCAATTCAATACCGTCCACATAAGGCATTCGCACATCAGTAATAATTAAATCCGCTTTCTCTTCTTCTAACCAGGACAAGGCCTCCTCTCCATTTCGAAATTCATATACATTTTCGTAATGGTAGAATTTGTGCTTCAGCATAAAAGCAATACCATCTCTGATTAGCTTTTCATCATCAACGACCAGAATCTTCATCTTTTTCGCCCCCTCCGCGATTATAAAAAGGTAAACGAATCATCACACATGTGCCCTTATGCAGAGAACTGCTTATTTTCAAACCGTAAGATGCTCCGCATGTCAATATGATCCGCTGATGAACATTGCTGAGTCCAATGCCGCTTTTTTCATCTCGATCTATACTGTCAACTTCTAGTCCGTGCTCCAACTGATCAGTCATTTCCCTTAGCTTTTCTTCTTGAATACCCGATCCGTTATCCTGTACTTCCAAAATTAACAGCCCGGATTCTTGATATGCGCGCACATACAGCCTTCCTTTTTCCCTTAAATGTTCAAAACCATGAACAATTGCATTCTCTACGATAGGTTGCAAAATGAACTTAACGATTTTCTGATTGGTTACACATTTGTTAATGTCATAATGCACTTCAAAAGAATCGCCAAAACGAACCTTCTGTAAATAAATGTAGTTCTCAATATGCTGCAATTCATCTTTCAAACGAACAAGTTGATTTTGCTTTTTATGAATACTGTAACGGAACATGTTCCCTAAGCGTTGGCTAATTTCTCTGATATCATCTCGTCCATTAACAAGTGCGATAGAATTAATAGATTCCAGTGTATTATATAAAAAATGCGGGTTAATTTGAAATTGCAGAGCGTTCAACTCCGCTTCACGTTGCTTTAGTTCCTGGATATAATTTTTGCGAATTAATTCATGTAGTCGCTGCACCATCCTGTCAAAATGACGATCTAATACACTAATCTCATCGTTCCCTTTCACTCGTTCCTGTATTCGCCAATCCCCCGTTTCAATACGAAGCATTTTGCGAATCAATTGATAGATACGCTGGGAAAAATGCTTGGAAAACAAGAAAGCAATGGTAATGGATAAAACGATACAAAGGAGAGCGATGATCATAGTAGCCCGATGAACACGTGTCAAATCCTGCATCAAAGAAGATACCGGCACTGAACTAACCAAGTACCAGCCATTGTTTACCTCACTGTAAGAAACTAAATCTGAACCGGAAGTAAATGCTGAGCTTCCTCCATTCTGAATCTCAACCCAATAATCCGTATTCACCCTTTCTCCCAACTTCGTTTGTTCGGAATGATTAAACACCTTTCCATCTCGATCTAGTGTCATCGTTTCGTAAATCGATTGGAAATCAGTCTCTATATCAAACTCGAAAAGCTTGTCCGGATCAATAGCAAAAATGATAATGCCTAGAGGCTTGGATTGCTTCCAGTTGAACAAATATTTCATTAGAAAAATACGATTATAATCCTCTTGCAGGCCCGTTACCCAAAATGGGCGACCATTTCCTTGCACGATTTCATTGAACAATTCACTACTTTTTAATGCCTCTTGATTATCAAGAAAATATCTGCTGTATTGGGGTAACTTATCACTATATGAGCCGGCAATTTTCTCGCCATAAACTTTTACTTCATTATTAAAATCAAACCAAATAGCCGACTTCACTGATAAATGCTGGTATACAATAAGTTCCATCGATTCTTTTATTCTCAAACCACGATTAATTTCTTCTATTAAACTGGCATTTGTTGTTTGTGAGAGTAGATCCAGCATCTCGCTATTGTGCATAACGATATTAATAGCCTTCTCCAATTCGGAAATCCTTCCGCTTAATATAATGGCTTGTTGACTGACCAAACGCTGGGCGAAGTCTCCAACTTGTTGTTTTACAGTCTGTCGCGTCTCATAAGAGTAAAAAATGCCAACAGTAAGTACAGGCAAAGCACTTAACAGGATGAATATAATGAGCAACTTACTGCGGATTCCCATAATGCAACTCCCTTCAAATAACTAAATGCCAGTTTCTTCGATTAACTTGTACTGCTGTTATTCAACAATAAGGAAAGTTCATACACCTTATTCGTCGTAATGGAATGTGCGCCCATATCAACGAGAGACTTCATCACAAATATATCATCCACCGTCCATACCGACACGGGCAGATACAGTTGCGATGCTCTGTCTATTAATTGTGAACGCACATACTTATAGTTGATATTGATGCCGCAGCAGCCGGTGTCCACTGCAATCCGACAAGCATGATTCACCGCTTCGTTATAGTCCCGCCCGTCAAACCATTCAACATCCGTGTTCAACAGCACCTGTACCTTCGAATAGCGCCGCTTAAGCTCGCTCGCCTCGCGCTGATGACAGCCGGTTACGATGACCCGATCGAGCATATCCAAGCTTTGTACGCATTCTATCATAGAATCAGCAGCATCAATTGTTTTCAGATCCAGATTCGCAATCTTATTATGCCGTTTCACAAGCTCAAGCACTTCATCCAGTCGGGTCAAGCCGCTATTCACATAGTCCATGTCCATAATCGGCAGCAGCCGATCACCTACTGGAACATGCACATCGTGAGCTAATACAGAAATTCCGTCCCTTGTCGCGCGAACATCTACTTCTACCACATCAGCACCGTGTCTGATACCTTCTACTACAGATTCCAAAGTGTTGGCTTCCGTATTCATGCACCCGGTGTGAGCCGTAATCAAAGGAATTGACATGTTAGTACTCCCTTCCGCTTAAACCTTATAACTTCTCAAATAGACTAAGAAGCCTTGGATCGCGTATCATCTGCCACCGGGAAAGGAAACGTCAATCTTCATGTTCTTCCCTTAGCATAACGCTTTTTCATCTCCAAGGCTCACATTATTTTATTCCTTATTTTCCCTGAATTTCGATATATCGCCCATTTGTAAAATAAACCGGATTCGTAAAGGCAATCATCGTATGAATTCCCATTAACTCGCCATGTAATTCTGCGCGTAGCCACCGCAAATCATCAAATTGGATTGTATGTGAAAGATTCGGATTGCCTGGAGAAACCTTCAATTCATTAAGAAGGCCTGCATTGCTTTTCAACTTCACCGTAAATTCCTGTTCTTTCACATCCCAAATGCCAGCCCGGGTCAAAGTATCTAAGGTAAACAGAATTTCAAAGTTTTCATCAGGTTGGCTTACATCGATTTCATCACCAATCTCATACTTCTGATTATTATATACGATTTCGAAGGTAAGCAATGGCCCTACTGAAACAGTTACTTTTCCCTTGCTTATAGCTTCAATAACCTGGCGCTCCTGCACTGATGAATTCTCTTGTTTATCGCAATAGATGTAGGAAACTGCAATCGGATTCGGTTCATTGTCTGGAATGACATGCCAATCGCGGCCGCACACACCAGTTATCCGGTACCCTTGATTCAATAGATCATCCCATAACTGAAACGCTCTCTGATTCGATTTCATAATAGACGGGAATGTATAAGACCACACTTCCAAGTAATCAACATCATGCCAGTCGGTTATTGGATATTCCCAATAACAGCCGGTGCACAAGGGGCTTCCTACTCGATAAGGATGTGCAATCCCCGCAAGCCCTCCAGCTTCGTGGATTCGTGCAATGCCTGTATGAATATCGTCTATGCCCAAGTCACGCCATTCCACATATCGGTCAACACCAAGAGCAACCATATGGCCGAAAAAAGTCGTCCATTCCAACCCTCGGATAATACGCATGCTAGTCTTCAGTTCGACTTGCTCCTTATCTAGGAGAGCGGTCATCGTATTGTGGTCCGTCGAAGCAAAACCATGCAGACCCATCTCCTTTGCCGCTTCCGCCATCTCTAATAAGGAGTGATTGCCGTCGCTATGATACGTATGCGTATGAAGTTCATAAGGAAGCCAATTTTTCATATTTCGTCTCTCCTTTCCAGACCAGCAGCTCACAATGACAGGAAGGTGTCAACAACGCATGAATACTTAAAGTAATCTCCCAATGTCCGGTGGGCAGCTTACCCGGAATAAGGCCTGGGGATGCGGAATCTTCATCTATCATCAAGATTTGATCCGGATTTTGCCGATGGCATGCTCCGCGAAACCCGTTACAATCATCAATAGAAAATGTAATCAGATTTTTCAAGGGGACAAACCGTTTCCATGTATCTTCCTGGCTCGCATCAGCCGTTCCATTGTATTTCAACAGACTTTCTTCAATGACTTGCTTAGAAAGTTGCTCGTCGTTCCATTCCTTGGGGCTGTATTTGACCATAAAATTCAACCGGCTTGCTGGTTGATCTAATACAAATTTATACCGAATATGCGTTTGCGTGTCCTTTGGATACAATTCTGTCTTCTTATGCAGCAGCTTTTCCATTGTTGCTCCTCTCCTTACTTCAAAATACCACCCAAAACCTACCACAAGTATGAATCTTCAAGATAAGCCATCTATTTGTACTTGTTTAACTTCTGATAAGTGCTTCAAATGTTCTAGTATAAGCCCTTTATGAAGCTTGTGATGCCCTTTAACAGACAATTTCACTTCTAGTCTAGGTATATCTCCCTCCCTGTGATGTGACTGGGTCAACGTCATATTTTTGACACTCAGACCTTGATCTTTAAGAAAATTAATAATCGTAATAAGAGCCCCGGGCTGATCACTGATCTCTAGCATAAGCTCTACCTTACGGCGGAACATGAGCGACTCAATTTTATTCAAAATCAACAAACTGAATACAACCATCACTGTCGTGATTCCTGCTGCAAAATAAAATCCCGCGCCTATGGAAAGGCCGATTCCTGCGGATACCCACAAGCTGGCGGCTGTCGTTAACCCCTTTACATTCAGTCCGTGTCGGATGATCGTTCCCGCACCTAGAAATCCTATACCGCTTACAACTTGTGCGGCAAGCCGGGCAGGATCTATTCTGACATTTGGTTCATTCACAAATTGCGGAAATCCGTATATGGAAAGTATCATAATTAAGGTCGAACCCATACAGACTAGTATATGCGTGCGAAAACCGGCCTGATGGTTCTTCAATTCTCTCTCTATGCCGATTATGCCACCTAACAACAAGGCGACACTCATTCTAATAGCAATTTCCAAGTAATCAATATGCCATATATCCAATAGCAACCCTCCTTAACACTTTCGTCTGTGCCATCGAATCAAGCTTCTATTCACTCCTTTCAAATCATTGCCCCTTTTAGTTAAGCGCTTACCCTTGTTAATCATTATATCCCTTGTTTGTAGTTTGTCAATAAAAAATGCCCCTCTCTATATACATTAGAAGGGACATTCTATATTCATCACTATTATTTCGCTATTTGCGGCTCGCCAGTACTCTGCCTGACAACCAATTCGGGAAGCAAAACAATTCGTTGTTTTGCTGATTTGGTTCCTTTTATTTCACTAATAAGCAAATCTGCTGCATAACGGCCCATCTCTTTAATAGGCTGAGCTATAGTCGTCAATTGAGGAGCTATCAGTGTGGCCATTACCGTATTATCAAATCCTATCACCGACATATGATCTGGCACCTTCACCTCAAGTTCTCTTGCTGCCTGAATGGCTCCAATGGCGATGATATCATTACAGGCAAAAATGGCAGTCGGCGGGTTTCCGCTTTGTATTAGGCTACGCATACTTTGCTTACCGTCATCAATAGAATGTCCGCAATTGACTATCATGCTCTCGTCAAACGGTATACCGGCATTGGACAAAGCTGCCTTATAACCTCGAACGCGCTCTCTGCTGCTCATAATATTCTCGTATTCCGCAATGACAGCGATCCTTTGGTGACCTTGCTCGATCAAATGCGCCGTGGCCTGGAGCCCGCCCAAATAATCGTCGACTAGAACAGTATCTATAGCTAATGCTGGCATTTCACGTGCGATCAGCACCACTGGAACTTTTTTGCTTATTATTTCGTGTAGAGAAGAATCTCTTTCGTGATCCCTGCCCGTAGCCAAAATGATGCCGTCTACATTTTTATTTAATAAGAGCGATGTGTACTTTAACTCTTTATCCAAGCTATTGTCCGTGCTGCATATAATCATACTGAATCCCAGCTCATGCGCTCTATCTTCTACCGCTCTTGCAATTTCCGCAAAAAAGGGGTTGGCTAGATCGGGGATAATCATACCGAACGTAAACGTTATCTTACCAGTCAGCGCTGATGCAATAATGCTCGGCTGATACTGCAACTCGTTCATGATTTGAGTCACCTTCTCTCGGGTGCTCTTGGATATGCGTCCGGTATTGTTGATGACTTTGGATACGGTCGCAATCGATACTCCGGATTTTTCCGCCACATCGTAAATCGTCGGCTTCATTTAATTCGGCTTCTCCTCTCCGTTGACTGCGCTCTTCCTATCATAGGCTTTTAGTCTTTCAGACGCAAGTTAAGAGCACGTATTATAAAGAAAAAATACAATCCGGCTGCATTAGCCGGATTGTATTCCTCACGGAATGGATTAATAACGTGCGACAGTCATTTTTTTTCTCGTGTAGAATTCTACACCGTCCTTGCCGTTGGCATGGAGATCGCCATAGAATGATTTCTTGTAGCCCGAGAATGGGAAGAATGCCATCGGGGCAGGTACCCCGACATTTATGCCCAGCATGCCGGCATCGATCTGCTCACGGAACTGACGGATCGCCTTCGCGCTGTCGGTGTAGATGCACCCGCCATTCGCAAATTCGGATTCATTAGCAAGCGCTATCGCTTCATCCAATGATTCTACTCGTACAATTTGCAAGACAGGAGCGAATATTTCATCTTCCCAAATAACCATCTCCTTCGTCACGTTGTCGAAGATGGTTGGACCGACGAAGTAACCTTTGCCATTCGACTCTTCACGGTTACGGCCATCCAATCTCAGCGTCGCACCTTGCTCTACACCTTTCTCTATATAACCAAGCGTTCTCGTTTTGTGAGATTCGCGAATGACGGGCCCCAGGAAGACGTCGTCTTGCATTCCATCGCCCATCGTAATCTTCTCCGCATGTGCAACAAGTTGATCGACAAGCGCATCTGCCGTATCGCCAACAGCAACAACTACCGAGCAAGCCATGCAACGTTCACCGGCAGAACCAAACGATGCGGCGATAATTTCTTTCACCGTAAGCTCCATATCCGCATCTGGCATAACAATAGAATGGTTCTTCGCTCCGCCTAACGCCTGCACACGCTTGCCATTCGCCGCCGCAGTCTTGTACACATATTCAGCCACCGGCTGAGATCCGACGAACGAGATGGCTGCTACGTCGGAATGATTCAATAGACCGTTCACCACATCCTTGGCTCCATGAACGATATTTAATACACCATCAGGCAGACCCGCTTCCTGGAACAGCTCTGCCAGCCGATTAGCCAGAAGCGGCGTTCGTTCCGAAGGCTTCAATACGAATGTATTGCCGCAAGCAATCGCTAATGGGAACATCCAGCATGGCACCATCATAGGGAAATTGAACGGCGATATGCCGCCTACTACCCCTATCGGATAGCGATACATGCTAGACTCTATATTCGTCGCAATATCGGGCAAGGTGTCGCCCATCATCAAGGTTGGTGCGCCTGCAGCGAATTCTACGCATTCAATGCCTCGCTGCACTTCGCCGTATGCTTCCTTATAGCTCTTGCCATTCTCCATCGTGACCAGCTTGGCAAGCTCCTCCCAGTTGTCCACGAGCAGCTGTTGATATTTGAACAAGATGCGGGCTCTTTTCGGCACCGCTACTTGCTTCCATTGTTGATAGGCTGCTTTCGCCGATGCTACCGCCTTGTCCACATCCTCCTGCGTGGAGATCGGCACATATGCCAAGATTTCACCTGTTGCAGGATTGGGCACCTCATCATAGCGGGAAGTGACTGATGGCTGCCAGGCACCGCCAATGAAATTTTTTAATTGCTCTGTTTGATTTGCCATATTCATCATCCTCCATTACATTCTGATTGCGTATTGCAGTCGTTGCTCCATACTTCATCTTGTTATTCATACTTCTTCATATGGGTCTCGATCTGTTCAACAGTCGGCATCGCATCTGAGCAGCTATGGCTTCCGACAACGATGGATGCTCCGGCCGCTCCATACTCCTGACAGCGTTCAATCGGCCAACCTTGCATAAGTCCATAGATGAACGCACCGGCAAAAGCGTCTCCTGCTCCAAACGTCTTCACCACTTCATTCGGGAAGGTGCGGCCCTTCCATTGCCCGCCGTCTCTAGTAAACGTGATCGATCCGTCGCCGCCATGCTTCACTACGACAATTTGCGCTACATGACTAAACCAGGTCCGCGCAGTATGATCATCATTGATTTGATCCGGATCGGTCACCGTCTCCATCAGATCGAACTCTTCTCTTCCGCCAATGATGACGTGAGATTTTTCCGCTACCAGACGGCAGTAAATGCCGATCTCATCTTGACTTGCCCATGTATACGGACGATAATCAATATCGAAAATAACGACGACATTATGCTTTTTGGCATAGTCTAAAGCGAGAAATACAGCTTCGCGGGACGGACTTTTGGCAAGTGCTGTACCTGAGATGAGCAATGCCTTACTGTTCGCAATGGTCTGTTCGCATACATCATTAGGTTCCAGCTTCAAATCTGCTGCATTGTCGCGATACATGAGAATGCTGCAATCGGTAGGAGATAGAATCTCCGTGAACGCAAGACCGGTAACGCTGCCTGTGCGATCAATGACGACATTATCCGTGCTTATCGACTGATCTTTCAAGTATTGTATAATGTATCTTCCAAATTGATCGTCAGATACTCGTCCGATAAATCCCGTTTTCAACCCTAATCTGCTCATCGCTACCGTAATATTGGCCGGTGAACCGCCCAAATATTTCGTGAATGTACGCGTCTCCTCCATCGGACGATGAATTTCGTTAGCATTCAGATCAATGCATAATCTTCCTAGGCTGACACAGTCTAATTTCCGTCCTGATTCGAATGGGATTGCATTCACTTTCTCATCACTCCTTCGGTTGAAATAACCACTCATGGTCGGGATCGTTATGGAACTTCCATGTCCGGACAGGTCCAGCCATTACATTCAAATAATAGCTTTCATATCCCGGCGGAGCCGACACTGGATGATAGCCTTTAGGCACCATCACGGCTTGCCCGTCTGCAACGGCCATCGTCTCATTTAAGGATCGATCGTCTGTATACACTCGCTGAACCACAAAGCCGTGACCCGGATTTACTTTATGGTAATAGGTTTCCTCGAGATACGACTCATGCGGTAAATTTTCCTGATCATGCTTATGCGGCGGGTAGCTGGACCAGTGTCCTTCCGGAGTAAAAACTTCGACGACCAACAAGCTGTCCGCCAGGGTCTGCTCAGGTAAAATGTTGTGAATTTGCCGGGTCATATGGCCGTAACCACGTGGTTCAACGGCTACATCTTCCGGTGGAATTAATCTTGCTTTATGATTCCCGTGGCCCGGTGCATAGCAGAGCGCAACTTCCAACTGGGTTAAAGCGGTGATCCGCAGTTCATCCTCATTCGGTACGTATACAGAATAAGGTGGAATTTTGTCAAACACACTCATCCGGCGGCCAATATTCTCAAAGGAATTCTGCGAGACATGCACATCGGCCAATCCTGATAGCAAGACGACGCATACTTCCTGATTTCCCGTCATTTTTGTTAACTTCTCGCCTTCTGCTAACGTATATAGCTCAAATCCAACATAACGCCAGCCGGCAGACTCCGGGGTTACCTTCAATACGTTGCCTTCGGCATCCGGATGATGTTGAGGTACAAGCAGTCTGGACATGTGATCACTCTCCTTCTAAATTAAGCTGTCAATCGTTTCATGCAAGTACGCAATCGATTGTCTCGCATACTGATTGGGCTCCGCTTTATCCGGATCCTGTTCCGCTTCGATAATCATCCAACCTTCGTAGTCTTGTTGTTTTAGTGCCTGGAATATCGGTTTGAAGTCGATAACGCCATCACCCGGTACCGTGAACACGCCTTGAACGACGGCATCAATGAACGGTATCGACTCACGCTTTACACGCTGCAGCACATCGTCTCGCACATCCTTCAGGTGGATATACGCTATCCGATTGCGATGCTTCCTGAGCAGCGTTAACGGATCGGTCCCACCGTAATAAGCATGGCCTGTATCATACAGCAGATGAACAAGCTTCGGATCGGTCATGTCCATTAAGCGATCAATTTCATGCTCATGCTCTACAACTGTACTGGCATGATAATGATAGATGAGCTTCATGCCCAACTCGTTGCATATTTCACCTGCTTGCTGCAGACCTTCCGTCATATATTTCCATTGCTCATCAGTCAGGCGCTGCACTTCTTTTTGCTCCAAGCCGCGAGGGTCCGCATGAGGAGAACCCCCGATTTCACATGTGACCACATGCTTGGCTCCCATATAATGCAGAAATTCGGCATGACGTCTGTAAGCATCAAGTTCTTCCTGGCGTAAGGAAGGATCGGCGAAAATGACACCTTTCCATTGAGAGGTCAACTGCAGCCCTTTGGTTGTCAATACTTGCTTCAACTCAGCCGGATCTTGCGGGAATTTGCGACAGTTCTCCGTCCCTGTGAATCCTAATGCAGTAAAGTCATTCAACAGTTGATGGCATGTGTAATGATCTCCAATGGCATGCACATCTTCATTGACCCAATTGATCGGCGATATGCCGAACTTCCATTTTCCGATTTGCATCGATCGCTGTCTCCTTTTAATAGGGTTTGATTCTGGCTAGCTGCTCTTGATTAGCTTCGTAAGCTTGCTTAACCGATCCACTCTTGGAGACCGCGGCCGTATCTACTCGCCACCAAGAGTCGTAACCTTCTGTATTGGTCCCTGCCAGCACCTTTACTTCAATTAGCGTCGAGCCTTCTTCTTTACGCGCTGCTTGAATGGCTTCCTTCAATTCATCGATCGAGCCCGCTGTAAACACAGTAACCCCAAGGCTTCTCGCATATCCGGCAAAGTCCACTTGCACATGTTCTCCGTTCAACTTGCCGGTTGAGTTGTCACGGTAGCGGAATTCGTTGCCGAATCCATTGCTTCCATGAGCCCGCTGCAGGTTATGAATACATTGAAACCCGTTATTATCGAGCAAAATGACATTCATTTTTTTCCGTTCCTGCACACTCGTCAACAACTCGGAATGAAGCATGAGGAAGCTTCCATCGCCGACGATAGCGTAAACTTCTCTGTCAGGCTCCGCCAGTTTCACGCCGAAGGCGCCAGACACTTCATACCCCATACAAGAGAAGCCGTATTCCATGTGGTACGTTTTCGGCTGCTTGCTTCTCCATAAGCGGTGAAGATCTCCTGGAAGGCTGCCCGCTGCGCAGACGATGACGTCTCGTTCATCAATCGTTTCATTCACCGCGCCTACGACAGTCGTTTGAGCTAAACCATCCGTTCTTTCAATCGCATACAAGCGATCCACTTCCTGGTCCCATTCCTTCTTCAGTTGCTGCAGCCTGGAAGGCTCATAATAGGTTTCTTCGCCATCCTGAAGCTCAGATTGAAGAGCGTTCAACGCTTCACGCGCATCGCCAACGAGTTGATGCCCGTTCATCTTAATCGCATCGAAGCTGCTAATGTTAATATTCAACAATTCAATATTCGGGTGTTGGAACATTGACTTAGAGCCTGTCGGGAAATCGGCCAGGCGAGTGCCTACCGTAATAATGAGATCCGCTTCTTGCGCCAGGCGATTGCCGGCAAGCGATCCCGTAACGCCAACGCCTCCCATATTAAGCGGATGATCCCATGGCAGGGCGCTCTTCCCCGCTTGTGTCTCCACAACAGGAATCTGGAATCGTTCTGCGAAGCGCTTCAACTCTTCCGTCGCCAATGCGTAGTGCACACCGCCGCCGGCAATAATTAATGGTTTGCGCTTGCGCTTTATCAGTTGCACAGCACGCTGCAATGCCGAAGCAGCTACAGGCCGGCGCTCAATATAATGCACTCGTCTCTGGAAGAAGGACACTGGATAATCATAAGCCTCGCTCTGAACATCTTGCGGAAGACATAACGTTACCGCGCCTGTCTCCACAGGATCTGTCAATACACGCATAGCCTGCGTGCAAGCGCTCATAAGCTGCTCCGGACGCGAGATGCGGTCCCAATAACGACTCAACGGCTTAAAAGCGTCGTTCGCAGATATTGTATAATCTGAAGGCACTTCCATCTGCTGCAGCACAGGATCCGGCTGACGATCCACGAAGATGTCGCCAGGCAACAGAAGCACCGGAATCCGGTTTACTGTAGCTGTTGCAGCCGCAGTTGCCATGTTCAATGCTCCAGGGCCGATTGAGCTTGTGCATGCATAGATGCCAAGTCTATTTTTTTGTTTCGCATAAGCCGTTGCGGCATGAACCATGCCTTGCTCGTTTTTGCCCTGTATAAATGTCAGTTCGCCGGGGTCTTGTTCCAGAGCCTCTCCGATCCCGGTTACATTGCCGTGACCGAAAATGCCCATGATCCCTTCTACAAACTTATGTTCTTGTCCATCAAGAGAAACAAACTGCTGATCCAGAAACTTCACTAAAGCTTGAGCCATTGTTAATCGAATTGTTTCCACTTATTCCGCCTCCCTCGAATGAATTAAGGTAATCGCTTAACCTTTTCTCGCATATCTTCTAGCTAGTTGCTCTCTTTTTTTGAAGATCTAGCCGAGTTTATGCCATTTCCGATATTTTGACGGGTCGTTGCTCCGCTAATGATGTCTTGGCTGCCAAAGCAATCAGTTCCGCTTGATAGCCGTCCTCTCCTGTTACAGGTGTTGCATCTCCACACCGGATCGCGTCAATGAAACTTTTAATCTCCTTCAAGTAAGATTCCTTATATCGCTCCAAGAAGAAATATTGCGGCTTATCCTTAAATACGCCTTGCCCATTGCTCAATTCAGCAGAGTTGGGAAATTGATTTTGCACATTAACTTGGCCTTCAGAGCCAAACACTTCTACTCGCTGATCGTATCCATACGCCGCCTTCCTGCTGTTATCAATAACAGCTAGTGAGCCATTCTTGAATCGCAAAGTTGTAATCGCTGTATCAATATCGTCAAGCTCACCAATCATTGGATCAATCAGTACAGCTCCGGCTACACTTACCTCTTCTACCTCGCTGCCGCTCAGAAATCTCGCCATATCGAAATCGTGAATCGCCATATCGATAAACAATCCGCCCGATACCTTAATATACTCATATGGGGGCGGCGCAGGATCTCTTGATGTAATTTTTATAATATGCGGCTCACCTATTCGACCTTCGGTAATCCATTCACGCACTCGACTGAAATTAGGGTCGAACCTGCGGTTAAATCCCGTTTGGAATTGTAGTTTTGCTTGTTTGATCGCTTCAACTGCTCTTTTCGTCTGCTGAATGTTGAAGCTGATCGGCTTCTCGCAAAAAACATGCTTGCCCGCCACTGCTGCTCGTTCTATCAAATCCGTATGGGTATGGGTCGAAGAACAGATAAGCACAGCATCAATGGAAGGGTCTTCAAAAATATCTTCTACACGATTAGTGACATTCGGAATGGATACACTTTCCGCCCATACCTTGATCTTCTCAGGCACCAAATCTGAAACTGTCTTTACTTGGACATGTGGCATCGTCAAAATATTTTCTGCATGAATTTGCCCTATTCGTCCAGCGCCAATCAGTCCGATGTTGATCATTTTCACACTAAAACCTCTTTTCACAAAAGGGTAGGGTAACCGCTTAACCAAATGGTACGATTATCTTAGCACACATTAAATAGTTTGAATAGACGTTATCGAAAAAAAGACTACTGGAAGCGCTAATACGCGCCTTCCAGTAGTCCCATTGACAAACAAGTAGCCAGAGACAACACTTTCGGACCTGACGGGTACTGTAACCATATCCGCTCGCCGTCCCAGCGTTCGATCACTCCCGTACCGAATACGCGATGTCTTACCTTCGCTCCTTGTACAAGCTCAGCCTCCTTGCGAATCGTATTCGGATGGAGCGGAGCATTCGCTCCCCCGCTCCGCTCCTGCACGATTACGCCGGAGGAGCTGCCGTCGTCTGCGACAGCCCCCGATCGCGCGGATGGAACCGCACGTCCAGCCGCGCCCCCTCTGCCCCGCTCACCAGCCGCTTCCGTGCGCCGGGCTGAGCGATCGGACGAACCGCCGATCCTGCCCCCACGCTCCTGCTCCGGCTTCACGATGCCGCGCACCGCAGTGACGAACGCGGACTCCTTCACCGACTCCCCATCCCGCTCCCGATAAGTCACCATTTCCAGATGCTCGCGCGCCCGGGTCATGCCGACGTAGAACAAGCGCACTGCTTCTTCCATAAGCGGCTGCTCGCCCGTACCGCCGTCCTTCTTATGGGGACCGCTACCCTTGCCGTCCTCGCTAGACGGAATGACGCCGTCGATCAGATCGATCATATAGACGCGGTCGAACTCCAACCCTTTCGCACTATGGAAGGTAGAGAAGGTGACGGCGTTTTGCCCCCGCTTGGAGCGCGAGCCCTTCAGCGCAGCCTCCAGTTGCTTCAGCCGGGCTGCGAACTGCTCCATCGTCTCCAGCCCGTCCGCAATATCCTCCAGCGTATTCAGGATGCCGATCAGATACTCCCGCTTGAAGCCGAGCCTCTCGCACATTTTATCCAGCGCCTTCTCATAGCCCAGCCTGCTCCTTATAACGCGTATCGCATGCTGCGGCGGCATGCCGCGCATGCCCTGGAATGTCCCCTTCGCTTCTTCCAGCAGCTTCACCTGATAATCCTTGAGCGTCACGAACTTCAGCAAGTTATCGAATACCGACTCGCCGTTGTCGATCTCCTTCAGCACCGCCATCTGGTGCTTGCTGATGTAGCCGCTCATCTTCAGATGAATCCGCTCCAGCAGATCCGGCCGCTTGTCCGTATACGACATGCGCATGAAGTTAAGCACGTCTTCCACCACCCAATGCGAGAAGAAGCGGACATCCGCATCCTTCATATAGAACGGAATGCCCATCCGGTCGAATTCATTCATCAGCGCAATGGACGAAGCATTGTTGCGGTACAGAATCGCCACCTCGGACAGCTTCTCCACCTCCTGCACATGCTGGGCGAGGAACTTTGCCTGGAAGCGGTAATCCGGCAGCTCGCGGAACAGGATGTCGCCGCGCTCGCCGTTGGCTGTGAACATATTTTTGTTATAGCGGTTCCTATTCCGCTTAATGAACGCATTAGCCGCATGAACAATCTCCTGCGACGACCGATAATTCCGCTCCATATATAGCGTCACTGCATCGGGATAGACCGACTTGAACTCCAGCAAATACGAAGGCTCCGCCCCGCGCCAGCTGTAGATCGACTGATCGTCGTCCGCCACCACGCACAGATTGCGATGCTCGCGGACCAGCTTCGCGATAATGGCATGCTGCACAAGCGATGTATCCTGGCTCTCGTCCGTCAGCACATAATCATAGCGCCGCTGAACCTTCCGCAGCAGCCCCTCTTCGCGCTCAAGAATATCGTTGGCATACGTCAGCATATCGTCATAGTCGAGCAGCAGCTTCCGATGGCCGGAGCGCTTATAGTCTTCGTACTCCAGCAGCACCTTGGCGGCATGCGGCACGCTCGTGCGCACACTGCTCCAGCGGTCCGGGGGAATCATCCTGTTCTTCACATAGCTGATGAACGTCGTCAGTTCATCCATGCTGTCGTCGCTGGGGTTCTCACCGGCTATCCGCTTGAACAGCGATCGCAGCAGCAGCTTCTTGTGCAGAGGCATGCCGTCCATGCCGACCTCCCCGCTTCCGCCCCCGTCCTCTTCCTCGCTCACCTCGCCCTCAATAATCAGGAATTCTGTTCCTTCCACGCGGAACTGCTCCCTTATGATTTCGAAGGCCAGACTATGAATCGTGCTGAACCCGGCGGACGGAAGGTGCGGGAAGAAGCGGTCGAATCGCTCCTTCATATCTCTGGCGGCCGCTCTGCTGAAGGTCACAGCCTTCATGCGCGCCGGATTCACCCCAAGCACTTCGATAAGATAGCCCATCCGCATCATAATCGTGGTCGTCTTGCCCGAGCCGGGCGATGCCAACAGCAAGAGCGGACCGTCCCCATGCGCGACCGCCCGCTGCTGCGCCTCATTCAGCTCGAGGCCGAGCTCCTCTTTCTTCACCGCCAGATACCGCTCTTGCTCCTCTGTCAATCCGCTGCTCCCTTGTCCTGTTGCTACCGTATCCTTCATCACTATCTATCACTTCTTCCTTACGCTTCATTCATTACCCTTATTCGACTGTCACCGCACGTCCCGCTCGCTGTGCATGGGATATCGGAACGCTATATCTCCCTGTTCATAAGCCCACTGCAGAGCAGCCGTAATGGGCGTCTGTAGAACGCTATGACCGAACAAGATGTAGCACTCGTTATTATTCTCGTCGTCTTGCAGCATACTTAATTGCGACACCATCTGCTCGCTGCTATCGCAGCTGTCGAAGCGCCGTTCCGAGCGATAATAGCGCACTCCATGCTCCAGATCAGTATAGCGGTCGTATTGCCTCAGTATCCGTAGCGCCGCGCCTGACAAGCCGCAATTATCTGTTCGGTCATCATCCGCCGTTAGCGCTCCATCGATGAGGCCTTGACGCTTCAACGCAATAAGCGCCGAAGTGTTGACCGAGAAATAACCGAATCGGACGATCTTGTCGATACTGTCGGCGCCGGCGAACCGGATGATGGCCGCATGCATGTCCCGCACGCTCGCGATCATCTCCTCGTCGCTCAACCCGCTGGAGCGCGTATTCTCATACAAGGAATGGTAGCCGAACTTCAGCCATTCCGCATGCGCGGCGAACTCATCTTTGAACTTGATCGTCATATCCGACATCGTGAAGGCATCGTCCGTCCTGCCATAGAACAAGTAAAAGCTGAATACCGCGCCGTACTTCTCATGCATCTCCCGCAAATACGCAAACACTTCATGTTCGAACAGACTGTTGTATCGGGCTTCATTCACCGTCAAATCCTTCATCAGATCGTACGTATCGTCGAACGATATATGCATGAACTTTCCCGGCTTGTGCTGCACGTCGAAGTGAACCAACTGAGGAGCCGGAGCAAGCGTATCTTCAACAGCCGTACCCGCTTGTGTGATATCTCCACCGAGGGCAGACTTCAGCTCGTAAGCGGCATAGCATATCCCGTTGGCATACACGAAAGCCGTCTTGCCGACCATCCTCACTTCCACATCCAGCTGTACCGGCAAGGAGCCGCGACGAAGTGCCTCCTCCGCTTCGCCCGACAAGGCGGCAGAACAATGAGCCCCATCGCCAGGCACAACAGCAGGAATAACGGCATGCGATTCATGCCTTGCATCTACCGCATAGGCTTCTACCTTCAGCGCTCCCGTACGCCCGGCAGTCACCACGAACCATACCGTTGCGCCATTGACATTCCCGATGAACAGACGAAGCCTGTCCACTGCAGCCGTTCCCATACAGAACGTTGCTCTCATCGCGCACATCCCTCTGTTGCCATCCGTCAGCTTGTGTCGCTCCCACCGCTGTGGCGGAAGCGCTGCGTTCTCCTTGCTCATAACAATCCATCGATCTCCTCTATTTTCCTATTTCCATTCCGCTTGCAGCCGATTCATATGTTATTATTATAACAGCTAGTACAGCACACAGGAGGACCCTATGTTCAAAAGAAACAAAAAAACAGCTTCCAAAAGCAGCCCAACCCAAGGAGCGCAAAAGGGGCTTCATATGACCCGTATCTTCAAGGCGCCGCCGGAGCTGCTCTTCGATATATTCACACAAGGGGAGCACATGCCGAACTGGCGGGGCCCCCGCGGCTGCAAGACGTCCGTCATCAGCCAGACCCTGCAGCCGGGAGGCTCTATTCTCTACACACAGGAGACACCGAATGGCGGGGTCATGTGGGGCAAATTCAACTATCGCGAGATTGAAGCGCCTCATAGATTCATCTACACCAATTGCTTCTCCGATGCGGAAGGCAATCGCATACGCGCGCCATTCAGCAAGGACTGGCCGCTGGAAATTCTCAACACGATCACGTTCGAGCCGCATGAGCACGGAACGAAGCTCATCTTGCACGGAGCGCCCGAGGAAGCCAATAAAGCGGAGCGCCGCGTATTCGAAGCATTGATGGACAATGTGAGGCAAGGGATGAACGAAACATTTCAGCTGCTGGACGAATATTTGGAGCGGGTGCAGCAGAAGCCGTAGCGTTATACGAATAGGATAGAGAGAGGATGTCACGGATATGGAACATACAGCGCGGGAGAATATACTTGTCTGCGTCTATTACGGGCCGAATGCAGAGCGGCTGATTCAACGAGGCGCCAAAATCGCGCATGCGATGAGTGGCGCGCTAACCATTCTGACCGTCAATCCGATGCGGGATAATGAATACAACGCCTCCAAGGAACGCAATATGACAGAGTGGAAACGGCTGGCGGAAGAGCATCATGCAGAATTCCTGGCAGAAGAGAGCGGCTCGAGAAGCGTCGCAAACGTAATTGTCGACGTCGCCAGAAAGAAGCAGATTACACAGATTGTAGTGGGGGAGTCGGCTCGCACCCGGTGGGAGGAGCTCATTCACGGCTCGATCATTAACGAGATACTGCGCCAGATCGACTTCATTGATGTCCATGTCGTCTCCGTACAACGCGTCCTGCCGGAACAATATGAAGAGGACTATGAGCAAGGCGTTAGAGCCCATCTCCTGAAGACGGATGACGGCATGATCATGAACGTGGGAGAGTCGCCTACGCACGAGTTGGAGGGCATGTTCTTCAAGCTGACCGGTACGGACTTCAACAGCGGTGTATTCAAGCTCGTTGAGCACAAGAAGAAGACGCTATACAAAATCTCCGACGGCAAGGTGGCGGAGGAATTGAAAAGCAGTTGACGAACCAATAAAAGCCAGGCTGACTCCAACAAGTCGACCTGGCTTTTTGTTTCATACGCATGTGGATGAATTAATCCTCGTCACGATCGTCGTCATCGTCGTCATCGCTGTCATCATCATCGCGATCATCATCATCATCATCATCATCTTGGTCGTCGTCATGATCATCGTCGTCGTTGTCGTCACGATCATCGTCCAGATCTTTGTCGACTTCGAGAATTTTGCCCGTTGCCGCCGCTACTTCCACTTCCGCCGTGCCACCATTGATCTTCAGTTCCACTTCATACACGATACGGCCGTCGTCTTCGTCGCGCTCGACTTCAATAATGGTGCCGCCCACATGCGCGGCAGCGATGGCAGCTGCTTGCTCAGCCGTTACAGCCTTGCTTGCGACGGCAGCTTTCTTCACAGGCTCAGCCTTCTTCTCTTGCTGCACAGACTGCTTGTCATCACGGTCATTCGCATCGTCGCGATTATCGTTGTCATCGTCCCGGTCGTCATTGTCGTCCTGATCATCGTCCACTTTCGTTCCCAGCGACTTGCCGCTGTACGCATCGATCATCACTTCAATCTCCGTGCCCGCTCTCTCAATCTCCACTTCATAATAGAGTCGGTCGCCCTCGTCCTCCAGCTCCACGCTTTCTACTTTGCCGTTCACAATCTTCAGTGCCAGCTGCTTCGCTTTCTCCTTGCCGATCAACTTATCCGCTGTTCCATTCCCCTCTTGTGAAGCGACCTGCACGGCTACAGCCTTGCCTCTGGAATCGTTATCCGCCGAGATCGTACCCACCGCACTCGCTCCGACAATTCCGCCGATGATCAATGCTCCTGACAATACGCCTACCGCTACTACTTTTTTCATCCTGTTGGGCCTCCTTAATGTTGTGCTCTCTCGCTTACAAGACCTACTTTACAGGGCGAGAATGAGAGCAACATAAGAGCTACATTAGAATTCGATGAGAAGAGGGCCCGCTTCACTCAGACTCCACATCCCAATCGGTGGGAGCAGATCGTTAAGATCATTAAGTTAGTTTGAAGTCATCCTTTCATCAGAGGAGCCAGTTGCCTTTAATAGCGATATAGCGATATAGCGTTACAGCGGTGCATGGCATCAGACACTGCTAACTGTATTTCGTGTAGTTAATAGATGCGAGATCGCCATTCTTATCTTCTGTAAATGGAATAAGTACAGTTATATTAGGCCATTCAGAGCATCATCCCAACAATTAATCACATTAGTATCATGGAATCCAGTTAGTCGCAGAAAAAAGGTGCATATTGGAAAATAAACAGCATGAAATCCAGTTAGGCCGGCTGGCAAGCTGCTATACTGGCAACCTGCTACACTGGCAACCTGCTACACTGGCAAGCTGAATGAACCTTCCTTCCAGCCATCAATCGTCGTCATCATCGCCGGACCTGGTGTCCGAATCTCCGTCATCGTCATCGTCGTCATCGTCCCAAGTGATCGACAGGATCTTGCCGGAGATCATGTTCACCTGCACGACCGCCTCACGGCCGTCCGTCATCTCGATATCTACCAAGTAGTCGTCATCGTTACCTCGCTGCACATCTTCAACTTGCCCGCTGCCCTTCACATGCTTCAAAGCAATTGCCGCAGCTTGCTGCTCCGTCAATAGCACGGGCGGCTGCGTAGCCGGCGGCGTTGTCTCTGCCGGCCGCTGCGTCGCTGGCGGATTCGTCGTCGTCGGCTTGGTTCCCGGCGGCTTCGTCGCCGGCGCTTCTGTCACTGGCGGCTGAGTGCCCGGCGGCTGCGTCACCGGCGATCCCGTAGCCGGAGGCTTCGCCATCCCGTCGCCTGCTCCCGTCTCTCCGCTTGGCCCGTCCGGCGGCAGCGGCGCAGGAGTCAGCTCCGGATGCGCACCATGATCCGTCTCCGACGTACCGCCGCCCGGTCCGTTCAAGCGCTGGATCGCCACTATTGCGCCATCAGCCGCACCGACCTCCATCTCATATGTCCCTTGTTCTGATTGCAATCGAATCAGATACAATTCGCCATGCCGCTTGGACTGCATGATCTCTCCGGGATATTGCTCCAGCACAGACGTCTGCACCTGCTGCTCCGTCAGCAGGTCCGGCGACCGCCAAGGCTGCCAGGCGAATACCGTCGCGGACACAAGAGCGCTTGCCAACAATACGCCTCCCGCAATCCACCATAATTTTCGAGCTATCATCAATGCCACCTCTTCCCCCATATCCCAATGGGGCCATTCTAGCAAGCCAAGATGAGAATTTGGTGAGAGCCGCGTCACGCTAATAGGATGCAACTCTCCTACTCACCTCTTATACACTGCACTCCCACTCACCACATATACGATGCAATTTTGCAATTTGACCGTACTACTTCTTCCCTTCGACAGGTACGTTCTCCAGCGTGAGCGTTACGGTCGTGCCGACGCCTTCCAGACTATCGAGCGCAACGACAATGCCGATCGCTGCGGCAATCTCCTGAGCGAGGGAGAGGCCAAGTCCTACTCCGCCCGTCTTTCTCGATCTGGCCTGGTCGACACGGAAGAAACGATCGAACACCTTGGACAGATCCTCCTTCGGTATACCGATTCCGCGGTCCGTAATGCGGATTCTGCCCCTGTCTCCATGCCGCTCAACTGTGATCGTTATACCTTCGTCGCTATACTTGCGGGCGTTGTCCAGGAAGATGAACAAGAGCTGCTTCAGCTTGTTCTGATCCGTATGTGCCATGACCGGTCGCAGCTCTGCCGATACGTTCACTTCACGATCGTAAGCGCTGCGGAACGCCCGAGCGGACTCCTCCGCCAGCTGAACCAGATCCAGCTCCTGGAGCTCGATGTTCCACTGCTCCTTATGCTTCGCGAGCAACAGCAGCTGCTCCGTCATCTCCTTCATTCGCACTGCCTCGGAATGAATCGCCCGCAGCGACTCCTCCAGCAGCTCCGGCCGTTCCTTGCCTCTGCGCAGCAGCAGGCTGGAGTAGCTCTCAATGACCGTCAGCGGAGTCTTCAGCTCATGGGATGCGTTGGAGACGAATCGCTTCTGCTTATCATAGTTGCTCTCCAGCAGCTCGATCATCTCGTTGAACGTATCGCCCATCTCCTTCAACTCATCCTTGGACTTTCCGTCCTGCTCCAGCCGCTTGAACGTTCCGCTGCCTTTAATGTCCCGCATCGTCGTCGTCATGGCTGTGATCGGCCGCATAATGAGACTGCCCAGCAGCCGGCCGGACAATACGACCGGAATGAGCGCAATCGCTGTCACGAGCATCAGAGCCGTGCGGAGCACATCCAGATTGTCCATCGTTGCCTGCAGGCTCTCCATCACCTGGACATTGACGACTTCCCCCTCCATCCATATAACAGGCACAGAGACAAGTGTATACGTGTGACCCGCTTCCTTCACGACCTCCACATGCTTGCGAGGATAATAGAGTGCGGGACGCTTGCTCAGCTCCAGCTCCGAAGATGATGTAACCATTGCCGCATTGTTGCCATCCTGCGTGACGATGCGCAGCATGCCGTCAAGCGGCACGTAAGCGCGCAGCAGATCGGCCTCCGGTATGCTGCCCGCCGACTGCCTTAGTCGTTCCGCCGTCGTCTCCGTCTTCGCTTCCGTCTCATCCAGTCCGCTGTCGATGGACATTCCGCTGAACGCCACATAGATCGATAGATTCATAATGATAAGCAACGCCGCGAACATGACAGAAGAATACAGATGGATTTTGCTCTTCAGCTTCATGCGTTGTCCTTCAGCACGTATCCGATGCCGCGCACCGTATGAATAAGCTGCGGTTGGAATGCGGCGTCGATTTTTTTGCGGACATAACGTATGTACACATCCACGACGTTCGTATCGCCGTAGTAATCATATCCCCATACCGCTTCAATAATCTGCTCCCGATTCAGCACCTGGCGCTTGTGCTTAAGCAGATACACGAGCAGATCGAATTCTCTCGGTGTCAGCTCGATCGCAACGCCGCTGCGCGATACTTCACGCATGCTCTCGCTAACCTTCAGATCGGCCGCTTGTAGCCACTTGCCGCCGGCCTCTTCCTCCCGCTCTGTGACCGAAGCAACGGCAACGGGTCGCAGCCGCAGCGACGCCCTGATTCTCGCCAGCAGCTCCTCGATCTGGAACGGCTTCGTCATATAATCGTTGGCTCCGCCATCAAGACCGGCCACCTTGTCTTCGACGGATCCTTTCGCTGTCAGCAGTATAATCGGTGTGCTGGAATCATGCGCTCGTATGCGCCGCAGAAGCTCAATCCCGCTCATTCCCGGCAGCATCACGTCGAGCAACACGAGATCCCAGCTTCTGCTGCGGAATAGCTCCAGTGCGTCGATGCCATTGTCGGCTTTCCCTGTCGTATACCCTTCGCATTCCAGCTCGATTTCCAACAGCCGCGCAATTTTGTCCTCGTCTTCCACAATCAAGATCGCTTCGTTCAAGTCTTCCCTCTCCCGTTCTTATCCATCTGCTGCCTATCGACGCAACACATTATTCCATCACATAAGCAAGTAGCAATGCAGCTGTGCCGGCAATCGCATCCGCATGCGTTCGCTCCATGCCATGAGAAGCATGAACCCCCGGTCCAATTAGTCCCGCGCGAATATTGCTTCCGCCTCTTAACGCAGCTGAAGCGTCGGAGCCGTAATGGGGATAGATATCTACGGCATGTGCAATGCCCTCCCGCTTCGCCAGTTCAATGAACCGCGATGTCATCCCATAATCGTACGGTCCGGAGGAATCCTTCGCGCAGATCGACACGTCCTTCTCCGTCGCCGACAGATCATCGCCGAGCGCTCCCATATCGACTGCGATTAGCTCCGTAATATCCTCCGGAATATAAGAGCTGCCGTGGCCGACCTCTTCGTACGTCGAGATCAGAAGCTTGAGCGTATAGGCAGGCGTCTTCCCTTCCCGCTTCAGCCATTCCATCAGTCCGAACAGCGCCGCTACGCTCGCCTTGTCATCCAGATGGCGCGACTTGATCCAGCCGTTCGGCAGAATGCGGGTACGCGGGTCCCAGGAGATGAAGTCGCCTACCCCGATGCCAAGCTTCAGCACGTCCTCCTTATTCTCCACCGATTCATCAATCCGAATCTCCATATTGGCTTCTTCACGCTTCAAGTCGCGTGCATCGCTATACACATGTACGGATGGCTTGCTGGACAATACCGTTCCCTCGTACTTGCGTCCATCGCGGGTATGGATGACGCAATACTCCCCTTCCACCGTCTGCATGGCGTAACCGCCAATCGGGGTGAACCGGATCATGCCGCTGGACTTGATGGAACGGACCATGCCGCCAAGCGTATCGACATGAGCCGAGATGCCAATCGTCTTGTCGTTGCTCCGTCCCGGAATGGTAATCATGCCCATGCCCTTCGGCGTCAGCTCCACCGTGTAGCCCAGTCTCCCTGCTTCCTCCTGAATATACGCCATAATGTCCATACAATAGCCGCTCGGGCTTGGGATGCCAAGCAGCTTCCGCAGCTGCTCCACCATATATTCTTGCTTTAATCCCTGCTTGATCGTTGCGCTCATCGCCGGATTCTCCTTTGCTTCATGCTTTGTATTCCTGCTCATGCCTGCTTGCCTTACCTACCCCTATAGTATACATGATTCCGCCATCTCTCTTCACGTCCCTGCCAGAGTACAAGCAATCCTTTCCCCTGAGGAACCGGGCCTCTCATCCAGCCCCCTTCGCAATGAAGTCATTCATCAGACGCAAAGGAGCAGTCCCCGCTGTCGTTCGGACTCGCGGGACTGCTCCTGCTTACTTATGTCGCTAGCGTATAGGGACTGATTCAATCGTATTCAGGCTTGCCGCTTCGCTTCTTGCCCACTGTCCCGGCTGGCACGGAACGGTACTTCTTCCCGCCTCTCCTTCACATGCTTCAGCTGAGCTACAATGATGAAGCTGACGATGACGAGCAGGAACCATGAGCTGAGCTTCCCCCAGCTGACCGCCGTCCATGCCTCTCGCTGATTGGGATATTGCCATGCGCCAAGGTAGGTGGCGATATTCTCGGCCAGCCATATGAACCATCCGATCAAAAAGAACGACACGGCCAGCGGCATCCGCCTTGTGACGGACAACACCTTGTACGTAACGACTGTCCGGAAGAAGATAATAAATAACAAGGCGGTCAGCACCCAGCGAATGTCGTAGACGTAATGATGCGTCATGAAATTCAGATAGATCGCCGCTCCAAGCGGCACGGTCCACACCGGCTTCGGCCAGCCGACGAGTGTCACGTCCAGTCTGCGCCACGCCTGGCACAAGTAGCTCGCCACGCTGGCATACATGAAGCCGCTGTACAGGGGAACCCCGAACAGCTTCGTCCACCCGTCCTGCGGATAGGACCACGAGCCGTGGTGCACCTTGTACACCTCCAGCGCAATGCCGATCAGATGGAAGAGGCAGATCACCTTCAGCTCATCCTTCGACTCCATGCCTGACCGATACATAACGTACTGCGTCGCAAGGCAGATGATGAACAGCAGATCATAATCGGGAAGATGGGGCACGTCAATCACCTTGGTGATAGCGAGTGAGACGAAGATGATCACCGGAAAAAGGCACGACATCGCCTGCTGATAGCCAAAATGAAGCAACGGCTTCCAAAAACGTTCCATCATCGCGTTCATCCGGCACCCGCAAGCAATGCAGCAATTGTAATGCTCTTTTTCATGATGAATTCCCTCCTTTTACTGCTGCTCTTCATCCGATTCCGCATCCTTCGCATATGCCAGAATATCTCCCGGCTGGCACTCCAGCACCTCGCATATTTTCTCCAATGTAGAGAAGCGAACCGCCTTGGCTTTCCCCGTCTTCAATATCGATAAATTCGCCATCGTAATGCCTACCCGTTCCGAGAGCTCGGTTACGCTCATCTTTCGCTTGGCCAGCATCACATCCATGTTCACAATGATCGCCATATCTCCGCCCCCTCCTTAGATGGTCAGATCGTTCTCTGATTTGATCTGGAGAGCTTGCTGCAGCAGCTCTTGCAGGACAGCCGCGAAGAACGCTACCGTCAGAGCGGCGAATACGATGCTGGCTCCGCCTACTGCAATAGCGGGACTCCCTATCTGCATCAGCCCAAGCACCGCGAACATGAACGCATACAGAACAGCAATCACAACGGCGCATTGCTTAATGCGGTGCAACGAACGTACCGCCGATTCGGAGAATGCATCCCTCTCCTCGATGAGCTTCAACAATACGTAGGCTTGATACAGCGCAATGAAGAATGGAATGACGGTGACATATCCTCCTATAAGCAACGGATCGTGTATAAGGGCCAAATCCGGATGTATCCTGGCATAATGCTCGACAGACGTAGGCAGCCAGACGACACACGCCAGCAACGCACTTAGTCCCAATACGGCCAAGGCCAGCTTCAAAAAAACAATACTTCCTCTGCGCATAAAGCACCTCACCTATAGAGAATGAGTCCAGTTTACATGATTATTTATTGTTTATCAATAAATAATTATCGGTTATAGATAAGGGAATACGATTCATAGAAGCATTGTCCCCGTACATCTTCATCCAGTACATCTTCTATTGTGTTATAATTTGGCATATCAGAAATGACTTGAGGAAGGAGGGAGTCACATTGCAGGCAATAGGACTTCGGGTTATCGCTTACGTGGCTTCAAAGCTTGCAGCCGCAGGGCTTGTATTTTTAGGATTTCTGGCTATAATGGCAGGATTCCAGCTCTATGAAATGTCCCAGCTAGCCTGGGAACTCCCGCTGTGGAAGTATATTTACGGCTATGCCGTCTTGTTCTCTGTCGTGGTAGATGCGGTGCTATACAAGTACAAGGCCGGCCCTTCCAAAATAGCACTTACCGTCCTGCTTTATATCCTTGGAGGGTATGTCCCTTTTTTATTTTGGTTTCCTGGTCAATGGCTGTTGAGCCTGTATGCGGGTGTCTTTGGGGTAGCCTGCGCACTTGCATTTCTCGCTATATCCAATCTGTTTCGCGGGTTGCAGCTATACAGCGCAGCTGCAGCACTGCTGCTGCTTGCCGGATCCATCTACATATCCACGACCGACTTCACGGTGACTAGGCAGTGGACAGAGACCAGAACTGCCGACAGCTATCAAGCGGAATTTGCATATTTCAACGGACAGAAGGGGATTCCTGTCAAGCTCGAGAAGGGACAGACATTATCCTATAAGATCGACTGGCAGATCACCGGCGGAGGATATGGCACCCACTTGGACGCCAAGGGAGGGACGCACACGAGCGCTGAGCAAGACGTGGATGCATGGTTCATCTCCTACCGGGTGGACACGCCGTCCACGGTACGAATCGTCGTCACCGGCGATCAGGCACAGGGAGCGCTGAAGGTAAGTTGGGAAATAACCGATTGAGGAGGGATGACTTTGACTTCTGCCTCTATTACAACAGGCTGCCTGTCTTACCGGCAGCCTGTCTACTATCCGAACAAGTCCGTCGACAGATAACGTTCACCTGAATCCGGAGCGATGCAGAGCACTTGAGCGGCAGAAGGGAGCACCTTCCCGATCTCAATTGCGAAGTAAGCCGAAGCTGCGGAAGAAGCACCAACGAGAATGCCTTCCTCGGATGCGAGTCTTCTTGCCATGTGCTGCGCATCGTCATCCCTGATATGCAGAATCTCATCATAGATGGAGGTATTGAGAATCGCAGGCACGAAGCCCGGACCCGTGCCCGGAATCTTATGTTTGCCTGGTTGACCGCCTGCTAGAACAGGCGAACCGACGGGCTCTACTGCATATATTTTCAAATGCGGCATCTTCTTCTTCAATTCTTCTCCAACACCCGTAATTGTACCGCCCGTCCCAGCCGTCAAGACTAGCGCATCCAGCTTCCCCTGGAATGCTTCATAGATTTCGACCGCTGTAGTCAAGCGATGCGCGTCCGAATTGGCCCTGTTCTCGAATTGCATCGGTATGAAGCTGCCCTCCGTCGTCTTCGCCAGTTCCTTCGCACAAGCGATCGCTCCACTCATCCCTTCAGCGGCTGGGGTAAGCACCACCTCCGCACCGTATGCTCGCATCACCTGCACACGCTCCCGAGTCGCACTCTCCGGCATCGTAATGATGCAAGGATACCCTAATGCTGCGCTAACCATAGCAAGTCCAATTCCGGTATTGCCCGAGGTAGGCTCAATAATGGTGGAGATGCCGCGCTTAATCTTGCCTTCTTGCTCTGCGCGCCGGATCATGTTGAAAGCTGCGCGATCCTTCACACTCTTGCCGGGATTGAAATATTCCAGCTTCATATAGACAGATGCGCCCATCTCGGCTGCAACTCGTCTCAGTCTCACGATTGGTGTATCGCCTATAAGCTCCGTGACAGAAGAAACTATTTTTGCCATTGCCAGCACACCCTCTCTAATTGGTCATTGTCCGCACGATTACGTTAAGCGTTTACTAAAGAAGCCCGAGCAGGCTCATATAATACGAAACGCTAACATGCCGCAGGAATGCCTCGTGCATATCTTTACAATTCGTTATTCCGCTATTATAATAAACGGAAGCGGCTTATGAAAGCTTGCTGGCATTTGTACATATCGGGGTATGGCGCAGCCTGGTAGCGCGCACCCTTGGGGTGGGTGAGGTCGCTGGTTCGAATCCAGTTACTCCGATTTTCTCTACAACTTTATGGCTTTCATCGTCTTAAGTGATTGTCATGAAGGTTGTAGTCTCTGACAGACACTTTTTATCACGTTAAGACCACTTTCTAAATGTATCGACTACATTAGGGAGTGGTTTTTTCATGCTCATTTATTGTACTTACCAATAACTGCCTTAACATACTTCTCCGCTTTATAATCCTTCCTGATTTCATGAAGCACACCACTATTAACCTCACTCCATGACTCTAAGATCATACGCGGCTCAGATTCAATTCTATCCTTTATTGCTTGAATATCATCCTTTTTGAAATCATCAATCATCTTGATCAAATCACTTCGATCTAATAGTTTCACACCATTGATTCCAGCTAGTGTTTCACAAGGCTCTGTATATTTCGCTGAAGCAATTACAATAGCTTTTCTAGCTTTATAATATCTCATACATGAGAATACCTCTTGAACCGCGCTAATGCCAACTGGATTGTCTATTGAGTACCGCTTTGCTTGGACAACATTCCTAACGCCTTCGCGATCCGTGAATACGAGGTCTGCTCCGAAATCTCTGCTGTTTGTCGTTTTATAGACACCTTGATAGCCCAGTTCAATAAATAGTCTGTAGAGATACATCTCAAATTCGGAGCCGTCGAGCATTCTGTCAATTTCAGCAATCCCTACCGTTTTCAAATCATAGTTTTCTGAAATGCTTGTGATTGTCTTTGGTTCTTCTTTTCTACTTATCTTTAAATATAGTATTAACCCAATCAATAGAACTATGATGAATACACTTATTGCGATATATAATGATATTGCCTTCGCCCCCATTACTTTAGACTCATATTATGTCATATCGTGCCACTGGATATATGGCTAAATATTACCACAAAGAGACCAAAAGGCGCTAGCTATACTTGACACAAATAGGTGACTACAGCCAAATGAAATACGGTTTTGTACCTTTAAGTCATAGCATATAGAATAAGTGTGTGAATTTACAAATTATGCTATGATTAGACTTGCAACAGAATGGTTTGTATGGAAGGTCGGCTAATCTCCTGAAAAGGAGGTGGCCATTGAGCACAATGGGAATATATGACTAACTTGTACATGTAACTGGTAATCATGATATAATGACATTTAATGAATTGAAGCAGTGGGATGGGTATATTCGATGAGAAGGCGTCTGGAGGGAGATTGTATGAGCATGTTTGGTCAACGACTGAAGCAGCTGCGGAAAAAAAGGAAATTGACCATGCAGGAAGTAGCGGATTATGTAGGTGTGGCAAAAAGCACTTACGCCGGCTACGAATCCGGGTATAGACAGCCGACTATTGAATCCATTCAGACGATAGCCCGAAAGCTGCGGACATCGGCCGACTATCTATTGGGGCTAACGGATTACCCTGATCCTCCAGCCGAGATTAATCATAATGCCAAAGAATACTTGAACGTAGATAAGCTTCATTGGGACGGGGTCCCCTTGGAGAAAGACGATCTGGACCTCATACGCCATTTGCTTGAGCGTGTGCTTCGTGACCGTACCTCCTCCAAGGATGATTGAATCATGCGTTCATCATCGCCTGAAGCTTTAATTCCGTCTCGATGTGGATCTGTTCCAATATTTCGTCGAACGTTGACTCCCATTCTTTAATCGTATCTTGCGATACGCCATCCTTTTCCGCTTGATCGATCACCTCGTTGAATTGCGCCTCACATCCATCCTGCGCAGATTGCAGCTTGTTCGTCAACTCCACGATCAAGGCTTGTACCGCTACCGGATCCCTTTTATCCACCTCTCCGATACTGACTTCCGCTTCCTGCAGCACCTGCTTCAACTCTTCCACACAGACAGCTTGAACGGCAATCAACTCCGCTTCATATAATGCGGCTTTATCGACAGGAGTCGGCGTTGGTTCAATTGGTGTCTCATCCGTCCCTCCTGTCTCGTCCGGCGATGGTTCTGGCGTTGGTTTTTCCGTTGGTTTAGGGATCGGTTTTTCCGTTGGGCTAGAAGATTGAGGCGTCGGCTTCGTCGCAGGCTTATCGTCCTGCTCCGAACCAGGCTGACCCGACACTTCCGGCGATGTCGGCTTTTTGACCGTTCCAGCTGTAGAGTCTTCCGCCGCAGCCTTCTCGTCATCTGCAACAGGTACCACTTCTTCTTTCAAGCCTTCCCCTTCGGAGGATTCGGCTTCTGAGTCTCCGCTATTGCTCAAGCCGGGATTCTCCGCTTCCGCATTCACCTGCTGCAGCTTGTCCAGATCCACCATCACGATGGGTTCGTTATCTGCTTCGCTTGCATATAGGGTCGACTTGTCCTCTGATTGCTCCTGCCAATACAATCCGCCCCACACGAGCAATAACGTCACCGTCATCGTCGACAAGACGATAATGATCGGACTCGCATTGCCCGCTTGCGACCGTCGGTTCGTATGGGATCCTCTTTTCCCCATCTTACTGGCACCGCCTTTCTATACTTCATTTCAGAAGAGAAGAATCGAACCCGTTCGCTCGCCATGCGCGTAGGAACGGGTTCGGCTGCAGCTTGCTTAGAATTCCAGCAGGTCGTTAATAATCATGGTGACCGTTTCATTGACTTTCTCCTTCACGACGCTCAACTGTTCAGTCAGCTTCGAAGGCTCCAGCTCAAGCTTGATCAGCTCTTTCGCAGCGTCATTGCCGGCGCGTACAGCATCCATTAGAAGATTGATCTTCTGATGATCATGCTTGGCTGATTCCAGCTTGTCCTGAATCTTGTCCAGCTTCTCCTCCAATAGCTGCATAATCTTCGCAATATTCTCTTCCACATTCCCCGCATCACCGTTCACCAGCGTGACCTCCTGCTGGAACAATACCTTGCTCGAACGGTCGGATGGAAGCGACAGAGCCGCCTGGATGACAGCCGTTCCGGAGTCGACGTTATTCGGAATCGACACCTTGCCCTTCTGATCTACCTTCACCTCATCATCGCCGGATACTTTGGACCACTTCAGCCAGCCGGTCGGGAAAGCAATGCCGTACACCGACAGTGAATAATGATGCTGTCTGCCATTCGCCGACACTTTCACCGAAGACTCAGAATCGGTACGAATATACGCCACTGCCAATGCCTGCATCGCTTCCTCTTCATGCTTCAGCTTACTCTGGAACGCCAGAGCAGTGGAACGGATATCCTTCGACTTCACTCCCAGCTCGTCCAGCGCCTTCACAAGCGCATAGTCATCTTCTTCTTCCATCAACTCTTCCAGCGCTTCGATAATGAGATCGTTCAGCTTGCCTTTGCTGCTCAGCAGCCTAGTCAGCTCCGTAGCATTCATATCTGCCACAATATCCAGTATCTCGCCTTCCAGACCACCGCGTTCCTCACCGGCTCCGAACAACAGGATGAGGAAATCGTCTATAGAGACGCCTTCGACGCCGCCGGCAGCCGCCAGCGTTTGAATCGCCGATTGATAGTCTGGATTCGTCCGTATTGCATCCAGATCTGAAGCCTGCGGATCGGTACGGAATAATCCGACGGCGACAATCATATCGAACAGCGCTTCCTTCAATTCCTCCTTATCCGCGGAATCGGGAAGATGCCGGGCGATCGGCTTCCAGATGGGGTCGATTAGCCTGTGATCCCTATGGAAGTCGAGTGCGGCTAATTCATCATGCAGTTTCCTGACTGCTTCAGCGTCATCGGGATCGCCCGCCATCAGAGCTTCGCGCAGCTCGTTCATTCGTTCCATGAATGGTCCCGCCGGGAATACGTCCCCGGCTCCGGCTGTCAGCGTCACTTCCTCACGGATGATCATCTTCGGCGAGCCGCCGTATGGATTAACAAGACTGGCCTGGATAACGGCAGATGCGCTCATCACATCATCCGGGATCGTCACAATACCGTTCGAACTTACTGACACATCGGGACTGCCCGACTCTTTGGACCACAGCACGACAAGTGATGGAATATCCACCGAGAATACCTTCAACCGGTACTCGTGCTGGCGGCCGCCATCACTGACTTCCACTTCGGTCTCGGCGGCTGTCCGAATATAAGCAACCGTCATGGCACGAATAGCAGGCACATCCTTCTGAAGCTTCACCTGGAAATGGCCTACAAGTGATCGTACATCCTGTGCCGTCACGCCGAGTTCAGATAATATTGCGCTGAACGTGTAATCGTCTACTTGGGCGAGCAGCTTCTCTGTCGCCTGCAGTAGCACGTTCGTAATGCCTTCCTCGTCGCCAAGCAGGCTCATGAGCTGAACGGAAGACATCCCTGCAAGCTCATCGGCGATCGTCCCCTCTACCCCCCTTCGGCTTCCGCCGTCGCCGAACAGGAAGACGAGGAAATCGTCAATCGTAATGTTCGCATTGCCGCCCGCAGCGGCGATCGTCTTCAATGTCGCGCGAAACTCCGGATTCGTTCGAATGGCTTCCAGCTGTGAAGCTTGCGGATCATAGCGGAACGAGCCGACAGCCTTTATTATGCGGAACAAATTTCTCTTCAGCTCCTGCTCGTCCGCGTGCTCAGGAAGATTGGCGCTGATCTTGCCCCACACCGGATCCAGCAGATGCAGGTTAGCCTCCACATCCAAGGCTGCGATCTCGTCGCGCAGATTCCTTACATCCTGTACGTCAGCTGGATCGCCTGCACGCAACGCTTTATGCAGTTCGTTCATCCGATTCAGGAATACACCTGAAGGCAATCCCGCTTCGGCAGCGCCGGCTACTTCCGCGAAGCCGCGCATCACTTGTCCTCCGCCGTATTGGGGCAGACCAGTCATAGATACACCAAGCAATGCGACGCTGAGCGTGGCCGCAGCAATCGACTTGCTTACTTTCATCATGTCTTCTTCACCTCTTCGATTAGGGTTATGATTACAATTGCTAGAATTGAAGAACGGGCATCTGCTGCTTCATGCCTTGCTTCAGGCTAGGACGCCCGATCGAATCATACATAAAACCGGTATTCAGCATGTTCTCCTCATCGAACACATTGCGTCCGTCGATCAAAATTGGACGTTTCATACTCGCCTGTAGTTGCCCAAGATTCACCTGTGCGAATTCTTCCCAATCGGTAAGCACGCACAGCGCATCGGCACCCGATGCGGCTTCCATCGCCTTCCCGTGCCACGACACCCCTTCGCGCCCCAACAGCAATCGGAAGTTGTCGGTTGCTACGGGATCATAGGCCTGGACATGGACGCCCGCGTCAAGCAGACGCGATATAATTTCAAGCGCAGGCGTATCGCGCACATCGTCGGTATTCGGCTTGAACGCCAGTCCCCATACCGCTACCGTCTTTCCCGCCAGCTGCCCGTCGAAGCACTTCTCCAGCTTGCGAATCACGCTGAAGCGTTGATCGCGATTCACTTCAACGACAGAACGGAGCAGTTTGAATTCGTAATCGACATGACCCGCGATTTGAATCAGCGCTTTCGTGTCCTTAGGGAAGCAAGATCCTCCATAACCGATGCCTGCTTTCAAGAACGACGGCCCGATACGACGGTCGCGGCCCATACCCTCCGCCACCCGCAGCACATCCGCTCCCACCTTTTCGCAAATGTTGGCGATTTCGTTGATGAACGAGATTTTGGTAGCCAGAAAAGCGTTTGATGCATATTTGATCATCTCTGCGCTTCGAATATCCGTCACCATCAATTGATCTGTCAGCGGACTATGCAATTCCACCATCTTGTGAGCCGCCGCTTCCGATTCGGCGCCAATGACGATGCGGTCCGGATGAAGCGTGTCGTAGATGGCGGTGCCCTCCCGCAGAAATTCCGGAAGCGAGATGCTGTCGAAGGGCTCATCCGTCCGTGAGCGGATAATGTCGGCAAGCCGCTCGTTCGTCCCGACAGGAACCGTGCTTTTCACGGCAATCATTTTGTACCCGTCCATCGCCATCGCAATCTCTTGCGCAGCGCCGTCGATATAGCTCAGATTGGCTTCGCCGTTAGGCAGCGGAGGCGTTCCAACCGCAATAATGATGAGCTCGGAGCGCCGAACGGAAGAGGGCAGATCGGTCGTGAATGATAGTCTGTCGGCAAGCCGCCCTCCGGCGATGAACTTCTCCAGGCCCGGCTCATAGATCGGAATTTCGCCAGCTTGCAGCATGCCGATTTTGGCAGAATCCTTATCGACACAGACGACTTCATGGCCTATCTCCGCGTAGCATACGCCGGATACGAGTCCGACGTATCCGGTCCCGATGACTGTGATTTTCATGCCTCTTCCTCCCTTTTCCTCAAGCGGTGCACAGGCCCAATATTTCCTTCCAATCGTAAGCCAGGCGCACAATATCTTCTTCAATCAGCTGCGTTCCTGTCTGCACTTCGATGATTTCCATCTCGCTGTCAGCGCGCAGACTATGCCGGCTTTCCTTCTCAATGGTCAGCACATCGCCGGCTTTGACCCGGAACACTCTGCCGTCTTGCACCACCTCCCCCTCGCCGGACACAATCGTCCACACTTCGCGTCTTAGCTGATGGTACTGATAACTCAGATTTTGCGAAGGACTGACACATATGCGCTTGGTCAGCACTTCTGTTCCGCCGGGATATTTCAAATAATCAAGTACCCGGTAACGTCCCCAGCGTCTCTCCTCGTACATCGGACGCTGATCGGAATGCTTCATAATCTCTTTGATCATCGGACTTGCTTCCTTGTCGGATACGAGTATGCCGTCAGGACTTGCGGCTACGACCACGTTAGACAAATTGAGAAGCGTAATGGGAATGTCAAGCTCGTTAATGACATGCGTATTGTCCGAATTCCCGGCAATCGTCCCTTTGCCGATCAGTGAATCGCCGATTTGCTCCGTTAGCGTGTTCCATGTCCCCAGATCCTTCCACTCGCCTTCATATGGCATAGCCACAATGCGATTGGACCGTTCTACGATTTCGTAATCGAAGCTGGTCTTGGGGAGCTGGTCATATCGCTTCACCATCTCGTTGTATTGAATGGGATAGCCGCCAGCAATGAGAATGTTGATCATGAAATCAAGCTTGAAGGCGAATACGCCGCAATTCCAAAGCGCCGATTGTTCCATCATCCGGAGCGCTTCTTCCCTGGCCGGCTTTTCCTTGAAGCTGTTCACGTTGTAATAAGACATCTCCCCGGGGATATTCCGAATGGCCTCCCCATCGGTCGGCACAGCATCCTCCGCCGGCACAATATAGCCGTACTTCTCAGAAGGAAAGGTCGGCTTGACGCCCATTAGTGCCAAGTCGGCTCCGGAATGCTCCAATACAGACTCCAGTTCCTTTGCTTTATGGAAAAACGACGTGTCTACATAGGGATCAACCGGCATGACCACTACGGTCTCGTTGAGACCGACGCCCTCCACAGAGTACAAATAAGCGACGGACAGCGCGATAGCCGGGAACGTGTCTCTTCGCTCCGGCTCCACGATCATCTCCACTTCGCTGCCAAGCTGGCTCTGAATCATCTCGACCTGCGGCTGACTAGTCGCGATATAAGCATGCCGCCGCAGTCCAGCCTCCCCGATCTGCCCCCATACACGCTTCACCATGGATTCCGGACTGCCCGCAGCATCCGGTAGCACCTTTAAAAATTGCTTGGATCTGGAATCATTGGAAAGCGGCCACAGCCGCTTGCCCGATCCTCCCGACAACAACACCATTTTCATCTGGAATACCTCCCTATCGAATCATCTCAGCCGCTAATGCGTGTCCTCGGAGCCCGCCAAGCGGGCTGTCTGCACATTGCTCGTCCACGTATGAAAGTAACCGGAGTTTTTGCCGTATGAATTGTCGAGCAGCGTGTTAGGCTTGTCCAATAAGCAAGACAGAATGTGTCCGTGCAGCCTGGACGTCTGAACCGCTTCATATTGGCTGAAGCGACGGACCGCCTTGTCCACCAAGTAATCGCTGTACTTGCTCCAGATCGTCCCCATCGGCAGCAGCCCTGTCCGCTTCTTCAACATTTCTCCAATCCAATAAATCGATTTACGTTCCACACGATTGTACAGCGAGCACCAATCCAGACAGTCGCCGAATCCGTCGCCTTCAAGCATGATCTGATCAGTTGTTTTCTCCATATCGGTGCGGAGGAACCGCAGCAGCCTCTTGCCCGGCTTGCTCGCCGGAACAATCGGCCAGAGCTGATGGGCCATATCGGGAGAAAGATAGATCGCGCATTGCCGGAACCGCTCCTTGGCCGCCTGGTAAGATAACGGGTCCCTTACGAATAAGTGCACATCGGGATGCCGGTTGAAAATACGGGCCGTCTGCTGAAACTCCGACTCATCCCGATAGAAGATCGTCTGCGGAAGAATAACGATACGATTATGCGGATAACTGGCCACGACCCGCTCGCGAAGCTTCTGGTGTACGGGATATAAGTCACCGAAATTGCCCCCGCCCTGCAGCACAATGATATGATCTCGCGGAACAGCTAGCGATACCGGAAAGTCCAGGACGCTATAACGCGCGTGGATAGAAATGTCATTCTCCTTGAAGAAAGCCTCCGTCCCTTTCATAATCAACAGATCGCCGCCGTTGTTATAAACGGGATAATCGATATATTGAATGGTCGAACCCTTCGGAATAACCGTCAGTATGCGGCTAAGCTGAAGCTTCAGTTCGTCCATCGGATGCCGGCTGCGCTTCTGCATCTCCTTCGGCAGTTGCATCGCCTGCGAATCAGCCCGCTCTTCGGCTTGCGCCCCGGATGCCGTCCCGCATGACGCCTCCTTTGGCGGACACATGACCGGCGAATCCTGCACCGCTGCATGCCCCAAAGCTGATGGCTTTGGCGGCGCCTTAGTTTGTTCCATCTGCATGTTCATTCGCTCCTTTGCGACGTTTTTTCTCTTGCATCCGCATCTGAAGAAAGCGGAAGTCCGTTCGGTCAAACAGCAGGGTCGACAGCCGCTCCCGAAATGTCATACGCATGGCCAGAAGCGTGACCCCCAACCGGATGAACGAGCCGATTAACAGCGCCAACGCGATGCCGTTAAGCCCATACGGCGGCACTAGCAGGAAGAACAGCCCGATCGTCGCCGCCAGAGCAATCACCTGTCTGATCAGTACGAGCCCCGGCCTTCCCATCGCGTTGAATGCGGATGCGAGAATCCATGATCCGCCGCCAATCATGCATTCTACCGACAGCAGATAGAAGGCGGAGCTGGCTTCCAGGAACGCCTCTCCGAACAAGATGCCCATGAGATATCGGCCAATCAGCATGCAAGGAACCGCCGCTATCGCCATGAACAGCATCGAGAGCCGGAACGCCCGGCCGACCGTGGCGATGATGACGCTTTTGTCCTGACCCGTCACTTTCGGAAACACAACATTCGTAATCGCCATCTGCACAACGTTGAACACACGCGACAGCGCATAGACGACCGTATACAACCCTAACTCTCTGGCTGAAAGCATCGTCAGAATAATGAGCTTGTCGAATTGGGCGTATAACGTCCCGAGCAGCTCCACGCCGAACACCCTGCTGCCGTACCCAAGCAGCGCCTTGGCCGCCAGCCGGTTGCCTAGCCCCTTCAGCCAGTTGATAGCCAGCGAGTCCCGCAGACTGTAGAATGTCCAGACGACGACCGCCGCGCTTGTGGCGAGGAAGACAGCCGCCGCTGCGGACAGCGACGGATGACCCGCAGCCCATAACGCGGTCAGACCGATGAAGTTGAACAACGGTACGGACAGCCGCAAACCATTGTATGTCTGGAATCGGCCCGTGCTTTGCGCTAGAGCGGCCAGAAGATTGATCGCGAGCAAGATCGGCAGCATGGCAACCGCGTACCATCTTGCGGTTGCCACGACCTCGCCGGGATAATTCGCCAGCCAGGAAGGCATCCATGCCCATGCCACTGCCCCCGTCACAAGTACGACAGGAAGCTGGAATAGAAAGCCTGCCCGTATGAAGTCTGCGCTGCTGCCCCGATTATTTTTTAAATTGTAGATCAGTGAAGTCGGCAGCCCGAATGACACGAGCCCGGCCAACAGAGTCGGCCAGTATAGAATGGCCGAGAACTCTCCCTTCCCGACGACGCCGAACATGCGCGCCGATGCGATCGAAGTCAGCGTGCTCAGCACCATCACGAGCAGGTTGGTGGCGCTGGTGCGCAAGATCGTGCCGGCAAGTCCACCGCTTCTCCATACTTTGCTCAATGCGATTTGCGCCATCTGCCGTCAACCCTTCCCGCCATACCGAACAATTCCGACAAGCGTCCCGTTGCGGTAGCAGATGTTGCTCACCTGCCGGATGAATGCCTTGGGGCGGAAAACCGCGGGCAGCGTCGCCATAATGGCCTGCAGCATGCGAATAATATGCTTGGCCATCGCCCAAGCGCTTCGGTCCCCGCGTTTTACCGCGTCGCTGACGCCTTGCCAAAAAATGCGCCTAAGAAACCATTTTCTCGTGGTACGCGTCTTGGCGATTTTGTGCCTGACGGAACCGTGAGGCGTGTAGACAACCTTATGCTTCCGGCGCAATCTGGCGATCAGCTCGCTCTCCTCACTGGACAGCAGCTTGCTGCCGACCCGTCCCAGATCCTCCCGGAATAACTGCCCTTCCATTAACGCGCTTGTCCGAAAGGCGACATTCGCACCGTATGGAATCGCGGGCGCTTCCATCTCCGTAATCGAATCCGCAAAGTCCAGAATCGTAAACACAGAACGGTGCTCATCCGGTATCCATGCCGGCTCCCCCGCTTCCCAGATGGGATCGATTCGTCCTCCGACGCAGCCGATGCTGTTATCGCTCTCGAATACATGCAGGATCTCCTCCACCCATTCCCGGGACGCAAGGGCGTCATCGTCCAGGAATAAAATGTAGTCTCCTCTCGCCTCGCGAATCGCCCGATTGCGGGCGACCGACAGTCCCAGACGCTGCTCGTACGCATAACGCACCCGGGAACCATGCCTGTCGCATAGCGCTCCGATGACCTCGGGTGTAGCGTCCGTCGAACCGTTATCGACGACGATGATCTCCAGATCGTCACCGCGATAGCTGCCGTCCAGCACGCTCTGAACCGCCTCCCTCGTATCCTCCGCCCGGTTATGGGTACAGACGGCTACCGTTGCTTTCATCCATTCATCCCCGTCCTTCGTAACTTGCAACTTGTGATGCCGGTGACTATCTTCCTCTATACGACCCGGTACACCCGCAGCCCGAGCTCGACACACTCGCTTCGTCTTCTGCGCGACCACACTCTATACAACCCGAGTTCGATACACCCGTTTCGTCTGCTGCGCGACCACACTCTATACTGCCCGAGTTCGATACACCCGTTTCGTCGATTGCGCAATCACACTCTATACAGCCCGAGTTCGATACACCCGTTTCGTCTGCTGCGCAATTACGCTCCAGTCCAGCTCCCTGAGCGCTTCCTCGTAGCGAGATGTCCGCTGTCCGTATTTGGCACTGCGCGCAGTCATAAGCGCATTGTCCAATGCCCCGGGCTTCGCCGGATCGTAGGTCACGACCATGCCCTCCCGGAAATATTCATTCACGAATTCATTGTCCGGCATGACGACGAGCTTCTGGAACGACAGTCCCAGAATCGCCGAACCCGAAGTTGTGATTTCCTTGTAAGGCAACACCAGCGCGTCCGCGGCGCGAACCAGGTCAGCCACTTCCTCATTCGGAACGAAGCCAAGCCGCAGTACGATATTGTCGGCATCTTCCATCCGGCGCAAATACCGCTCCTGCTCCTCATCTGCTTTGCCCGCAATAATCAAGTGCGTGTCCCTGGTCTTCATCGCATTGAACGCCTCGATCAGATCTTCGACGCCCTTATAGGCTTTGATCGCGCCCATGAATAGGAACACGTCTGCCTTCTCATCGATGCCGTACTGCTTGCGGACACAGATGCCTTGCGGCTTATATACGTCCAGATAGTGTCCGTGCTTGACAACATGGAGCTTGGCGGGTGGAACGCCGAACTCCTTGACGGCTTTGCGCTTGATCGATTCGGAGGCGACGATCATCCCTGTGCACATACGGCATATAAGCGAGCGCATCCAACGTTCCAGGCGGGCATATTTCATCTGATGCGGATACAGGTTGTGAATCGTCCAGACCAATCCGATGTTCCACAACCGCAAATAAAGCATCGTCAAGATCAGAATGAGCGACTTAAACGCAAACACAAGCAGGTTGCTGTGCTGATAAGCATGATGAATCCAATGGATATGGATCGTATCCCCGGGCTTCGCTCTGCCGATCTTCAGCATCAGTCTGCCGTGCTCCAGATCCATAACCTCAATGCCCGCTTCACCCAATGAATCCGACAATAGATCGTTGTACCTGTTCAACGGGCTTGATTTCGGCCACATCCATACTTTCACAAGTCCGCTTCCCTTCTGTTCAGTAAAATGTAATTTGTACGATATTCCGTGCCAACTCACAGCGTTATCCTGTACCACCTCGCAGTCCCATTCCGTACCAGCACGAAAAAGTAACCGTTCATCGCTCAACATGGCTACCTAGACGCTCCACCCTATGCCCCAGTTAGAAAAAGCAACCGTTCATCGCCTAATGACCACATTGACGCGTTCTAGACACTTCAAGCACACTTTCCCTCATCTGAGATTCACCGCTACTTCGGGGGTTTGTATGCATTTTTCGTACAAACACGACGGCGCCGAGCACCTTTCCAGGGATTTTGTACGATTTTTCGTACAAATGCACCGGGGCGGAGCACCTTTCCAGGGATTTTGTACGATTTTTCGTACAAACACACCGCTGCGGCGCATCATTCCAGAGGTTTTGTACGATTTTTCGTACAAATGCACCGGCGCGGCTCACCTTTCCAGAGGTTTTGTACGATTTTTCGTACAAACACGACGGCGCCGAGCACCTTTCCAGGGATTTTGTACGATTTTTCGTACAAACACACCGCTGCGGCGCATCATTCCTGAGGTTTTGTACGATTTTTCGTACAAACACACCGCTGCGGCGCATCATTCCTGAGGTTTTGTACGATTTTTCGTACAAACACGACGGTGCGACTCACTGGTCCACCAGTGCAGCGCACTGATCATGCAGCATGATCAGTGCGACGCTCACCGCACCTTTCACTGTGCCGCTCTCCTTACCGCGTCTGGCTTCTCCGACGCGACCGGTTGCTCCAGCAGAGAACAATAAGTGTCCTCCACCTGACGGGCGATGGGGTTCATATGGAATTCCTTCATCACGCTGCGGTAACCACGATTGCCCATCTCCTCGCTGTCGAACGCACCGTCATCGAAGCTATTAATGGCTTGACTAAGCGCTTCCACGTCCCCATCCTTCACAACAATTCCGCCTTGCGTACGGCGGATAATCTCGGGAGCTCCGCCGGAATCGGCTACGATAACCGGCGTCTCTGCAAGCATCGATTCGATAATGACCCGCCCGAACGGCTCGTTGCTGGAGAAGTTGATTGTCAGATCGCATGCTTTCATCAGCTCGATCGGCTTGCTGCTGTACCCGTAGAATTCCACATGATGCTCCAGGCCGTAATCGATCGCCCGCTGAATTAGATCGGAGTAGTACGCTTCCGAGCCGTCCACGGACACATCGCCGACGATCAGCAGCTTCCAATCCAGCTTTCCACTTTGCGCGAGCAGATGAACAGCATCGATGACAAGATGATACCTCTTCCACTCCACGATCCTGCCGAAGATGCCTACGACAAGCTTGCCGTCCTCCTTGAACTTCCTGCTCTTCGGCGTCAGTGCCAGCTTCGGATCGATACCGTTGTAAATAACGGTCTTATTGACGCCTTGAATGGAGTCCGCCACGAATTGCGAGATGCAGATGACACGGTCCATGAACCGCGGCAGTACTTGATCATACATGCGCTGCTGCATGCAATCCCGGTGATGCCATACCAGCTTGCAGCGCGCGAAGAACTTCAGAGGCGCGGCATACCACGGCGCACGCCAACCATTGGCGTGAACGATATCGATTCGGTTCTTCCTGACCAGCTCCCGAATTCGCCATACCGTCGCGACATAGTCGAGACCGAGCCGTCTCTTCACACTCTCCAGGCGCATTGGAATATGCTCGTATTCCGCCCGAATCTCCGGCAGATAAGACGCTTCGCCCGGACAGATCAGGAAGATCCGATACTGCGCCGTATTCAGATAATTGATCAAGTGAATAAGACTTTGCTCGGCTCCGCCTTTCTTATCCGCGTGTGTCACAAACATGACGTTGATTTTTCTGTTGCGAATCTTGCGCATCCGAAGCACTCCACTCATGAGATATTGGGGAACCAAGGGATTGAAAGAACTCCTTCAGCACTTCCTTATGGTTATAACAGGTCCGAATGAATAGCTGAGACGATTCAAGCAGCTTCCCAGCCATCCCGGGATCGCGAAGCAGCAATCTGATTCTGTCGCAGAACGCTTCCGGGCTGTCCGCCACAAGAATATGCTCTCCGTCGACCAGTCCCGTGCCTTCGCAGCCGACCGAAGTCGATACGACCGGGAGACCGTTTTGAATCGCTTCGATCGTCTTCAGCTTGACGCCGGCCCCGTTCCGCATCGGATTGACGAACAGATAGCCTTGTTCGTATATGTCGTCCAGACTTTCCGGCGTGTCATGCACCTCGACATCTATCAGATCGGCGCCCTTCAGCCAGTCCAATCCTCTCCCGCGTGTATTGCCCGCTACAATGAAGCGGTACCCCGGCTCGCCTCGCAGCTTGGGATGGACATGAGTCAAGTACCACTGGATCGCCTCGCGATTGTTCGGCATGAACAATGAGCCGATGAATACGACATGCCCCCGATGGAATGTCCCCGGTTTGAACACCTCCCGAGTGGTCGGCGGCGGCAGGAAGCGGCTGATGGTTCTAGGGTCCCGTTCCCGGAAGCGGTCGTATTCCTTGCTGGAGATGAACAGATAGTTGTCTACCTTTCGGCGCATCCTCTCCTGCAATCCGGCGAACTTCAGAGACTCTATATAGTAATAGAGCTTGTGAGCCGGATTGCCCGCACTGCGGGCCAACGCCTTGAAGTAGGCCGCTTCGTCATTGTGGACCCGTAATATCGCGCTTGCCGGGGATATGGCGGGATGCTCCAGTATGGGGTAGACGTAATCGCCTTCCAGCAGCACATAATCGTATCCGCCTTCCAGCTCCATGCGCCGCAGCCCTACGCGGGATTGGACTTGCATCGGAAGCTTGTGCAGCAAGTCCGTCAGCTTGCTGGTCCGCTCGCGGAATAGGATGCGGTTCACATAGGCACTTGCGGCTTCCCTGTCCGCAGCTGAAGGCGCCTGCTTGCCGCAGACCGCCAGATCGATTCGCCAGCCCAGCTCGGCAAGCGCTCGGATCCTGCCCCAGGTATCCACTCTGCCTCCATGATCGGCAGGATAAGGAAAGTCGCTGCACACGACGAGTATTTTCATCAACCTCTTCAAACCTTCCTCACGGCATAAATATCACCGTTCATTGATGTTCCCGACATAGTCGTTCCGCCCCATACACATGCTGATAAAGGCGAACAGAAGCCAAATTTCGTATTTGATCTCCAAAGAGACAAGCAGCAGAGAGAACAAAATGAATACGAGTGCTACAAACATGATCAAACTGGCTTTAGCCTTTGCGATCAAATTCCTTGTGATCAAATAGAAGAAAACGACAGCGAACAAGCCGCCAAACATAAACCATTGAAAGAATCCGGACTTGACGCCCAGGTTCTTGGTCGATTCGGAATAGCGAAGCAGCTCGCTCACATTGATCTGGCTGACGCCTAATGCGTCGTAATACATGCCGGACATTAGGCTGATCGAGTCTCCCATATATTGATTGAAGTAAATGGGATAGGCTCCCGTGCCGACGCCAAGCGGGTGATGCAACACCGTCAGTACCGCAATCAGTATCGTTCCCATCCGCGTGTAAGATGAAGTGTAGTTCTCAATATCATTGCTGAAAGAGCCGAGAAGCTCAGCAGCGAACTGCGCAATAAACACATACATCATCGCTACGGCCGCAAGCACCAGCACAAAGTTCCGTTTCTTCCTGAAGTCCAGAAATTTCGCCATCGTGACAACGAGAGTCAGCATAATAATGATCAGAAACCCTTTGGAGCCGGTTACAGACATGTAGAAGAAAAAGAAAGCCGCCGCATATCCAGTTGCCAGCCATTGTGCCGCAGGTGTACTGAAGTAGCGTGCCAAGTAAATCAGAATCGCGGTAAATACGACAATGATGGAGCCCGTCGTACTGCTCTCCGACGTCAGCAATCTCACCCGCCAGTACGGTTGATCCCCTGAGTGAAGAAATGTCAGAGCGTTAGGCATAGTGGCCAGCTCAACAACCATGATCCCGAACAGACAGGTGACGGCGGTGAGAAAGCACAGACCAATCGTGCGACCGTTCCCAAGCTTGGCAAGCACCAACTGCACATGGCGGATATACAACAGAATCAGTATGAAATAGATCAGCACCTTGACGCCTTTGGCCAGCAGCGCTTCCGATCCGAAGCTGTATTGACCGAACAAATAATGAACCAGGATGTATACAAGACTGATGACGCTCAAATAAATAATGAAGGCGAAAACATACGCTTGCAGCCGCGTGCCGCCCTTGATCGCTTTATGCTTGACCAGCAGCGCAACCTCGCAGAACACGAAAACCGGAAGCAGTACCAAGATAGGCGTTCGGCCAATTTCCCCGATCATTGTAACTAGCGGAAAGTCCTGATAGACGGTGAGCAGGAGCAGCAGCACAAAATACACCGCGAGAAAAGAATGCTCCATCCCTTGCTTTCGCGCCGCAATACTAGACATATTTCCCCTCAGCGGAAGCATGGCGTCCCCTTCTTCCGATCAGAACGTCCCGGTACAGGCTTTCGATCCGTCCGTTCATCCCATCCGCATGAAATTTCCCGAGGAAGATGTCTCTGCCGGCACGTCCCATCTCCTCCAGTCTATTCTTGTCCATCCCGCGAATGATCGCTGCCAGTTGCTCCGTATCATCGAAATCGAATAAATAACCGTTGACGTCATGCTCGACGATTTCCGGAAGCGCTCCACGCCTGCTGGCGATAACCGGCTTGCCATTGCGCAGGGCTTCTACCGCCACAATGCCGAAGCCTTCCCAGCGCGAGGGAACGATCACCGCATCGCAGGCGCTCATATAACGGTCAATCTTGGAATTGTCCACCCATCCTAGCCGGACAGCGTTGTCAGGGAAGTCATACGTCTGCGCCTTCAGCACGGTATCCCCGATCAGATATAGCTTCACGTTCGGGAAATCGTGCTGCCGGAACAAGTCCAATAGGCGGTCGAACCCTTTCTGGCGGTCGAAACGCCCGACATACAGAAGGTTCAAGCAAGAGGGGGTCGTCTCGATTGGAGGATCCTCGACATCAGACGGCTTCCGTTCCGACACGCCATTGTACACCACGACCGATTTGCGCGCGGACAAGCCGTACGCTAACGCCATCCGCTGCTCATGTCGGGAAATATGGATGATGGCATCCGAACGGCACTCCAGTATGCGCTCGGCCAGCGCGTACAGACGTTTCTTCCATGGTGAAGTGTCCATCAGGAAGGACCAGCCATGCGCGCAATATACGATGGCGGGCCGTTGCCGTCGGAACAGGAGCATCCCTCTGGCGAATAGCCCGGCGAACGTTCCATGCACATGCACGATATCAGGCTTCAGTTCCTTCATGACTCTGGCCATAGCGCTCATCGCCTTCAGCATGTGCATCGGCTTTCGCTTGTAAGGATACACGATTAAGCGTTCCGGACTGATGCAGAGCGTCTCTCGGCTGGAATTCTGCTCGGACACCATCAGGTAGACATCGTGCACAGAGCTTTGATAGCCCAGTACTTCATTCAGATGCGTCTCGATGCCGCCTTTGGTGAACTCCGACAGATGAAGTACTCTTGCCATTCTCTCCTCCTCCACTTCACTTGCTAGAATGCATCCTGGGGGGTAATCATCACCTTTACGGTTTTCAGCATAATCTTAATATCCAGCCACAAGCACCGCTTTTGAATATAGGCAATGTCCAGCTCTACCATTTGCTTGAACGTCAGACTGTTGCGACCGCTTACTTGCCACATGCCTGTGCAACCCGGCGTAACGCTGAGCCTCAGCTTGTCATATTCGCTATATTCCGCAACCTCTCGTAGAAGCGGCGGTCTTGGACCGACGAGCGACATGTCGCCCCGCAACACATTGAACAGCTGCGGCAACTCGTCAATACTCGTTTTGCGTATCCATTTGCCTACCTTCGTAATGCGCGGATCGTCTTTCATCTTGAACATAGCTCCGCTGATTTCATTTTGATCCAGCAGATCCTTTAGCTTCTCCTCCGCATTTACCGCCATGGAGCGCAGCTTGTACATGCGGAACGGCTTTTCATTTTTGCCAATCCGAGTCTGATAGAAGAGAATAGGCCCTCTGGGCTCCTCCAGCTTAATCAGAACGGCGACCATCACGATAATCGGGCTGAGCAACAGCAATCCGATTAGCGATCCGGCAATATCCATCATCCGTTTCGCACTGTTATACAGCATTGCTCCCTGTCGCATTCCCGTATGCTTCGGTTGCGAATAGTAGCCGGAGCCATTCCATACCGCTTCGTCTCTATAAGGTGGAGGTGCCATTGTCACTCACTCCTTCCCGTAATCAATTGTCTGCTGATCTCACGTCCCATGAGTTCTTCGAGTTCAGTCATAAGTGGATACCGGAGCTCCTGATTCCGGAGAGCGAAGTTGATGGTCGTCAATATGAATCCCAGCTGCTCGCCAACATCGTAACGAACGCCCTGGAAGTCGTAGGCGTACACGCCTTGCTCTACATTCAGCTGTTGAATGGCGTCGGTTAGCTGAATTTCTCCACCGGCCCCGATGTTATGTTCACCCAAATAGCGGAATATGTCAGGGGTGAGTACATAACGTCCCATAATCGCCAGATTGGACGGAGCTTGTCCAAGCGGGGGCTTCTCGACGAAGCAGTTCACTTGATACAGATTGTCGATCCGCTCACCGGGATCAACAATGCCGTAACGATGCGTCTGATCCACTCCGACCGTCTGCACACCAATAACAGATCGGCCCGTGTGCTCGTATTGCTGAATCAGCTGCTTCGTGCACGGAATGTCCGACTCCACGATGTCGTCTCCCAGCAGCACGGCGAACGGCTCGTTGCCGATAAAGCTGCGGGCGCACCATACCGCATGGCCGAGACCTTTCGCTTCCTTCTGGCGTATATAGTGCAGATTGACGTTGGATGACTTTCTGACCTTCTCCAGCGTACTCAGCTTGCCGCGCTCCTGAAGCGTGTGCTCAAGCTCGAATGCGATATCGAAGTGATCCTCGATTGCGCGCTTGCCTTTTCCTGTCACGACGATAATATCTTCGATGCCGGATTCGATCGCTTCCTCAACAATGTACTGGATCGTCGGTTTATCCACGATTGGGAGCATTTCCTTCGGCATCGCCTTCGTAGCCGGCAAGAACCGTGTACCAAGCCCGGCAGCCGGGATAATGGCCTTAGTCACCTTTTTCATTAGAACTCACCCTTCCCTTCAAAATTTGGCATAACACTCACATTCATCGGGCATCTAACCCCTCCTCACGCCACACCCTTGACGATTAACGTCTAAGGCCGCATGCCCACAGCATGGCCGAGTGCCTCCAGTGATAGAGGTGCAGGAGGCATTACCTATATCCAGCCCGCTTAGGAGGCTGCGCTTCTACCGATAGGTTATTTCACTTCGGTATAGTAGTAAGAGTAGGAATCTGCCTGTCGGCGATTGACATTGTTCAGCACGACGCCGAGCAGCTTGGCGTTGACATGCTCCAGGGACGCCTTCGATTTCAGCACGAGGTCCTTCGACACTTGTCCCGAATCCACAATCAGCACAGCACCGTCGCTGCGTGTGGCCACGATTTGCGCGTCTGTCACGGATAGAATCGGAGGCGTGTCGATGATTACGACCTCATAATCGCGTCTGGCTTCCTGGATCAGTTCGGTCAGTTGCACCGAGGATAGCAGCTCAGATGGATTAGGGGGTGTTGGCCCCGCATGCATGATGAACAGATTGTCGGTAATCGTATGCTGTACGATATCGCTTAGCGGCTTCTGGTTAAATAATGCCGTCGTCAGCCCATTGCGGTTGGACGTGCCGAATAGATAATGCTGCGTCGGCTTGCGCAGATCCGCATCAATCAAGAGCACCCTCTTGTTCGCCTGAGCGAAGGCGACGGCCATATTCGCGCAGGTGGTGCTCTTTCCTTCGCCAGGCTTGGATGAGGTGACCATAATCACTTGCAGCTTCTGGTTAATCGTTGAGAATTCGATATTGGTACGCAGCATCCGGTACGCTTCCGATATCGGAGAGAATGGATTCAGCTGCGTAATCAGATTCCACTTAGGCATCAAGCGTGACATTGTTCTCCCTCCCTGTTATCACTGCGGCGTTGCGAGCGCCGCTACTTGAATCACTTTCCTTGAAGAGCGGTACTACGCTCAGCACCGGAACCCGGAGGAGCGTCTCGATGTCTTCCTCCGTCTTCACCGTATCGTCCAGGTATTCCAGCAGGAAGGAAAGTCCGATTCCTAGCATGAACGCCAGCATAAAGGCAACCGTCAAATTCATGCTCAGATTCGGCGATACTGGACCTTGCTGCTCAAGCGGGTTAGCCTGATCCATAATGGAGACGTTATCGACCTTCATCAGCATCGGCACCGATTCCTGGAATACGATGGCGACTGCATTGGCGACATTCGCCGCCTTCCGGTAAGATTCTGCCCTGACAGTTATCGACATCACCTGCGTCTCGTTAACCGAGCTGACGCTGACCATTCCGATGAGTTCCTTATACGTGACGTCCAATTCCGGGTAAGCTTCGACTACTTTCTTCATCATGCGCGGCGTTCTAATGATCTCTTTGTATGTTTTAATCAGCCCGATCGTCGAATTAATTGCGCCAATATCGATGCTGGACAGCAGAGAGCCGCTTGCCTTGTACTGATTGACGATCAGCTTCGCGGAGGCTTGATATTGCGGCTTGGCATAATAACTGGAATAGAGGCCGACGCTCAGACAACTAACCGCAATCAACAAACCTATCAACAACAATCTTTTCTTGATAATGATCCAATATTGTTTTAATTCCATCTGGCCACCTCCAATGGTCTGGAGCCAAGCTCCATTCCATAACCTTCGCATGCAACTCTCATTTTCATTATTCAATTAGAGATTTATGATATATTTATTATTCATTTCGCGACCTTTTTGGCATAAAAAAAGCATCCAAAACTCCGATTGCCTACGATGCAACCGTTACCGCTAGAGCTAGCCTTGCAAAAAACCATCAATCGTCCCGCCATTCAAAATATGCTCCATCATTGCTTCCGAACAGCCTTCCGTGCCTCTCTTCCTTAACAGAAGCGTCATGAGCCGCGCCAGATCAATGGATTCATTCCAGGATCCGTAGCCTGACATCAGCAGCAATTCCGTCATAGAACGAGAAGTGTCTGTAGAAGATTTCTGCTGACACAACGATTCATCTTCGGATATTCGCTGCAAGAACAACTTCAGACGTATTTGCTTTTGCTCCAGATTGATAGCGTTCATTGGCAATCCTCCATTCATCCACTTGCTGCCCCCGCAAGTTTTAGATTGCTATACTTCGACTTCAAATACAACCTTAATGAGGAGGTTCTAATCATTTCGTATGCGTGATCTCCCGTTGAAAGGGACATATGAAACTTTTTACACTACGAGTTTTAGTATGCCACAGATTTCCGCAAATCATGAGGGAAGAAAGACATGTGTCGCTTAGCCTTTCTTTCTCATTTTCGACTTCATGTTTCCTAAGCAAGAACGACTATTTTTACCATTTGATAATATTGTTGGTACCGCTTTCAACCCCATTTCTGAATCATATGGCAAAAAAAATTATTTTTATCCCCGCAACCGCTTTCTATCTACAGACTCACTTACCTGACGCAGGCAGATCCCCGTCACCCCTTATCAAACAAAGGATTGCACAACATGGTTCCAAGAAGATACTGAAATCTGAAAGCAACCGCTTCCCGGATTTGATGATCCATTAGGGACTATTGTCCATAAATGAGTCGATTAACAGAATATAACGTTCTTTTCGACAATTTTCGCACTACTCATGTCTCTATTTTCTTATCAATTTGATCGATATTTTTTTCGCATTAATGCAAATCATTCATAAGAATTGTAAATGATAGGTTGATAGCGCTTGACTTCTTCATTTTGCTTGAGCTCAAACTAACGGTACGCCAAACTGCATTTCAATTGAGCCTCAGTCCGACTAGGCATACACGACCATGAATCTCTTTGGTTTTCCGTTACTAATGGAACAAAGATAACCTATCGGTCCTTACCAGCCCTAGATACAATGGCACCCAAGAGGTACTGAACGATGGAGATGATACGGAATGTCCACCTCTACCTCCTGTATACTGCAGTAGCCCGATTCATCCCGCACCGGGAAGAGTCGGGCTATGATCATCATATTCTAAGCTTCATCATTCATGCATAAATGCCATAGTCTACCAATTCTCGGATGGATACCGGTCTGCCCTCGGCAATCGACAGATTCGCTCCAGCTCCGATCAGCAGCGACATAGCGCCCGCATGAGTTCCGGCTTGCTGCCCCAGCGGATCGGACACCCCGTCTCTGAACAGCATATCGCGCAGTCTTGGATCGCCGCCGCCATGGCCGCCGCTGGACAGACGACACTGCACGATCGTCTTCTCGCCAAGCTCATTGTACAACATTATGTCACTGTATGGCTTCATCGGCTCGCCGTTCACCGGATAGAACTCCTCGGCAATCAGTCTCCCCTTCGTCCCGACAAGTACCGCCCGCCAACCTTCAATCGGATTATATGCGCTTAAAGAGTAAGACATCGTCGTTCCCCGTTCATAGCGCACTTGTACAGCCATCGTATCGTAGATATCGATCTCCTCACTGAACACACAACGATCTCGATAATAACCGTCATAGCTCTCATTATCGAGATACAATGTCCGGTCTCGTTCATTGCCCGCAATATTGTAGTAGAAAGAACAGGATTGCGAATGTGCGCAGGTATGACAGCGTTCGCCGCGCTCTTCCCGGTTCGGCCCGTAGAACTTCAAATCGCCGAGTGCTTGCACTGTCTCGGGCTGATCGTCCAGCCACCAGTTAATCATGTCGAAGTGATGCGTCGACTTGTGTACCAGAAGACCCCCACTCTTCTCCATATGCCTGTGCCATCTGCGGAAATAATCCGCTCCGTGACGCGTATCCAGGAACCATTCCACATTGACGTGTAGCACATCGCCGATCACCCCTTGCCTAAGCAACTGCTTCACCTTCGCCACATAAGGCATGAAGCGCATATTGAATGTTACGGCGACGTGCTTCCCCGTCTCCGCTTCTGCCTTCATAATCTCGCGGCACTTGTCGGCATCAATCGTCATGGGCTTCTCGGTGATGACATCGCACCCGGCTCGCAATGCGCGGATTATGAAGTCGTGATGAAGGCTGTCAATCGTCGTTACGATAACGGTGTCAGGCTTCGTCTCATCCAGCATTCGCTCGAAATCAGCGTAAGTGGCTACTCCGCCGCACCGCTCGCTCATGAGCTTAGCACGTCCCTCATTCACGTCGCATATGCCAACCAGTTGCGCCACATCAGACAACTCTTCCACCAAGGGAAGCGCGAACATATACATACATCTTCCACCTGCGCCTACAATCGCATACTTCTTTTTCATTGCTACTCCTCTCGCCTCAAGTACGATGACATCAGAAAATAGAAATCGATTTCTTAATTTAGTTTAAGCTTACTATAGCACAGCAACGCCGCTTTGAACATACAAAAAACTAACGATTGTCAGAAATGACCGCTGCAGCAGAAACTCCCCTTCTTGACATTCGTTAGCCTATGGAACAGCCTATACTAAAAGCAGTCCATCTCTTCCACAACTGCTTCCTTCTCATTAATTCGTACGCTCGTCATACCGTTCAAATATTCCGTATATCCGCATACAGTAAGCTCCCCAACTTCGCCTCTGGCATCTCGGAATTTCAAGTAAACGGCATTCTCGCTGGTGAGATCGAGATTGGGAATAAATCTTGCTTTCGCCCCGCTCGCAATGATCTTGTCCAGTGTTTCCTTAGATTCACCCTTCAGCAACCCTAATTCCAATGAAACAATATCGTATACCGAATCATTGGTCACTTCGACCGTAAACGGACGAACGAAATTGAAGATCTCTGCGCTCTTGATCCAATTGACAAGCAGGAAAGCAGAGGCTGTCAATAACGCTATAAAGACGATAACGAACAGAATCGCGTTCCTACTTCCACGTTTCTCCATAAGACTTAGCTTCCGAATCGACGAACATTCCTCGCCCGGGCACGCTCGGCCTCCATTTCGCGATCACGCGGCTCGGCATTGGTTACAAGTCCATCCAGTAGCGTCTTGGCCGAAGCCGCCACATCCGCTACAGCACGATGAAAGGCTTCTTCATTCGCCTTGGACGGCTTGTTGAAGCCGGACAGCTTCCGGACGAACTGCAGGGCAGCCGCTTCAATCTCCGCTTCCGTCGCAGGGGGATCGAAATTGAATAGCGTTTTAATGTTACGACACATTACTATCTCTCCTTCATTTATAGCAGTTTTATTATCATTTATACTACGATAATGTGCGCTACATATCCAGCTCATACTATAATTCACATGGAGATGATGGCCATGCAGGAGCCGCTGGTTCAATGGATAAAGAGTAGCCAGAAGATAACCTTTTTGACCGGAGCAGGCCTCCGAGACATACATCCGTCTAGGGCCTGGAAATGAACAATTGCTGGAACTGCTCGTGACTTGAGAGTGTATCATCTATCATAACGCTTTCATACTGACTCCTGGACACCGTGTACCTCTCTTTGTCTTTGCCGGTACCAGATTCGGATGACAAATTTATAATCGTTACAAATTCGATGTCAGGAAAACGTTCAAACACCGTGCTGGCAATGCCTATAACATGATCATCTCTTAATTCTGCGTCGATTTCTTTTATGGATACGTATACCCGGCTTTCATTGGAAACTTTGATCTCTTGCACAATGTGTTGGTTTTGCAGTGCAGCTCCCAATAAATGCTCCAATCCGGGATATAGCGCTCCCTGACTTTCCCATTCCCCTCTGTCCATGTGCAGCAAATTTGCATAGTAGCCTTCTTTGGTCTTAAAGTCTCCTTCAGACGAATGAATGAGCAGTTCGAATATGCGTGGTATGGCGTACACACTAATAATGAACATAATAAATATCAATAATATATAGTCACTTCTTCGAGCATACTTGCTTCTTTTCATTTTTGATACGATCCCCTTTCCCATCAACTTGGAGCTTCTCTATAGTAGTAACACTTTCAATCTCCATTAGGTAGCAGGTCTTGCGATTTTCTCTCAATCGCCAATAGTTTATACACACAAAGGATATCGGAATAGGTTATAATAACTGGAGGAAATTAGTGAAATATGCAACTCATCTACTATAAATAGCGCTCGTAAGGGGGTCGCCATAGATATGCAAGAGAAGCTAGTCCATCTGATGACCGCTAACTATGAACAACTAACCCCACAGCTTCAGAGAGAGATTTACGACGAGTTCTATCAGCTCATGTACCCAATCATTATCTACATGGTGAAGGATCACGCCACAACCGAGGATATTATCCAATCCTCGTTCATAAAGGTCATTCGCAATGTGCCGGAAACAACTACTGAAGTGCAGTTGAAAGCATGGATGAAAGTTGTCGTGAAGAACACGGTCTTCAATTATTTCAGAAAAACGAAAAAAAATCGCAACGATATCGACTCTGACAGTGTTTACATAAATGAGAACTACGAACTGACCACTGAACCGGGCTCTATCGAGCAGGAGGTGGAGCTCAAATTCATGTCAGAGACGCTGGAACAATGTCTTAGAGAGTTGAAGCCGGAGTATCGTTCTCTAATTGAGCTAAGATGGAAACGGGACTTGAGTTACAAGGAAATTGCAGCAGAGCTGGACACTACTCAGGAGACGGTCAAGTATAAGCTATACCGCGCAAGGGAAGCAATGAAGAAACGATTCAAAAAGAGATGGGGTGGCAAAAATGAATAAAGATGAATTCGAAAGGTGGTTCGATACGGCATTACAGGAGACGGCAAAAAAACAGGAGTTCGTGCCCAGCTCCGATCAATCGTGGATGAGACTCCAAGCGCAATTGCAGCGTAAATCCAAACGCAAGTTCCAATTAAAAATACTGCCTTATGTGGCAGCCTCCTTCCTGTTAGGAGCCATCATCTTTGGAACACCTACGGTGTCGAACGCTTTCGACCCCATCTATAAAGCCATTGTGAGCATAAAGGACGAAGCCATCAAGATCATATTCGGCTCGGAAGACAACAAAGTCATTCCACAAACATCGCCTCCTCCCGAGGAAGGGGCTGAAGAAGTGAATGATGGGGGTGGGAAAGAAAATACAGAGTTCGGACAAGAAGAATACGATTCATGGGAGGAAGCATCTAAAGCAATATCTTTCAACATTCCTTCTATTGCTTATACGCCTGAAGACTACAAGCTTGAAACTATCTTCACATTTTCAAACGGCTCAAAGAAAGAGACAATAGCAGCACTATTCAAGTATATGAATGCTAATCAACAAATCATAAAGGTAACTATCAGAAAACTAACAGAACAAGAACAAATTGCTTCCGATAGTAAGCAAGCAGATAAAGCATTTGAAAGAATAACCATTAATAATTCAGAAGCTATCTTATTTTCTGAAGAAGGCGGGCTTCATAGTATTGAGTTTCCATTGAAAGATATGTATATCATCATCTCAGGTGAAATTTCCAGACATGAATTGATTCAAATAGCTCAAGAAATAAAATAAGAGCGTATCTGAAATTCAGATACGCTTTTTTTTCTATTAGTCAGCAAGCATTGTAGGAGTATATTCAACTGCCGACTCATATGTGCCGTTGTGGTTAACGAAGTGTGTTATTTGCCCACGATAATAGTAACCCGAAGTGGTTGTTTTAGTAACACCATTAAAGAAAACAAACGTATCATATGATCTGAAAACAGTTTCAGGACCTACACTTAACCAGTTCGTACCCGTCCATCTTTGAAGCTGGAATTTTGCACCAACCTCATCAACATCTTGTTTTGCTGTAGTTTGAGCTGTCAACAAGCATGTTTGATCCAAATTATCTTTAATCGATCTGTTAGATGATTCTAAATATGTATACCCCGTATATAGTCCTAGAGGCTGAACCATCACCGGCGGTGGCGGCGTCTTGGGAACCGTCTTCGATTTAGAAGCCGCCCCTCCTTCTGCAAACGCTGCCATCGGCGTCAACATTAATACCAGCGCTAAGACCATGCATGCTGAAATTTTTGAAAATCCGCTTAACCTTTTCATTTAAACCAATCCCTTCTTTTTATATTTGTCCTTCACTCCTTAAACACATAAACTATTAACGAGGTTGCGTATTTCGAAAAAAATTTTATGACTTTTTAACCAGACAGTATGCACTATATCAAAACAGTCCGACCAGTACATCTTTGTTGCTATGTCATCATGATATGACGCAATAGAATCGAAAAAAACGCAAGAGGGCTTTCACCCTCCTGCGCGTGCATAACTCTACTATTCCCGGATGACCGTGATATCATCGACTTTGACGGACTTATTACTGGCTGTAGTGAATCGAAGCGTGAGTTGGGTGACACCTGTCGGAACGGTCACTGTTAGCGTATAGGGCGTCCAGCTCTTGGAAGTCGCTTCGACCGCATCTATTACTGTAGTTCCGTCCAGTACTTCCATGACGCCTTTCGAATGGACAACGTCCATATAAGCCTGCAACGTATATGTGTGTCCCGGGGACACATGAATGTGTTGAGACAACTCACCATTCCCGTCGAGCTTGGCAGCATAAGCACCGACATAGCTGTTGGTATTAATCGTGACATTGTTACTGTCCCAACCCGTTAGATCTCCCGATTCAAAGCCTGGATTCGTCACCACTGGATTCGTCACCACCTCGGCAATCAACGTACCGCTCTTGATCAGCCTCGCTCCATCTACGAACAAATCGCTTGTATTTGTATCCGTGACAATAGTAAGTTTCGCCGAAGACAAGTTGCCCGACCAGTCCAGATCGACATGTCCGCCCATGGCCGTCCACTTGCCGTCGGTGCTATAGAATGTACCCGTGTACGTTCTACTACCGTTATCATCGGTTACTTTGAGCTTCATTTTCGTTTTCTCATCCACACCCGACCCTAATTTTACAAATGCGGAATAATCATATTCTCCCGGCCCTTCTTGCGACAAGATTGCGGTAATATCCTGCTCAATCCCATCGGCAGGTGTCGCGCGTCCGTTAAGGACTCCGGCATATTCTCCCTCTGCGAAGGTACTCGTCACTGCCGTCAACGCACCGGAGCCGGAGCTGCTCCAGTCGCTCGTTCCGCTCTCGAACCCGGGATTGCTCAGCAGATTCACTTGTTGATCGTAACTATAATCGCCTTTATATAACTGTACATAATCCACGAAGTAGGATTGGGCAGGATCGAGACTCACGATCTCCAGCTTCGCCGATGATAAGGTACCGTTCCAGGATAGAGAGAGACGGTCATGAATGCGCTGCCAGTACATCGCTCCTCCTTGGATCAGCTTCGTCTCATGCGTACCTGTACTGTCGGTTATAACGATTCGAAGCTCGAAGTCCGACTCGATGTTCGTCAAGTTGCGCACCCACGCTTCAGGTGTATATATGCCTGATCCGTTCGCCTGAAGAATCGATGTAATATCGTATGAGATCGTGTCGTCCGATGAGGATCGGTTGCTCACCATTGCCGATTGGGATAACTGATAGATGTTATCCGATTCGGCGGTAATCGTTGCGCTTCCTTCTGCTGACCAGCCAATTAGCCCTGACTCGAATCCCCCATTGGTGAGCAAGTCCGTAGGCGTGCTTGCGGAATGCGCATTGTCTTCTTTGTACAACAGCAAGGTATGATCGTCGGGAATGGACTCCGAACCATTGATGATCCAGCTTCTGCCCTGGTATTCCCCATAATGTCGCATTGTCAGTCGGCTCAAGCCGGCAAAATAAAGTTGCGATGTATTGTTTACTTGAATAATGGCCGGATGATTGTCGCCAATCGCATAGTAGCCGTATCCGCCGATGATTCGAATATCATTGGAGTCTTCGACGCGGAATAAGCGATTCTCCTCCTCGTATTTCAGTGCGTAGATATTGACATGCTCCGCATTGTCAATATTCAGCAAGACCGATTTCTCCGCATTATTGACTCCCATCTGATAAATATCCAATGGCTGATTCGTATTTTGGATGACGACGCGGTGATAGTCGCCGGATACGTTTCCACCGTCCGTATATTTGACTGACGTATTAACGGCCAAGTTATAGATTTTCCCGCCAGCCTGATCCGAGAATACGACCTCCGGCTGCAGATAGAAGTTATCAAATACTTGCTCCGTTGCCGCCAGTTGCACATCCCGAAAGACCGTTCCGCCTCCTCTAATTCGCAAGAAACCAAGATTTTTCATATCGGTTTGTCCTAATGCGGCTGAAGCATCAAGCTTTAACAACGCGAAATCCGTCATAACGATATCCGCTTGTGCGTCATTCACGGTATCAAGTAAAAAGGATGGTCCGTTTACAGTGAAGGCGGGGTCCACTTCTATGACCGATATATTTTTTCCCGCGCCGAAAATTTTGACGCCTTTTTTCAACAGAAGACCTTGCTTCACTTTAAAATGTCCTCTGGGAATAAAAATCGACTTGCCGTAATTGGCATGATTCAAGTCCGCAACGTCATCAATTGCTTGCTGAATCGCCACAGCATCATCGTCGGAGTCATCATAAGGCGTAGCCCCGTAATCGGTGACGATATTGACTTTATCCGCATCATCATAGGACGGCATAGCAATCGGCCAACTATGCCGAGAGACCAGATCGGGCGGCGGGCTGACGCTTGCGATGGTTCCCATGTACTCCGAATCGTTCAGCGGCGTCGAATGGTCGTCCCCGTTCACATGAATGTAACTGCCATAGGCGCCCGGGGAATAAGCATAGTCATCGATATGCTTCCAGCTCGAGGCATTGCCTGAGTGGTCGGAGAGAGGGCTTCTTACCAAGACGTCGGATTTGATGTAAACATCGTTAATGACCACATTAGAGCCGTTATTGTCATACAGCGGATTGTCGGCATTCTCAATCGCGACACCGTTGGCCCCTTGCACTTCGATTTGGCCATCCTGCAGATACACGCTGCTCTGTTCTTTCCCGTAATCTACGATCGGGTTGCGTTCAACGTATACGCCTCTATAGGAAGCGCTGGGCGAGCTGGGACCGGTAATCTTGAAGCCGATAACGTTAACGGTGGATTGCCGCGAATCTGTAATCTTTATTCCGTATTCGCTTTGCCCTTCCAATGTAATGCCGGCGACCAACGGCTGTGGTGCATAGGAGTCCGCTAATATGCCAATATCCCCGCCTGTAACCCGGGCGTTAATGACGGACCCCACAGCACCCGGTATTTTGTGAATTCCCACACGGAAGTCCGAGCCGTATATATGCGTATCCTGAATCGTACAGTACTGTGCACCGTCCATGGAGATAGCGCTAACGCCGGCGTTATTGCCCATGTCGATGTCGATTCCGCGGAAGGTTGCCAGATAGTGCTTCGGTCTACCGTCTTGCGTCGGATTATTGGGATTCAACCACTTATACAGAAGCAGAATATTGTCCGTCACGGTACTGTTATCCTTCAGCTTGATAACCGGTCTGCTCCCTCCCGTCTCCCCTACGAGCAGATTGCCGAATTTCCTCTGGCTGCCGAAGCCGCTGCCTTGATACCAATTGTCATCGTATTGGAATGCCCGGATCTGATTAGAGACCAGATATGTTCCGGTCGGGAAGTACACGATTAAATTGCTGGCGTAGGCATCGTCGATTGCCGCCTGAATGGCAGCCGTATCGTCTTGCATACCGTCTCCCGCCGCATTATAGGGAGGTTTCGTTATATCGATATATCCATCCTCCCATGGTTGCTGCGATAAATGGTTTTGTAGCCGAACGGGAAATTGACTGGATTCCACATTGTCGAAGTATCTCATGGTTGCAGCTTGAACCGATTCAGATCCATTTCCTGACAGCCCTCCTATGCACATAAGCCCGACTAGCACATAGATCATCGACTTTCTCACCATTGTCATCATTTCCCATAAAACCTCCCTACAAATCTATAATCGCTTGCCAATCTCAGATAATCCCCACATCACCATGCAGTAAGGGATCGTTAGTGGCCTCCATCCAATCGAGCAGTTCCTTCTCCATGGATGCTCTGACCTCACTATACGTGCTGCATTGAGCCAGATTCGTCCGCTCTACCGGGTCCAGATAAAGGTCGAACAACATCTCAGCCGGTTTCTCCGTCTCCAGGAAGCCATTCTCCAAGAGGAAACTGCCGTGCATGCTGGCATCCAGATTCCGGGGAAGATAGGTACACTCACCGAAATTGCGAATGTACTTGTATCTTTCCGTTCGAACCGCTCGCATTGGCTCGTAATCCACATGGTGATTAATCTCTGCATAGACGGAGCTTCGAACACTTGTTGACCGTCCTTCCAGATAAGGAACCAAGGAATAACCCTGAAGCCAAGAAGGCGGACGCAATCCGGCTATATCGCAAATTGTCGGGAATACGTCCAAGTGGGATACCAGCCCATCAACAGCCTTGCCATTCCTCTCGATATGAGGAGCGCGAATAATAAGCGAAACCCCTATTCCGCTGTCGAACAGGCTGCACTTCATTCTGGGAAAGGGCAACCCATGATCCGTCGTAAAAATAATCAACGTATCCTCCCATAGGCCGGAATCCTTCAAAGCTTCCAGCACGATGCCGGCGCATCTGTCCGCGGCTTGAGCCGAAGTCATATACGCAGCCCACTGTTCACGATTCTCCGCACAATCGTGGAATTGATACGGCATTGCCACATAATCCCGTTGAATTCCGGGATCGGGATCCGGGAAGTTCAAGTGCGTATTGAACAGCCCCACCGATAAGAAGAACGGCTTATCGTGCTGCTGGCGAATGTAGCTTGCTGCTGCATTCGCATTCTCCTCATCCCATTCGACGGAACGGAATGAGAAGTTGCTCATATCATAGTCCGGATTGCCCAATATATGGTCATATCCAATCATTGCTGCTTCAGGCGCTTCATGCTGAATACCGCATAATACCGTCTCATACCCATTCCTCTTCAAATACGGCACCAGATGCTGATTGTAGTCATGAAGTCGAGCTCCCCGATGGGCAAGTCCAAGCATGCCTGCCGAGTGAGGAGCCATACCCGTCAGCAAGCCGGCCCGGCTCGGCGAACATGTCGGCCCGGCACAATAGGCCTGTCTGAACAATACCCCTTCTGTGGCCAATTGCATAAGATTCGGCGTCGGCACCGCATATCCATAAGGCTCGATATATCGCCCTGTATCATGTGTGTGCAGATAGACAATATTCATTACGAATGTACCGGCTCATCGCCGAGCTCGCGTTGCAGCCGTTCAAGCTCTTCTTTCAATTCCAATACGGTCTGTTGATATTCTGGCTGATTGTACACGTTGTTAAGCTCATAAGGATCCTTCACAAGATCGAACAGCTCCCACTCCGGATTGACGGCAATCTCTTGCGAACCGGGCAATCCATATGCTTCGCCGTAATAATAGATCAGCTTGTGCGTATGCGTACGCACTCCGTAGTGGGAGTAGACATTGTGCTCGCTATCGCAATGCATCCAATAACGGTAATACATCGACGTCCGCCAGTCTGCCGGCGATTCGCCGCCAAGCACCGCCTGCAGGTTAACGCCCTGCATATTCTCAGGAACAGGAACCCCTGCATAGGAGAGAAATGTGGAGGCGAAGTCAACATTTAATATCATTTGATCACTTACTGTCCCTGCCGGAATAGCCTGAGGGTATCGAATAACGAATGGCATTCTTAACGATTCCTCATACATGAACCTCTTGTCGAACCAGCCATGATCTCCAAGGAAGAAGCCCTGGTCCGAGGTGTAAACTACAATAGTATCTTCAGTCAGCCCTTCGCGATCCAAATAGTCGAGCAACCGACCGACGTTGTCGTCAACCGATGCAACGCAGCGCAGATAATCTTTAATGTACCTCTGATATCTCCACGAACGCTCTTCCGCCTCGGTCAAGCCTTCCGGAACAGCTTCCTTCAGATCCTTCGGCCTCAGATCACGCATTCTCATCTTCGCTTCTCTGGCAGCTTCGGATCGATTGGAATAGTCATCGTTGAACGTGTCCGGCTCCGGAATGTGAACATCCTCATAGAGATGCGCATGTTTTTCGTCAGGCACCCAAGGGCGATGCGGCGCTTTGTGGTGACAATAGAGCAGGAACGGCTTATCTTTATCTCTATTATCTATCCAATCTATCGACAGATCCGTTACGATGTCGGTAGCATAGCCTTCAAGCACTTTCTCTTCGCCCATTTCGATCATTTTCGGATTGTGATACAAGCCTTGGTTGATGAACACGTTCCAATAATCGAATCCGGCGGGATCGCTATACCCGCCGTGGCCCAGATGCCACTTGCCTATGATGGCCGTCTGGTAGCCATGCTCCTGAAGCAGCTTCGGGACCGTCTGCTGCCTGGAATCGAAAGGCTCATTCAAGGTTCTTACTCCGCAATGATGATTATACTTCCCTGTCATGATGACCGCCCGGCTGGGAGCGCAGATGGAATTGGTGCAGAAGCAATTGTTGAAGCGCATGCCTTCATTCGCGATGCGGTCGATGTTGGGCGTTTCATTCATTTTGCTCCCATAGCAGCTCATGGCGTGCGCGGCATGATCGTCGCTCATTATAAAAACAATATTCGGTTGTTTCGTAGCCAAGTCGTCTCCTCCTTTTGTCATTCGCCCCAGTTATTTGCGAATCGCGTCGTAATATTTCTGAGCAATGTCGGTACGCCCTTGCAGATTCATCTTCTCTAATTGCTTGACCATCTCGTTCCAAGTGGCCTCAGGATTCGGTTCAAGCACGATCTTCGCCAGCATTTGATCTAGAAATCCGTTAGGGCCCTGTACGTCGATTCCCCAAGCCGTAATCGCCGGTTCGTCTTCAAGAGAATAGAGCACCGCTCTGGGATACCATTCATCGGGTGTGAACGGTTTATATCGCTCATTAATCTTCGCCTTCACAATTTCATTCTCAGGGTCCGCCGCTTTGACATCATCCGGCAGCACAATACTCACGCCTTGCGGCCCCGGCGCCTCGCTGACGCGCAATTCCATATCTGTCATGCCTTCTGGAACCGGTATCGGTACCAATTGGTCGCCTTCTTCCTTCCAGGCGGTATTGATCATGCCGAAGTTCGCCTGGAACGACATTTTCGGCTCCAGCGCTGCATCAATCCATTTCATCGTAATTTCCGGATGTTTATTGGCTCTCGTGATACTGAAAGCGTCGATATTCATATTATTATCCTGAATTTGCCAGCCAGCCTTGCCATCCGGACCTTTCAACGGCTCCAGCAGTGCGTATTCCGTATTCGTGCTGCCTAATATCGAATAATCGCTCCAGCCGAACCAGACGCCAACAATCGGCGTTTTGCTCGTTAGCTTGGACTTGTATACGGAGACATTGTGCGTAAAAATTTCTTTGTCGATCAGATTTTCTTGATAAAGCTTATTCAAGTAAACAAGGAAATCGCGGTTTTCCGGAAGCGTCGGCGCAAAGCTCACTTCACCGTTCTCCACATGCCAGAATCCGTTCGTGCCGGACGGGAAAGTTTTGCCGAATGCTCCTGCCAACGGTGTCGGGCTATAGAAATGGTGCTTCAAGTCCAGGAAGCTGAATGGAATCTCATCCTTCTTGCCGTTCCCGTTCGGATCCCCGTCGCGGAACGCTTTAAGCACTTCGAAGAATTCATCTGTAGTAGTCGGCATGCTCAGTCCCAAGTCGTCCAGCCATTTCTTATTGATATACATGGCGGAAGGAATCATGTTGTTATTGTGATTGAAGACGGCATTGGGCAACGTATAGATTTGACCGTCCGAAGCTGTAACGGACTTTTTCAATTCCGGATTTTTTTCGAAGGCCGCTTTTACGTTTGGCGCATATTTTTCAATCAGCTCATCAAGAGGTATGATGACGCCGTCGGCCGCATTTTTCACGACATCCTTCAACGCCCCGGAACCGTAGAAGGCATCGGGCAGATCGTTGCTTGCAATGGCCAGATTTACGACTTCCGCACTGTTTTGCTGCGTCATTAGCGTCCAATCAATGTTGACATTGGTTTGTTCTTTCAAGATTTTGAAATACTCCAAATCGTTATACTCTTTTTTCTGCACCGCGTTTTTAATCGTGTATATTTTCAGCGTGACGGGCTCGGCCAGCGGAAATTCGACTTCGGTTGCCGCGCCTTCTCCCGTTGTCTCTCCATTCCCGGTATTGTTCGGCTCATTGGTGCTGCATCCCGCCAGCAGCAGAGTCCCTGCAAGACAACCCGCAGCAAGCGCCTTTACCCAGCGTGTGTAGTTACGTGTAATCATTGAACATTCTTCCCTTCTTTAATTTAATTTTATTAATCCTCTTATCCGGGTTACCCCTTCAAAGAACCAACCATAATGCCATGTACAAAATAACGTTGCGCAACTAAATACAAGATCAGCATCGGCAAGCTGGCGACAATAATTACGCCATATTTGATCTGTTCCGCCGCTTTCAAATACATGAGAGTCTCCATCGTACCGTCCAGCATTTCACTCTGCGCTTCGCTCTGAATCAGAATGGACCGAAGCACTAATTGTAGTGGATGCAACGCCTCGTCTCGCAAATAGAGGAGCGCCGGAAAATAAGAATTCCATTCGCTGACTGCACTAAAGAGACCGACAACAGCAATAATTGGCGTAGACAACGGAAGCACGATGCTAAAGAAAAACTTCCAATTGGTGCAACCATCAATAAAAGCGGCTTCACGCAGCTCATCCGGGATTGAAGATTGAAAAAACGTTCTAGCAATGATGAGTTGAAACACCGTTACGGCCGACGGAATAACCATTGCCCACAAGGAATTCAACATGCCAAGGTCTTTCACGAGCAAATAAGTCGGGATGAGACCTCCTTGAAAAAACATAGTAAATACAATGCCGAACATGAAGATGTTGCGTCCTACTAAATCTTTGCGTGAGAGCGCATACCCCGCAGTAATGGTTAAAGACACTTTAATGATCGTCCCAACGACCATGTAAATAAGAGAGTTCATATAACCAAGCCAGATTCGCTGGTCTTGAAAAATCCTCTCATAGCCTATTAATGTTACATCTTTCGGTATCAGCATGGTACGTCCCTGATTGACGGCGTCCGGGTCGCTAATCGAGGCGATGACGATAAAATAGAGCGGATAGATGACAACTGCCAGTATTAGTATAAAGAAGCTCAGGTTGGCCCCGTCGAACCAACGATCCCCGTTGCTCCTCTTCCAAGTTTCATTCAAGATCTATCCCTCCTCACCATAACGAATTTTGTTTCATGGCTTTCGCCAATCTATTCATAACGATTAATATAATAAAATTGGCAACATTATTGAACAAACCGACTGCGGCGGAGTAGCTGAATTGCGTATTCAATATCCCCCGTTTGTAGACATACGTCTGCACGATTTCTGACGACTCTGCATTCAACGAATTCTGCAGCAAGTAAGCCTTTTCAAATCCGACTGTCATAAAATGTCCCATATTCAAGAGAAGCATAACAATTACCGTAGGCATAATGCCCGGCAAATCGATGTTCAGGATTCGCTGCAGCTTGCTCGCACCGTCAACAACGGCCGCTTCATGCTGTTCCGGATTGATCGATGTGAGCGCAGCCAAATAGATAATCGTTCCCCAGCCGGCATTCTGCCATACGCCAGACCAAACAAAGATGCTCTTGAACCATTCGGGCTCTCCCAGAAAGTTGATGGCCTCCAACCCGATCATGCCCAGCATCTGATTGACGATTCCCGTGCGAACGCTCAGAAACAAGTATAAAATCCCTACCAAGACAACAACGGAAATAAAGTGCGGCGCATAAGTAATCGTTTGGACAAGGCTCTTAAATCGCTTGGAACGCAATTGATTCATGAGCAATGCCAGCATGACCGGTATTGGAAATAATACCAGCTCATAAGCTGAGATCAATAACGTATTTTTAAGCACATCCATAAATTGCGGTGAGCTTAAAAACGCTTCAAAGTGCTGCATGCCGACCCATGAGCTGCCCCATATCCCTTTCATCGGTCTAAAATCTTTGAAGGCGATTTGCAAACCATAAATCGGGCCGTACTGGAAAATCACAAAATACAAAAGTGTCGGAAAAAGCAATACATAGAGCTGCCAATTCACTTTTATGGCAAGCCAGGTTCTATTGAAACCTGTGACCGCAAATCTTCTTCTTGGCTGCGGTTCTGTACGAACTTGCATCCTTCCCCATCCTTCCCCAGCTTGATTAACAACTCGATGCAAGCGCTATCAGTTGTTGTTATCCCATCATACGGGCAGCTAGAGTGACGGGCAATTTGTCAATGCGCTTAATATATGCGAGAAGAAGTATGCCGAATGGATCAGACCGAATATGCGCTTTCTCGCATACTTTAACAAGCCTCGCTTATCGAAAAATACGGTAATCACAACAAAAAAGGCGAGTTGAAGCAGCTTCATCCTCATGCTGCTCCCCCTCACACTCTCCTTGCAAACTGCTATGATTTGCGGCGCAAAACACCCGCCTTGCGGTATTCCCCCGGAGTCATCATCGTTACTTGCTTGAACTTTCGAATAAAGCTGGAAACATCGCTGTACCCGACTTTCTGGACAATTTCCTGCACGGGATGATCCGTCTCCGCCAACAACGCCTTGGCTTGATTCATCCTTAATTCATTCACATAATCGTATATCGTCTGTCCGGTCTGCTCCTTGAATATTCTTCTTAAATGAGATACCGAGCAAGATAACTCATCAGCCATATTCTGAATGGCGAAATCTTGAACCAAGGCATGTCGTTGCAAATATCTCATGACGGAACTTATGAATTCATCTTCCAGATCGTTGCTAATCATTCTTTCCACTTGCTTGAAAGCTTCGTCGCATACCGTGTATACTCTCTCGCCCAGCTCTTTAATGGTATGGATTCTTGATAATGTAATCATATCCGGGAATACAATTCTCTGCTGCTGGAAACCGGGAACATCCTGAAGCACTCTCCATACGAAATTAGTAATTTCGAAGCATAAGCTCGTCGCTTGGAATAGCGTACCGCTTTCCTTCATAATCTTTTGAATAAATTCCGCGATAAGTTCCCGGGCTTCCATGAATTTGCCTGTCAACAGATACTGTTTGAGTGCATCAAAGTCAAGCTCCGGCTGACCGTTCGAGTTAAGCTCCAACTGCTGAATACCTTCGAATGATATGACGATCCCTCTCCCCATAACGCTGGCGTAATTAAGCGATGAATTCGCTTGAAGGAACGAGATCGGAAGCTCATGCAGTGTATTTTGAAAGGTACCTACCCCAATCGTAGGGGGACTGCCAAGCTCTTGTGCCAACGTGCTGTGTAGGTCGCTCCAGATGAGATTCATCGTCTCCGTACAATCCGACTTCTGATATAGAATGGCCACACGACCTTGCTCGATTAGACTAATGACGTACATGCGGCCCGTGGATTCATGTCCGGCCGCCTCTTCCAGCTTGTCCATCAGTTCCGAAGAGTCATTGTCCGCATCAGGCAACTCAATAACTGCGACCTGAGTTGGAACGGGCTGCAGACGTAATCCCAGGCTTTTCCCCTGCTCATTGAATGCGTCTAGATCGTCATGCAATCCTCGCAGCAGATCACCAAGCATCTGCTGACGCAAAGCAGGCACTGACCTTTCCATTTTTTCTTTCATGTCCAATTCCAGCTGCTCCGCCAGTTGCAACGCCTTCCGGATTTGCCCGATTCCCCTGGTCTGCGCGGATCTGCTCCCCCACTTCGATTCCACGAATTCGATCAATTCCTGCAGCGGATTAAAGTTCATATGCATTAATAAGAAAATAATAATGGAACCAGCAATCAGAATAAGAGCTAATGCCATAAATCCCCGATTCCGAAGATGATAGACCGCTTCCATTAATTCATCGTGCGGGGTCATCATCATATAATGATAGCCGTTGGAGGATGAAGTCACATGGAACGTCTGGTATTTCACATCCTTGTACTGAAGAGGCTTCTTCACTGGATGTCCCGATGAGGTGATCTGTTCGCGAACGAATGCTTCCGCTTGCTCAATTGGATACAAGGAGGTTAGAATATGACCGGCTTGATCCGCGATTAACGCATTGCCGGCTTTATTCTCCGTTAACGATCCCAGTAATTTGGTGAATTTCATTTCATCAATGAAGAATAGGGCGATCCCTTTGGGCTCGTTGCTGTTAATCGGCAACGGTACGTAATATACGTAATACCTGTCCTTCTCTCCGCTGGGATTAATCTTATGCACAAGAGAGAACTCGGGCTTGGATATAGATTGCATGTGACCAATAATATCGCCGGACTTCTCTGCTTGTATGGCGAATTGACGCTTGAACACATCCTGTGAATAAGAACTTTGATTGGATATGATCGTCCTGTTATTGTAACTGTAAATAGCAAGCTCATCGATAAATTCCGAACTGATTACGTAGTTCAACAAGTTTTGGTTTTGCAGGTTGTGTACGGTTTCATTCGCGGGTGCCTCGAACAACTCCCTGTAATACATTAATTTGGCGGAAATCTGCATGATCTCTCGAAATTCCGTATCCACTTTCTCTGATATTTGAGACAGCATTCTCCAATTGGCATCATAAGCATGCTCTTTCAGCAGACCTAACGTTAAGGTATACAGGGTAAGTCCCATAATGACAATAGGCAAGCCAAGCACCAGAAGATAGGATAATAAGAAACGGTAAAATAAAGGATTCTGCAGTCTTTTCCGCATCATAACTCACGGCTCCTTGAATAGAATTCGCCTTATCTGCAAGCGGTTACATACTATCGTGAAGCTTGTCCATCGATTCATTGCCGGAAGCTGATGGTCTACACGGTTAACATTCAAATAAGAAGAAAGCGGTGTGCACCGCTTCCGAAGTAATATTTCTATTTTATTCGTTTTTGATTTATTTTCAATATGCGTTCTCTGGGAATGACGCCGCACCGATCGGCCCAACGATCGTAAAGCTCTGACAATTCAGCCACCATAGCGGGATAGTTATCCGCTAAGTTCACTAACTCCGAGCGATCCTCTTCCAGATCATACAGCTCCCACTGCTGCGAGTATTTTTTGACCAGCTTCCATCTTCCGATACGAATGGCGCAGTTCCCCTCATGCTCCCAATAAAGCGGCCCTCTGGCAATTGTCTCGCCATCAAAGACAGGTGCAAAGCTGCTTCCTTCAAGAGGCAAGATGGTATTTCCTGCGTAAGTATCCTTATAGGACGTCCCTGTCACCTCAAGCACAGTTGGCATGACGTCGGTCAATTGCAATGGCGTATGATTGATGCCGCCCTTGGTTCGCATTCTATTGGGCCAATGAGCAATGAATGGCGTAGCTATTCCCCCTTCATGCACCCAATGCTTGTATTGGCGGAACGGTGTATTGGACAAGTTGGCCCAAGCTACCCCATAGCTTTGATAGCTGTCCTCCGAGCCGGGCCAGACATCTGGCCGATTACCGAATACGACGTCACTGCCTTCCTTTGTAACCATCGGCGCTACATTTTTTTGACGCGCTCTTTCCTTGGCGGCAGGCTTAATGACCTCAGCGCATCCGCCGTTATCCGACAGGAACAGAATTAACGTGTTATCAAGCTGCCCTGTCCTTTCCAAAGCATCTATGATTTTTCCGATTCCCTGATCCATAGAATCAATCTGTGCCGCATAAACCTCCATACAGCGAAGCAAATAATCTTTATGCTCGGCAAGCTCCCAGCTCGGCTGAGAAGGATCTCTTTCGCTTAATCGACATCCTTCGTTCAGAATACCGCTTTCCTTCAGCCGGGCCAGACGTCTTTCCCTTAATCCATCCCAGCCTGAGTCGAACCGGCCCTTATACTTGGCCGCATCCTCATGCTTCGCGTGCAGCGGCCAGTGAGGCGCTGTGTATGCAACATACATGAAGAAGGGCTGGTCTGCATGGAAGGCGGCATGGTCTTCTACATAGGAAGACGCTTGGACGCTGATTTCATCCGTATAATAATAATCTTCAGGAAGTTCATCTCCGTCAATGTTGTCGTTATCTCTCATTAAGGTCAATGGCCGGAAGTAGCTGCCCGCCCCCGCCAATGTCCCGTAGAATCGATCGAATCCCCGTTGCAGAGGCCATGTATGATTGTCATGACGGATATCGTTGGCCAAATGCCATTTTCCGCTCATGTACGTGCGGTAATCGTTTTGCTTCAGCAGCTCCGCTATCGTCACGCATTGACGATTCAAATTGCCAGGGTATCCCTCAGGTCCGTCATTATCGGTCAAAATGCCAATCCCGGTCTGATGCGGATGCAGCCCCGTCAACAACGACGCCCTCGAAGGACTGCATCTGGCCGTATTATAGAACTGTGAGAATCGAATGCCCTCTGCAGCCAATCGGTCCAGATTGGGAGTCTCGATCTCACCGCCGTAACATCCGATATCGGAATATCCCATATCGTCGTTCAGAATGAGGACTACATTCGGTCGTCTCATTCACTTGTCGCTCCTTCAATAATGAACGTCCCGGATCTTTCCTCGCTATGCTTGTAACCGATGCGAGACGCTCTTACCCTTATTGTTGTTGTTCCTTCTTCAACTCTAATAGGCTCGGAATACAGCTTCCATCTGGCATCTTCCCCGCAATCCGTCGTATAAGCGATCGAGCATCCCTGTGTGGCGCAATAGATCTGAACAAGCAGCGGTCCCGAATAGGTGCCGCCTTCCAATGATCCTTCGATTCCGGGACTACCATCCGCGATAGGAACGAATACGGGGGTCGCCGTCTGCGGTTGTACGCCTTGGGGCCAGAAGCGCTCCACCATCTGATCCTCCGCTACTTCTCCCATGTCCCCAACCCGGTCGCGCCATTCGTCGAGTGCATTCCGAAGCTCATGCAGCTTCTCCCGGTAGTTAGCATCCTTCGCCAGGTTATGCAGCTCGAACGGATCCGATTCCGTATCGTATAATTCTTCGATCGGCCGCTTCTTGAACAAGACCTTCTGCTCTTCCTCCAGCTTCCCTTCCGCATACAAGCGCCAAAGCTCCTGCTGCATAGGATGCTTATTGTTATAGGAGATCCATATCATATAGGGCAACTCCGGGTAATAATTGCGAATATATTTATACCTCTTGTCGCGAACGGCACGAACCATATCGTACGATTGGTCATAGCGATCACGTGTGGCGTAAATATATGTCCTGGCTTGGGCCTGTTCCCCGAGGAACGGCTGACCCTGCATATGGCAAGGCACGTCCACACCGGCTAAGGAAAGAACTGTCGGCCCCAGATCGACCAAGCTCACCAATTGCTCTGATACGGTGTGAGGCTCGATATGACCAGGCCAGCGCACGATAAGCGGAATTCGGATTCCCGCGTCGTACGGCCAGCGTTTAGCCCGTGGAAGTCCTTCGCCATGATCACTCCATAGAAATACAATCGTATTATCGGCCAAGCCGTCCTCTTCCAGTTGTTGCAGGATTCGGCCAACGATCTTGTCCGAGTCGGCGATGTTGTCGTAATGCCGTGCTAGCGCCTCACGAGATTTGCGACTATTGGGAATATACGGAGGAAGCGTCACACGATCGGGGTCGGTCTCCAGCGCATGCCGTTCTTTCTCCGGCCACATACCGCTCTCATGCGTAAGATTGGGGTTAAATACAGAGAAGAACGGTTGGCCTTCTTCCCGGTTCCGCCAATGGGCATGATCGCCTAGTTCATCCCAAGTCGTTATCGGGGGCTCGAATTGATAATCGGTCTTCTTGTTGTTAGTACAGAAGTAACCGGCAGCCCGCAAATATTCGGTGAACGTCTTGACATAATGTGGAACGACCGCCTGATAAGGGGTCGGCAATTCGCTAGAATAAGGATTCGTATGTGTCGTTCTCATATGATGTGTGCCTATGGATGTCTGATACATGCCTGTAATGATGGCTGATCGGCTAGGGGCGCATACGCCGGCTGTCGCGAATGCAAGAGGGAATCGCGTCCCTTCAGTTGCGAGTCGGTCGATATTCGGTGTCCGCGCCAGTCGGTCCCCGTAGCATCCGAATCGCGGGCTTGTATCCTCTAATGATATCCACAATATATTCGGTCGATCATCTGAGCGATTGATCAATCATTCCGCCTCCCGGTTGTCATATGCTGTCATTCTGCTTCATAATCCCATAAGTCCAGCTTTCCCATACCTACCTGTTCCGCCCATGTCTTCATAAATTGCTGTTCCTGTTGCTTCAGGTTAATAGATCTCACGATCTCACTGGAATCCCATTCCTGCTCTACCAGCGCCTCCAGTTCCTCCTTGAAGACAGCATATGCCGGATCGCGAATCACATTATGCCGCTCCATGGGATCACGCTCCAGATCGAACATTAGCATTTCCCTGGAGTCGTGAAAGGCAACCAGCTTCATCTGTCCTCGAATAACGACCCGGATCGCCGTATCCTGCTTCGTCGCCAGTTCGCAATAGAAGGGGCGAGCGCTCCACCTGACTCTGTATGCATCGTTCAACGCATTGGCCAGCAAGCCGCATAAATCTTCCCCTGCCGCTTGAGGCAGGGAGGGCGCTTCTCCTATCCGGCTGAAAGTAGGAGCCAGATCGATCAAGCTGACTGGCACATCCACACGCAGCGACTTCGCAATACGCTTCGTGGAAGCGTTGTTGCCGGAATGCTCCTTCCATATCATCGGCACTCGAACGGCTCCTTCATAGAAGTTGCGCTTCCAGAACATTCCCCGATCGCCCGCCATGTCTCCATGATCGCTCGTATAAATAATAATGGTATCTCTAGACTGTGCCTCCGCCGCTTTCAATACCCGGCCTACATGCTGATCCATAAGCGATACCAAGCCTGCATAGCAAGCTCTCGCCTTCTTCAATTGCTCATCGCTAATCTCATCGGCTTTCAAGCGCTTCCGCCAGCTCTCGAGCCAGGAGTGCTGCATCTCGTCATCTTTGGGTATAAGTCTGTCCTTGTCCGACTCTATTGCTGCCAGCGCCGCATCATAATATGGCTCCGGGCATACATAAGGGTGGTGTGGGCCATAATAGCCAACGGTTAGAAAGAAAGGCCGGTCCGCTTCTTGGTGATCGTTCAAAAATTGCTCGCACGCCTGCGTTACCTGCTCGTCGTACTGAATGACCGGCGAGGTTCCAGGACCTGCATTCCGAATCGATTTGAGCCCCTGTCCTGCGGTACCGGTGAGTTTTCCATAAGGAGTTGACGGGCCACCAGGGTAGCTGGACGTAATATCTCCGACAAGCCTTTTTTGGTAACCGTGTCTTTGATCCGGGCCGACAAAGTGCATCCTGCCGCAAAGCACGGTATCATAGCCGCCTAATGACATGGCATGAGCGATAGTGGGCATATCGGAGCGCAAGTAATCGGAATTCTCGAACACCTGCGTTTGAGACGGATATGTGCCGGCTAGCATCGACATACGCGATGGGACGCAGAGCGGCGAATTGCAATACGCTCGCGTGAATAACACGCCTTCTTCAGCCATTCGGTCAAGATGCGGGGTAGCGACAATTTCGCTTCCCATACAGCCCATGAAATCTCCACGATGTTGATCTGTCATGATCATGATAATGTTTGGACGACTCACGTTGGATCAACCTCCTTCCTTTTCGTGCAATCTGCAATCTATAAGACTACTTCCCTGCCGGTCTCTGCCGAACGATATACCGCTGCAAGAATCGTTATCAGATCTACTCCTTGCTGAGGGCTGAAGATGGGCTCCGCGCCGTGAAGCACGCATTCAACAAAATGATGAATATTCTTTTCATGCGGCGATACGTTTCCTTTGGCGGGCAGTACGGGATGAATATCGGTCAGTTGCCCGGCCGTCTCCGAGAAGATCGACAGCTCCCCTTTCTTCAACAACGCTCCTGATTTCGTTCCCCTCAATTCAACGAAATTCATCTCCTCGCCGATATTGGAAGCCCAACTGAATTCGAGCTGAAGCGTCACATTGTTCTCAAATCGTATAAATCCGATTGCCAAATCCTCGACATCGAATGTTCCGTCCTGCTGCCGCTCCCCGAATTGGCTGTGAACGGAGTCGGACAATTCATTGTTGGCGAACTTCGTGTAGGTAGCGCCGCTTACTGCGACTGGCTTCGGCTGGCCCATCAGCCATACCGCCAAATCGATAAAGTGAACGCCAAGATCGATCAACGGACCGCCTCCGGACAGCTCTTTCGTCGTAAACCATCCGCCTTTACCGGGAATTCCCCTGCGTCTGATCCAACCGCAGCGCCCCGTATAGATCTCGCCCATCAGACCGGAATCGATATAATTTTTAAGATATTGCGACGCTGGAAGGAATCGGTTATTGCGCATCACCATCAACAGCTTGCCGCTATCTTCCGCTGCTTTCTTCATTTTGTACGCTTCTTCGGGATTAACGGCATCCGGCTTTTCGCAGAAGACATGTTTGCCGGCGCGCAAAGCCTGGATCGAGACTTCCGAATGATAGAGATTGGCGGTGCATATGTCAACGGCATCGATATCGTCTCTTGCCAAGAGCTCGCGATAATCCGTGTACACATGCGGCGCCATGGCCTCTGCTGCAATTTGTGCCGCTCGCTCCTCATTCACATCGCACACCGCAACGATCTCAACCTCTTTATGCTTCATAAGCGGCTTTAGATGCTGTTTTTGAAAGATATTGCCCGCTCCAATGATGCCAATCCGTAGCTTATTATTATTCATGCGATTCCACTCCTTCCAGCTCCAGCTGCGCTATCATTCTGTTCACATTATTCCAGCTCACCTGCAAGCAATCCATGGGATCTCGAAGACACTTATCCTGCTCGACTACGTACCACTCCACTCCGTTCCCTTCCCCCCATGACAGTATTTGCTTGAAATCGATTGTCGTGCCGGTTCCAATCTCGGCAAACGCCTGCTCTTCATCGTCTGTCATATCCTTCAGATGAATAATCGGCATCCGTTGACTGAACTTCCGGATATATGCCGATGGATCGTAGCCCGCTCTTCTTATCCAATACACATCGATCTCCGCCAAAATATGATTCGTACTTGCAGGCTCCAGCAAAAAATCAAGTGCCGTTTGCTCATCCACCTGAAGATCGAACTCAAAGGCATGATTGTGGTAGCTCAACCTCATTCCATGTGTTCTCAGCTCTTCGGCGATCCCATTCAGTTCCCGCTTTAGCTGGCGATATCCCAGCTCCGAACGCATAGGAAGCGGGGTGATGGGACATATAATATCCGGCGTATCGAATAGCTTGGCTTCCGCTATGACCCTCGCAAGCTCATTGCGAAGCTCATCAAGCTTGACGTGCATCCCCGCCGTCTTCATCCCCAATTTACGGATTTCTCCGGCCAGTTCGGACGGGTCATAATCGTGGCAGCCCGCCATCTGCACTCCGGCCCAGCCCATTTCACTCAGTCTTCCGAGCACGCCATGAAAGTCTTTTTTGCATTCCTCCCGCAGCGTAAATAACTGCACAGCCAATTTGTCTTTCATTTTCATCCACCTCTTCATTCGGATATTACGAGAACAATACAATGCTAATGCCCGATAGCGAGACGATCGCATACGCGATTCTCTGAACCCAGTGTCGAGGCAATGCGTTGTAGCACTTCAACCCGCTAACGACACCGAGCCATACCGCTCCGAACCCTATTACAATATAGAACCAAACGACAGACGAAATATCTCCGTTCACGCCGTGAACGGATAAAGTGAACACATTTGTGATTACGGCTACCATATGCATGTTCGCCGTATATTCTCCCTTGTCTTGAAAACGATGCAGAAAATACAAAACGAAGAAAGGGCCGCCCACAGCAAATGCTCCGCCAACAAAACCTCCTAGAAATCCGGTAGCAATGACCACGATACGCAAACGGAATAAACCGGTTTCATCGTTGCGTTTTCGATTGACTATGAAGACAACGACGATCGCAATCAACACCATACCCAGCATTTTTTTAATCCATAACGTCTCGCCGAAAACATCCAAAAAGAAAAAAGCAGCAATCCTTCCCATTATCGCGCTTGCTATAATTGCCCGTAACTCTCTTAGAACAACAGATCTTCGGTACTTGATAATGATCCCTAACGATGACACCGTGCTCAATGCGAGAATAATAAGCGTACTGTCTTTTACAGATAAAAAAACGGACAATAAACCAACCGCGACCAAGCCGAAGCCAAAACTGGCCGAGCCTTGAATAAAACTGCCAACGTACAAGATAAAGCAAATGAACAGCAGTTCATATACACCCAAAAACGTTCACGCCTTTTACTCTGATTTCATTGTCTGAACCTTACATCCGTCTCCGCCCTTCTCATTCATCATTCAAAAATGCTAATGTAAGCGTTATCTGTCGCTACCAAATAGTGTTACGGATTAAAGGAATGAATGCAATTTGCCAATTAGAACAAAATATGCGAGATGAGGCTACGAGGATAAATATGACTATTTATCGGCCTCTCTCGCATATTTTTATCAATATCGCTTATTGAGCTTTACTTAGCCGTGCGATACATTCATAGCCCGCAACACTTGCTCCGCGGCTTCCTCCAGCAGTCCTTCCGTCGCAGCCATCGCCTCGCCCAGCGTCATCGGCCGATTCACGATGCTGAATATAGCCATTATCCCATGCTCATATAACAATTCAATGCCCTCACCTACCGAGCCCGCCAATACGATAACGGGGACACCATGGATCTGCGCAAGCCTGGCAATACCAGATAACGTCTTGCCTCTTGCTGTCTGGGAATCGATGCGCCCTTCCCCCGTGATAACAAGATCCGCTCCTGCTATCGCTTCATCCAGACGGGTAAATCGGGATACGATAGATACGCCGGATTCCAGCTTGCCACGCAAGAATGCCTTGATCGCCCCGGCCAGTCCGCCAGCCGCGCCAGCGCCAGGTTCGTGATGGATTGAAATACTCAGCGTCTGTCTAATGATGTCTGCGAAGTGCTCGAGGTTGCTGTCCAACTGCTCCACCATCTCGCTCGTAGCGCCCTTCTGCGGACCGAATACGACGGAAGCTCCATTCTCGCCAATGAAAGGGTTGTCTACATCGCAAGCGACGAGGAAATCGCAATCCTTCAATCGGGCATCCATACCGTCTATTGTAATCGCGTTCAGCTCGCTTAATGCTTCGCCTCCGAAGCCGATAGCTTTGCCAGTGTGGTCCAACAACTCCACGCCCAGCGCCTGCAGCATGCCTGCCCCGCCATCATTCGTCGCACTGCCGCCAAGGGCGAGAATGAACTGCCGACAGCCATGATCCAATGCGGAGACAATAAGCTGGCCGAAGCCGTAAGTCGTCGTCAGCATCGGATTCCGCTCATGCTCCTCGACGAGATATAATCCCGATGCCATCGCCATCTCAATCACACATGTCTTCCCGTCTCCCAAGATGCCGTACCCGGAGCTGATCTCCCTGCCTAGCGGGTCGAGTGCCTTACAGCTTATGTATGTGCCGCTTGTCGCTTGGATTAAGCATTCCATCGTACCTTCTCCGCCGTCCGCCATCGGCATTTTTATGGTATCGCTTTCAATACCTGCTTTCCTGATGCCACGTTCAATCGCAGCGGCTGCGTCTTTAGCAGACAGACTCCCTTTGAATGAGTCAGGCGCAATGACAATTTTCATGTTCGCATCCTCCCGTTTTTGTGCTATCCATTCCTTCCTTTACATTTGATTATAAAGTGGGAATGCAGCTGCCGCTATGTATGAAACATACAAATGATAGATGATACAAAACTATTTTTTTGTATAATTGATACTATTAATCGATTTCCATATCCATCAAACAAACTCCTGCAATGACTCCATCCTGCGCCGCATCATCATCGCCACTTGAAAGTTCACCGCCTCATGGAATTGGCGCGGGTCTCTGCCCGTAAGGGATGCAATCCGATCGAGCCGATACAGTAACGTATTGCGATGAATGGAGATTGCCCCTGCTGTTCGATGCAGATTCATCCCATGATCGAAGAAGGCCTGCAGCGTGTCCAGCAGATGTGGATGCGTCACAAGCTCGCCAAGCACCTGTCGAATGAGTCGCTGTGACGAAGCTGCCGATATCTCGGACAAGACATATGCCAGGCCCGCATCCTCCACATGCACAACCGGTTGGTCATCGTCATGCAGTCGGACGAGCTCCAGCAGCTTGGCCGCTTCTTCGAACGCCTGGCCGATATGCTGCACCTGCTGGCATGTTCGGCCTATGGTAATGATTGTCTCCGCTTGGAATCGTTCCAGCATAAGGGAACGGATGTCGGAAGCAATACGGGTCAGTGATTGTTTGGCATGCTCGCTGGAGGAATACGCTGATACGTCGGCCAGAACGATCCAGCGTCCTCTCGCCAACTGGGCCATCAGCGTCTCTTCGGGTGCCGGGAACAACGCTTCAATCTCCCTTGGATGTATGCGATACACTCTCGTATCTGCAATAAACTTCAGCTCTAGGAGCAGAATAGCGCGAGGCAGCTTCAGATCAATTCCCAGCAGCTCGCCGCGCATATAGAGACTGTCGAGCGCCTCCCGATCCCTGCTTTCCTGACTGATAAGCTCTTGTGCCAAATAGACCTTGGATCGTTCCTTCAGCTCGACTTGCTCCGTCAAATACGATTGCTGCAGCAGCAGCTCTGTCATCATGCGTACCGCGCGGCCGAACGGGCCGACCTCTGACTGTTCCCCGGTGATGCCGATCACTCCGATAACCTCGCTATGGAAAATAATCGGCATATTCATGCCGGGCTTTGCCCCTACCCACTGTTCCGTGTCCGTAACCGTCACTTCCTCACCAAGCCGTACCGCTTCCGCAGCTCCTTGATGCAGCATGCCGATTCGCTCCGAATCACTGGAGCTGATGATCACACCGGACTTGTCCATCACGTTTATATTTAATTGAGTTAATTCCTTCGTCTTCATGACGATCAGATCGCCGATTCTCTTCGTAATCCGCATAGCGCCTCCGGAAGGGTGTATAGTTGGACATATCTTATCATATTCATGATCTACACACATCATAAAAAGCCTCCAACCCACCCTCTGGTGAATTGGAGGCTCTCACTATGTTATTCAGTCATTGTCTCTGCATCAGCAGCGATACGGAAGCCGCAATTGCCCGTCGAGCTGTCGGGCGTATTGGAGCTTCTGGCTGCAACCCGGTATCGATTGCAATACGAGCGATGGCACAGGTAGGATCCGCCGCGCATCGAGCGCTTGCCCGTCTCCTTGCTGTAATAAGGATTATTGTCGGAGGTGGTCCGGTGATAAGCCGGGCTGAACCAATCCGCTACCCATTCCCAGACGTTGCCGGACATATTGTACAAGCCGTAGCCGTTGGGCTCATACGCATGAACAGGCGCCGTGCCGATATAACCGTCGGAAGCGTTGTTCTTAACCGGGAACTTGCCTTGCCAGATGTTGCACATATGCTTGCCGTCTTGCTTCAGCAGATCGCCCCAAGGATACATGCGCCGCTCCAGTCCGCCGCGCGCCGCATATTCCCACTCCGCTTCCGTCGGAAGACGTGCGCCGACCCAATCACAATAAGCTTGCGCATCATTCCAGGAAATATGCACGACAGGATGATCCCAGCGACCTTCCAGATCGGAATCCTCGCCCTCCGGCTTCCGCCAATAAGCGCCCTCTACGACGAGCCACCAAGGCACACCTTGCGGCACGTTCTGCACCTTCGCTTGCGTCGCTTCAGACGCCAGCAGATGGAAGACGAACGACCAGCCGAATCGCTCCGCCTCCGTCACATAGCCCGTCTCTTCCACGAAGCTGTGGAATGCCTTGTTCGTCACGCTATACGGGGCGATGCGGAACGGCTTCACGGTCACTGCGCGCACCGGCCCTTCCCCGTCGGCGGGGAACCCTTCCTTCGTATTCGTTCCCATATGGAATGTGCCTCCGGGAAGAGCGATTAGAGCGTCCAGCGCTTCCCTTGCACTTGTAATTGTATTGGAATCCGTTACCGATTCCTCTGCTACTCGCAGTGCCGTTACAGCAGCTGCGGCCTGCTCAACGCTTGCGCCTGTAGCTGCTGTCGCTTGTTCCCGGCTTGCGGCACAGCACGCCTTCTTCTGTTCCATATTCGCAACATCCTCCTTCGTCCATCCTGACATCACCCATTGTCTTCCTGCAGCGTTCCGGCTCTATCTCCAGCATCATATCAGGAGAAGAAAGCGATGCCTCCGATAGCCGAGAAAAGCAGAATATAGACGGGATGCATCCGGTACTTGACGAGCATCATCCAGCATACACCTATCATAACAAGTCCGAACAACAATTGCATCGCCCACTCCGAGGCGTCGATTGAACCGACGCCAAGCCGATAGACGGCGAACAGAATCAGCGACGTCACAATCGGCATCAGGCCGTAGAATATGCGGTCGATCCATTCCTTCTTGCGCAAGCGATATATGATGATGAAGACAATGGCCGCTACAATAACCGAAGGAATAATAAGTCCCGCCAGCGCGGTCAGCGCGCCGCCAATCCCGAATGTCCGATAACCGATGATCGTACCCAGATTCACCGCGATTGGTCCCGGCGACATGCCAGCAACAGACACCGCTTCAATGAACGCTTCCGTGGACATCCACTGCTGCGCCGCCGCTTCCCGTTCAATCATTGGAATAAGTGCATAACCGCCGCCGAAGGAGATGAAGCCAAGCTTCAGGAAAAACAAAAACATGTGTAACATAGTAATCTTCTCCTCTCTTCGGGGATTAAATAAATTAAATAAAATACATATACCCTTCATCGGCTGTCTTGCCAGCTTCGTGCTTCCTCTCGTACCTCTGCTTGAATAAGGTTGCGACAATGCTGATAACGATACCCGCTACGATCAGATAGGCGGGCGATAATCCTGCGAACAGACAGATCAGACCGCCAAGCATGAGCAGCAATGTGAACTTATCCTTGATTGCCGATCGGCCCATTCTTAATGCTGAAAACAAGATCAACGTTATGACGCCCCATGTGACGCCGGATAGTGCGCCTTTTACCTTAGGGGAATCTCCGAACTGCATATACGTAAAGAATACCGCTAACACAATAAAGAAGGTTGGCAGGATCGCCCCGATGCCTGCCGCGATCGCCCCGGACACACCGTTCAATCGATGTCCCAGCAATATGGCCGCATTGACGGCAACACCGCCTGGCGCAGCCGAAGCCAGCGATAGCGTCTCCGACATCTCCTGTCCGCTCAGCCAGCGTCTTCGATCGACAATCTCCCGTTCAATGGAGGGAAATATCGCATAGCCGCCCCCGAACGCGATCGGAGACAGCTTCAGGAAACTCCATAGAATGGAGAAAAATGAAGGTTTTATCGTTATTGTATCCATTATAATGGCCACCTTAATGTTTGGTATCTCTATCATACCTCACTTTTGACCATTTCGGAATAAACTTTTGCTGATAAAAGCAATAAGAGTTCCTTATTTGCTTTTCCAATCCTGTAAATCCCTTAATTCCGAGTTCTTTAATCCGTTTTGGTATTTATTCCGTCACTTTCTTCAACATAATCGCCGCAGCGCCTGTCGCTACCGCATCGTCGCCCAATCCGCTCTGTTCGAAGCTAACGTCATATTGCGGGTAATGATACGTCTTGGACCTGGCTACTCTTACCGCTTGCTCGAAGAATAAGGCGTTCCCGGATACAAGCGGTCCGCCGAGCACAACCTTCTCGGGATGAAGAATGTTCAGCAGATTGGACAGACCTATCCCGAAGTAGCTTGCCGCCTGCAGGAACAACTCCCTGACCATCTCATCGCCTTGCGCCAGAGCCCGCTCAAGCATGGGGTACGTCACCTCTTCAGGCCGTGTCACCATGCTCCAGAGCAGCGTCTCCCTGCCCAGCTTCAAGCCGCGGACCGCCGCTTGCTGCAGCGCGTAAGCGGAGACGTACGTCTCCCAGCTGCCGCAATTGCCCCCTTCCTGTCTGGATGGAGGGCCGTCTGCCTGAATAATCATCTGCCCTACGGCGCCTTCCATATCAACTGCCCCGTACACAATCTCTCCGCCCATGATCATGGCTGAACGGAGCCCGACTCCGGCATGCACATAGAGCAGATGCTGAATGCCGCTGTTCGCCTGCGTCCAATACTCCCCCAACAGCGCAGCATTCGCGCCATTGTCGATATGTACAGGGAAGCCAAGCTGTCTCTCCAGCATCGGCCCGATCGCCACATTCAGCCACCCTGCTGCGGCGAAGTGCATCGGATTCAGAATTATGCCGCCTTCGCGATCCAGAGGCCCGACCGTTCCGATGCCAAGACCGAGCATCGACGTGCTCTCTAGATCGCGCTCCCGCATCATGGCGCCGATCGACCTGACCACTTCTTCCATCAGACGTTCCGGCGTCATGTAGCGGTTCATCGGCCATACTTCCACCGCCAGCTTGTTCAGATGAAGGTCGCACAGAAGCAGCCTGGATACGGAACGCGATATTTCCAGTCCGAACACATAGGCGTATCGGGCATTGGTCCGGTATAGAATCGGACGTCTGCCGCCGCGCGATTCGCCGAAGCCGACTTCCTCGATCCACCCTTCCTGGACCAGCTCCTCCAGCAGTCGAGTCAATGTGCTGGTCGTCAGTCCGGTTACTTGTTTCAGATCGACTTTGGAGATCGTACCTTTCGCCCGAATATGCCCGTATACTTCCTTCACTTTTCGCGTTGCCATGCGTTCGACTTGCCGCATTCATCTAACCCCCCGACCTTAATTCAACCTATCAGCCTAGACTGTTCACAACCATTGTCACAGATCGTGTTCCTACACTTTTATCCATTATGACATAAAGCGGCATAAGCCGTCGTCTTCGTCTCAATCGCACTTTCATGACCTCTTGCCCCATTATTCCACATCATATCATGAAAGTACCATCGAAAGTCATCACAGTCACTTATGCTGGCTGCTCCGCCACGATAAGATATAGAAAACAATGGCGTAATTAGAGGAGGAATTAGGCATGATAAGAGAAATGAAAGCAGACATCGTCATTATCGGAGGCAGTCTGGGCGGCTGCTCGGCGGCGCTCGCTGCAGCCAGAATGGGCAAGCAGGTCATTATGACAGAAGAGACGGCGTGGATCGGCGGGCAGCTGACAAGCCAAGCGGTTCCTCCCGATGAGAACAGATGGATTGAGGAATTCGGCAGTACCGCATCCTACCGCGAGTTCCGCACCAGAGTGCGCGATTATTATAGAAGAAACTTGCCGCTGACGAAGGAAGCGGCAGCGGAGACGAATCTGAATCCCGGCAACGCCAATGTCAGCCGGCTCAGCCACGATCCGCGCGTCGCGCTTGCCGTCCTACAGGAAATGCTCGCCCCTTATACACTGAGCGGCAAGCTTACGATTCTGCCCCATCATCGTCCGGAATCCGCAGAGATGACGCAAGACAGCATCGCCTCCGTCACCGTGCGCAACCTGCTGACGAGCGGCTTCACCGTATTGACGGCGCCTTACTTCCTGGATGCGACGGAATGCGGCGATCTGCTTCCGATGACAGGAACCGAGTATGTGACGGGATCGGAGTCCAAGGCGGACACAGGCGAGCGGCACGCACTGGAAGGAGCAGCGGACCCGCAGGATATGCAGGCCATTACGCACTGCTTCCTGGTCGATTATATCGAAGGCGAGGATCATACGATTCATAAGCCGAAGGAATATGAATTCTGGCGCTCATTCCGTCCGCGCTTCTGGCCGGATCACTTCCTGAGCTTGTCCGGCGTCAAGCCGACGACGAGAGAGCATGTCCGCTACGATCTGTTGCCAGGCGGCGACGGACTGGCCCACTGGAAAGGCTTCTCGCTGATGTCTTACCGCCGTGTAGCCGCAGCGGACAACTTCGCTCCCGGCACGTTCCCCGGCGATGCCAGTGTTATTAACTGGCCGCAGAACGACTATATTCTGGGCTCCGTCATCGATGTTCCGGAAGAAGAGCGGCAGCTTCATCTGCAGAGGGCGAAGGATCTGAGCCTGTCCCTGCTGTATTGGCTGCAGACGGAAGCTCCTCGTGCGGACGGCAAGCTTGGCTATCCCGGACTCCGGCTGCGTCAGGACGTCTTCGGAACCGACGACGGTCTTGCGATGTATCCTTATATCCGGGAATCCAGAAGAATTAAAGCCGAGTTCACCGTGACGGAGCAGCATGTCAATCCGGAAGATCGCCCGGACGGCAGAGCTCAGACCTTCCATGACTCCGTAGGCATCGGCCATTATGATATTGATCTGCACCCAAGCACCGGCTATCGGCATTATATCCATATGTTGGCGCTGCCGTTCCAGATTCCGCTTGGCAGCCTCATTCCCGTGCGGGTTAATAATCTATTGCCAGCCTGCAAAAATATCGGAACGACGCATATTACGAACGGCTGCTACCGACTTCATCCTGTGGAATGGAACATCGGGGAAGCGGCCGGTGCGCTTGCGGCATTCTGCCTGCAGCGCGGCGAATCGCCTCGCGCTGTCCGGAACGGACAGCATCTGCTAGAAGAGTTCCAGAGCGAGCTGAAGCGGCAAGGCTTCCGGCTGGAGTGGCCGGACAGCATTAGAGAGTAGCCTGGCATACGGCAATTCATAACTCCTTATATGGCATTATTTTCGCTTATGCTAGAATAGAAGCAGAGAATAACCGGATTGAAACCGATGATATCCTCATCGGTTTTTTCCCGCTTGACGAGGAGGCATTGCCGTGCATGGCACGCTAAGTTCTATAACCGTCACTACCGATGCAGGACTTCATATAGCCGTTACTCCTGTAACTGCACATGCTTTTCATATCCATTCTTCCTGGTCATCCGATCTCATACAAGCGCACTCCCCGCTCATAAGAATCGGGGCTGTATCCGCCACATCTTCCGTGCAATATGACATGAGAGAGCGGGATGAATGGCTGCATATATCTACCGGAGACGCAGAAGTCGCCATCCATCGGAACAGCGGAGAGCTGCTGCTTCGCAGCGGTACGGGCGAGCGACTGGCCAGACAATTCCCACCTCGGCTGCATGAGTGTGAAGAGTCTGGCTATCACACCGAGTTCGAGCTGTCCGGGCATGAACAAATATATGGATTGGGCGATGCGCCGAATATCCCCTTAATGAAGCGAGGCTGCAAGGTGCCCATTCGTATGAGGGGCCACTCTGCCCACGCTCCCGTTCCGCTGCTGCTATCTGCCTCAGGATGGGGGATGCTCGCAGATACAATAGAAGAGCATGAATTCGACATCGGACGGAGTCGTCCTAACCGCATTCGCTATAATCGCAAGTGCGAGGAGCTCGCTTATTACTGGATAACGGGAAATTCACTGACTGGATTGTTGAAGACCTACAAGGATCTGGCCGGTCCTCCCGCACTGCTGCCGCTATGGGCATATGGCCTCTCGTTCAATTGCAACCTGCAGACGACTGCGCGCGATATGATCGAAGATGCGCTCAAATTCGGAAGAGAGGACATCCCTTGCGACTTGATCGGACTGGAGCCGACCTGGATGGAGCAACCGGAGGGACAGGGAGCGGACGAACCGTTCCGCTGGCATCCAGATCGCTTCTATATCCCGCAGTGGATGCCGGAAGGCGAGCACACCTTCATGGGCGCGCTCAATCGCATCGGCTTCAAGCTCAATCTCGGACTATATCTGTCCCAATTAGAGGGCGGAGAGCCGGGTGTGTACGACAACTCTGACACTGAGCAGGGGCAACTCTACAGCAGAATCGCACCGCTTGTCAATCAAGGCGTGCAAGGCTTCCATCTCTGTTCCAAGAAGCCGTACATGGACAGCGCCCAGTCCCATCTCCCCCTTCCGCAGCACGAAGCGGCTGGAGAGGCCGGACTGACCGATACGCTGCGCATAGGCAAGGAGCTGGCGGAGGGCTACGCCGCTCATACGGGCAAGCGCCCGATGCTGTCCGTGCCCGCCGGCTATGCCGGCATCCAGAAGTATGGGGCCGTCTCGTCGGGCGGCACAGCCAGTCCGCAGCTCGCGGTCATGAACGCCGGATTGTCCGGCATTCCGCATATGAGCGTCGATATGCATCTTCATACGAGCGAAGGCATCCATTACGCCTTCTTCCAGCCTTGGGTGAGAGTGAACAGTTGGGCATATTGGCGGCATCCGGCATTGTTGGAGAAGAAGCTGCTCGCCATATTCCGGACCTATGCGAAGCTGCGCTACCGGCTGCTGCCCTACATCTATACTGCGGCGCATGAAGCAGCAAGAAGCGGCCTGCCCATCTTGCGGGCGATGCCGCTTATGTTCCCTGACGATCCGGAGTGCGCGACCTTGCACAATCAATTCATGTTCGGAGATTCGCTGCTGGTAGGAGCATTCACCGAACGGGTCTACTTGCCGGAAGGCACATGGTTCGACTATTGGACGGGACAACAGTATGACGGGCCGGGATTCATCGAAGTCACTATCCCCGACACAGCTGGCGGTCCGCTTCTTGTGCGTGCGGGAGCCATCATCCCGATGTGGCCCGATGTGCGGCATACGCTTGAAGGGGCGAGAACGGAGGAGCTGGAGCTACACGTCTACTCCGGCTGCGATGGCGAATTCATGGTTATCGAGGACGACGGGGAAAGCTACGGATACTTGCACGGACAAGCAGCTACGACTGTGATCTCCTTCCGCGACGAGGGAGACAGGCTGACGCTGCAACTCGAACCGCGACAAGGAAGCTATCCTTCCATGCCGTCCGGAAGAAGCTGGCGCGTCTGCTTCCATATGAACAGAAGAGGCGCTCCGGCGACCGTACGGGTAGATGGCAAAGCGCGGCGGAAGAGATGCGGCGGCAAGGCGAAAGTGAAGGCAGAGGATGCGTGGCATTTTCATCGGGGGAACGGTATGGTGGAGCTTGGAGTGAAGGAAAGCGCTGATCGGACGGAAGCTCGCACCATTGCGCTTCATATGAAGGATTATGGTTCCAGCAATTCCTTGAAGAAGCAGGAAGAGAATGCTGGGAAGACTGAGGCGAAGGCTGATCGCAACCGCTCAACGATATCAATTGAGCTGCATAATCGAGAGAATGTGCGAGACGAAGGTATCCGCAGGGAGAACGGCACAGGGGATGAGAGCTCACCTTCATCAAGAGGCGAGAATAGGATCGTGAGCCAGACATTGGAGCTGATCCATATGCATTTGAATAAGGAAGAGCTCACGCTGCAGCACGTTGCCGACCGACTGCATATTAACTCCTCTTACTTAAGCCGCCGCTTCAAGCAGGAGACGGGGAGGTCCTTCTCCGATTATGTGCAGGCGGCGAGAATGGAACGGGCGCACCAGCTTCTGCTGGAGGGCTCCACTGTCAGTATGGCGGCGCAGGACTGCGGCTTCAAGGACGCCAGCTACTTCATCCGCGTCTTCCGCAAGCATTGGGGCGTGACACCGGGAGAGCTGCGAAGGCCAGAGGCGTGACGCCAAGATTGCTGCGAAAGCGACGGGCGTGACGCCAAGATTGCTGCGAAAGCATGTTAGACAGGCGATGCATACATCATAGTGACTAATAACTGCATTTTGTGTACTAAGTTGTAGTCGGAATCCATGATCTCCCCACTTGAAATGGAAAATGTACAGTTATTTCGGATCATTTCGCCTAAGCAGCAATGTAGAGATCGAATTAGTAGCCAGAAATCCATCTCATTGTCTTAACAAGGTACCACTCGACGAAAATAGTAGCATAAAATCCATTTATACGGATTGATATGCGATGGCATGATAGCCATCGCATGTCATGATATGTCATACCATGACATGGCTTCACAAAAGTAACAAAGTAGGACTACCATTCGCTCATAACCTCTCTCAAATCCATCTCATAGATCTGCCTGCTTCCCTCATGGGTCGAATCGAATGAAATATGCGTACCGGCGTAGTTCCAGCGGGGATGGAGATCGCAGCGCGCATCCAGCTCCGACGGCATGGCGGAATAAGAGCCCAGCGTCATGCCGCGCCCGCTCGCGGGATGATAGAGATACAGATGCTGCATCCGGTTCTCGTCGGGATAGCTGTCATACAGCAGCCACTGCCGATCCGGCGAATAGCTGCAATGACCGTCCTTGCGGAAATACCCCAAGTCGATTGCAGATAGGTGCGGGGACTGATCCTGCCATTCGTACAACTGATTGCCCTGCGGACCGTCGCTATAGATCAGCAATTCCCGTTCGTTTTTCCAGTAGTAATGCGAAGCGAAGGAATAGGTCTCCCTCTTCGCATACAGTCCGCTTCCATCCCTGTTCGCCGTCACGACAACCGTTCCCCAAGTACGTCCCTCCGAAGGAAAGTTGCGCAGCAGCATGACGAACCGGGAACCGTCGCTGTTGAAGGTGATGTGGTTCACGAGCAGCTTGCTGTCTTCACCCGGCAGATACGCTTGCGTGAACGATTGCAGCTGACGCAGGGACAGCACCAGCTTGCAAGCTCCGTTCTCCAGATTAAGCAGGTACACCCCGTCTTCCTCCGGAGCCAGCTTGCGGTCATGCTCAGCTTCCGAACCTGCATATCCATAGCCCGGCCGGAACTGGAACATGCGGCCGAAGCTGACGCTGAGCGCGTATTGTCCGTCGCGAGATACGGATGCGATCGGAAGCGGAAGCGGCAGCGACGTGCCGTTCGCCACATTCAGCATCACACCGCATAAGCGACCGTCATTACTATAGGTGTTGAACAAGATTTCCTTATCCGCATGCTGCGGCCGCCATTGCAGCATCGCGCCTTGCTGGAAATTCCATGCCTGCGTCTCCGCCAGCGCTGTGAATGCTCCGCATTCCCTGTCCAAAATACCGATTTCGCAGCCCTCCGTCCGCTCGGGTATACGCCCCGCGAAAGATGTGCGATGCGCCAGGTGAGAGCTACCCTCACTTCCGTAGGCGCATACATCATAATAGCCAAAAAAGTAATGTCCCTCCCCGTTGCTCAAACGCTTAGACAGCACTCTCTCCCACTTGTACAAATAAATCCCTCTTTCCGACTTTTCTCTATTCGATGATTTCCCGATCATTGGGGTCGGACGCTTCCAGCATAGATGCTTCCAACACACGGAACAGCTACCAAGGCATCTTCCAGCAATTGACACAGTCCCATCTTGCCTATACAATGTTGCCAAACGACCAACTCATGAAGGGGGCGTGCCCATGTCCCGCTCGATCATTATTCCATATCCCTCCGAAGCATTTCTGGATGTGAATTATTTGCAACGGCAGCATGATTGGTCCAAGGAACCTCATCGACATAGCTATCATCAGCTAATCTGGGTGACGGAAGGCGTGCTGCAGATGCGCTTCGAGGACAAGCTGCACGAACTAAAGTCTGGCATGCTGTGCTTGATTCCGCCCGGTATGACGCACGATCTCTACACTCCTACCGGCTACGAGCAATTCGGATTGAACCTGAACCACAAGACAACATCCGACATGCGATCACTGCTCATCTCCCATATGATGGAGCTGACGATTGTGAACTATGCCCATATGCAGGGCAAGATCTCTGTTATGCTTCAGTTGGCCAAGCATGCGAACAAGTTGTCCAGACTGAAGCTGGCGAATCAGTTGGACGCTCTGCTCATCGCCATCGTCGAGCATTCGCTTCAGCGCAGCGATACGGAATTTCGATTTAAGCTGCTGCAGAAGCTGCGTCAGCATCTGACCCGCAAGCTTTCCCTACTGGAGATTGCCCGCCACTTCTGCATAAGCCCCTCGCATCTGGAGCGGCTCGTCCATCGTGAATTCGGTTGCGGAGCAATCGAGCTGCACAATCAGCTGCGCATCGAGCAAGCGTGTACACGACTGATTCAATCCGATGACGCCATAGAGAGGATCGCGCATGAGTTGGGCTTCTATGACGCTTCGCACTTCTCGCGCTACTTTAAGCAAAAAATGAATCTGTCACCCACCCAATACCGACAGGCTTCCAATTCTGATTAAGCCGTGGCCGTGCTTCACCTCCAATTCTGCCCTTACTATAACAAAGCCTCCCAACGCCAACCAATAGAAAAAGTAATCGTAAACTTGTACATTCTGCTCACCTTGCTCCAATTGCCGTCTTGCTGCGTCGGAAAGAATCAAAAAAGAGGCTGCGATCAGCCCCTTTCAACTTGTATCCTTATCCCTATCCTAAAATTGCAGTGGTATAATAGAAAAAATACGAACGATTGCCAATTGCCGCAAGGAGACTCGACATGCAATTATCACAGCGAAAACTGAATCTCGACGACTTGTCGCCCGTGCTGATTCGAAGCGCCAGGAATGTACTTCGTTCCGGATTCGATACCGGCATCCGCGTCATCGGCCACTACCAGCTGCAATATATTCAAGATGGAAGCGGAACGATTAACGTCGACGGACACAGCTATGCCGTCGGCAAAGGCATGCTGTGCTTCTGGGGCCCCGGAATACAGCATCGTATCGTTGCGAACACAGAGAAGGAGCTGGTTATTCTTGGGGCGCAGTTTCATCTTGTGCCGGAAGCTGTTCCGGTTACTTTCCGTGATTCCCCCGATTTTTCACCCCTTTATAACGTTCATGCGCAATCGCGCGTGGAGGCTTTGCTGCTCGAGATAGCACGAGAGTATGCAGGACAACGACTGTACTGGCGAGAGACCACCAGTTCACTGTGCAGACTGCTGCTATTGATTCTGGCGCGTCAGACAACCATGAAGGTCAACAACCAAGGTGTAGCCGCCGTCGCTGATCGCGTAATCGATTTCATACAGGAACGATATCGCGAGCCATTGACGAACGAAACCCTTGCGCAGCAGTTCCATTTCCACCCTTCCTATCTGAACAAGCTCGTACAAGCTGCGACCGGACTGTCAGTTCATCAACTGCTCATACATATTCGAATTAATCATGCCGCCGAACACTTGCACACGACGACAATGACTATCAGCGAAATCGCAGAGGCGGTTGGTTACAGCGATCTTCCTTATTTCTCTCGCCTGTTCAAGAAAAAGATGGGCGTCTCGCCTTCCGTATTCAGATCCGCTGACAGTCGCAGATAAGACAAATACGGTATTGGAATGTGCAAAGGCTCGGATAGCCTCCGGTGATACAATGGAGAGGAGACCAAGACAAGGAGTTGAACGCCTGCGATGAAACCACGTAATATCTTGTTCCTGTTCACCGACCAGCAACGCTTTGATACGATCGGAGCGCATGGTAATCCCATTATCAAAACGCCGGTTCTGGACAGGCTTGTAGCCAAAGGAACTACATTCACAAGAGCCTATTCTCCATGCCCGGTATGCGTGCCGGCAAGGTTCGCGTTGCATACCGGATTGCTGCCCCACCGCACGAATTGCGTCATCAACGAAAAGATGCCTGAGGGCTTTCCCAGCTTCATGGAAATTCTCAGCGATCACGGATATCAGACACACGGCGTAGGCAAGATGCACTTCACGTTCAAAGATAAGCCCGCAGATGAACCGTGGGGATTCCAAAGCCGCGACTTCAGTGAAGAAGGTGGGGGAGCAGATGACTTCAAGCAATATCTGGAGGACAACGGATTCGGCCATGTACACGACCCTCACGGTGTCCGTTCCGACTATTATTATATTCCTCAACCGTCCCAGCTTCCTGAACATCTGCATCATACGACTTGGGTAACCGACCGCAGCATCGAATTCCTGGAGCGGCGAGATCCCGCAAGACCGTTCATGCTCATGGCCAGCTTCATCAAGCCCCATCCTCCATTCGAGACGCCCACGCCATGGAACAAGCTATACAGGTCGCCTGAAATGCCGCTTCCGAAGCGACCGGCGAACAGCGAACATCTAATCACATATTGGAACCGCTTCCAGAACCGGTACAAATACCGCGATCAGGGGGTAGACGATCATCTCATGCGCTTAATGAAAGCCGCCTACTACAGTTCGATCTCCTTCATCGATTATCAGGTTGGCCGATTGCTCGACTACATGGATGCCAACGCCTTGCTGAATGACACGTTGATCGTATACGCTTCCGACCATGCTGAGATGCTGGGCGATTACAACTGTGTAGGCAAGAGGAACTTTCTTGATTCCGGAGCCCGCATCCCTCTAATCGTCGTATCCCCCGATGGTCCCGTGAACACAAGCTGTGCAGACCCCGTATCACTCGTGGATATTATGCCCACATTTCTGCAAGCTGCGGGAATTCCGCAGCAAGAGAACCGAAGCGGCGAGAGTTTACTGGATATCGCAGCGGGCACTGTCAACCGGCAATGGGTTGCCTGTCAATACCATCGCGGTGAGCATGGCATGTACATGCTGTCGACCGCTCGTTACAAGTATATATACTCGGCGCCGGATGACAAGGAATGGCTGTTCGATCTACAGACGGACCCTGAGGAAACACGCAACTTGGTGAACAATCCTATCTATCGCGACCAGGGTTCCCTTATGCGGGATCAATTGATTGGCTTCTATCGAGCAGAAGGCTACGAGCTCCCGCTGGATGGCGATGACTGGAGACGGTTTCCCGTTCAATCGCTCCCCGATGATCCGGAAGCCCTCTTGTTGTTCCAAGATCCTCCTGCGAGCATTCCGAACGTGTCCGGCTACGAACGAGATGTGCCTACTACTCAGCCACAACCTCAATTCAATGTCGGGTTTTGAAGAAGCAGGAGCAACATGATAACAGGGCTGGCGCCTTTGCGTCAGCCCTCTGCCATGTCTACTGATTACCATCGATCATTCCTGGAGTCGTTACAGTTCCAACCGCTAAGAGCTTGCATAATTTCCCACAGTCATGCACACCCTAAGCATATTGCCAAATTGTAGACGAAACTCATGTTTCACACAGGAGGTCGATGGTTGACGATGAAAAAGATGATACTGTTCATGGGGGCTCTGCTACTGGCTTGCTCCATCGCTTACGCGTCCGCACGCGAGGACATTGCGGAGGAGGGCATCAGTCATACGGAAGAAGCAGGTCCTATCGCCGATGTGGCTGCCCTGACTGTCGATATGATGAATCAGCAGGGGGAGCGCATCGGCAGGGCCACCATCTCCGAGAACACTGACAAAGTACGCATCCATCTGGAAGCGGAGGGACTCCCGCCCGGCAAGCATGCTCTTCACTTCCACGAATTCGGCAAGTGCGAGGGGCCCGACTTCAAAAGCGCCGGCGGTCACTTCAATCCTTACCATACCCAGCATGGCTTCAACAACCCGAAGGGCTTCCATGCCGGAGACTTGCCCAATATTGAGGTTGACGCTTCCGGCAAAGTAAAGGTCGATATGATTAGCGCCGCTGTAACACTAAAGCCGGGCAAGCCCAACTCCCTAAAGCGGGAAGGCGGCCTGGCGCTGATCATTCATGCGAAAGCCGATGACTACATGACGGATCCTTCCGGCGCGTCTGGCGACCGCATCGCGTGCGGCGTCGTGAGATAACTCCGTTCGTAGCTTCTTGCGCCCAGACAGCATGAAGGGAACGCTCCACCATGAGCGTTCCCTTCACAATCCGCATAACAATCAGCGTAGCCTGTCACTTCTTCACACGCTCCAGCTTCTTCTCGGTTTATATGCGGCTCCTTCTATGAAAGCTTGCTCCACGTCACTTGGCAATCCCTTCATCTCAATGCCTGCCGATTGCGATACGATTAACATTTTGCAGGCCATTTCCAATGTATGAAGCGCCATTCTCGCCTCTCGAATAGACGTATCGTACACAAGAACGCCATGATTGTCGAGAAGCAAAATGTTGGCCGATTTCGCTTTGCCGCGCACTCCTTCGCCCAGCGCCTCGCTACCCGGGTGAGAATAAGGAACACGTTCCACACGCTCCAAATAATACATCGATTCAATGAACCAATTAGAAGGAATCTCTATGCTGGAAGCCGCCACCAGTGTACTGTAGAAGGGCGATGCGTGCAAGACGGCATTGATCTCCGGCCGTTCTTCGTATACGGCGCGATGCATCGGGGTTTCCTTGGAAGCCCTGCGTCCTTCCACGCCGAATACGTTACCCTCCAGATCACATACAATCAGATCCTCGTCATCCAGTTCGGCCATGAAAGTGCCGCTGGCTGTTATGACATAGCGATCTGCAGACGCTCTAGCGCTAATATTCCCTGAGTTCCCCCATGCGAGACCGTATTCCATCATGTATTTACCGGTCTGCTGCAGCTCTCTCCTGATTGCGTCGATCTCTCTCATCATTATCCTCTCCTCTCCTGAAGACCTGAATGATGCCAATCTGATCAGTTCAGCCTATACAAATGAACATGCCTTATTCCAACAAGTTGGGCAGGAACATCGTCAATTGCGGAACGAATGTAATCAGAAGCAGCGTGACTAGCAGTAAGATATAGAACGGTACCATCCCTCTGGTAATCTGCAGAAGATTAATCTTGGCCAATTGGGCCGAGATGAACAAATTGACGCCAAGCGGCGGTGTGCACATACCAATAGCCAAATTGACAATCATAATGATGCCGAAGTGAATCGGATCAATGCCAAGCGTGACAGCCACGGGAACTAGCAGCGGAGCCAGAATAATGATGGACGCGTTCGTCTCCATAAACATCCCCACGAACAGCAAGAACACATTCACAAGTAACAGGAATACGATTGGATTATCGGAAATGCCGATAAAGAACTGCGCAACATCCTGCGGAATGCCTTCACGCGTAAGAATCCATCCGAACAGCCCTGCGCTTGCCAAAATGAACATAATCGTTGAGGTCGTCGTAACAGATTGGGTTAGAATATGAATCAGCTTATTCAATTTAATCTCCCGATAGATCAATACGCCAACGATGAACGCATAGGCCACAGCGATGCCAGCCGCTTCCGTTGCCGTGAAGAAGCCTCCGTAAATGCCGCCAAGAATAATCACCGGCATCAGCAAAGCGAAAAAGGCATTCTTGAACGCTTCCCAAAGCTCCTTGCCGGACTTCCGGGTTTCCTTCGCATACTTGCGCTTCTTCGCGATGATCAAAATCGTCGCAATGAGCGACATAGCGACCAGTATGCCCGGCACCATGCCGGCCATGAATAACGCACCGATCGACGTCTCCGTCGATACGCCGTACAAAATCAACGGAATACTGGGCGGAATGATGACGCCGAGCTCACCGGATACGGACTGAACCGCGCCCGTAAAATTCTTATGATATCCCCGGGCGATCATCGCCGGAATCAGAATACTGCCCAGCGCTGCGGTAGTGGCTGCGCTAGAACCCGATATCGCCGCGAAAAACATGGACGTCACGACCGTGACGATCGCCAGTCCTCCCGAGAAATGACCTGTCAGCGCATTCGCGAAGGCAATCAGCCTTCTTGATATTCCACCGTACTCCATCAAAACGCCGGCAAGTACAAAAAACGGAATAGACATGAGCGGGAATGAATCGATAGATGTAAATGAGCGCTGCACCAATACGGTAAGCGGCGTGCCGCCGTCCAACCATAACGCCACAGCAGCGGCAAGTCCCATTGAGATGGCTATCGGTATGCCAAGAGCAAAGAACAAAATGAGAAATAGAAACAGCACTGTACCCATTAAGCCTGCTCACCTGCCTTCAGCGCTTCGGATACTTCCGAAGTGTCGATATCGTCCTGCGTCAGGTAATCGATTATATTAGCTATCGAGTTAATAATCATGAGCAAGGCGCCCAGAGGAATGGCCATATAAGGGATATCCATGTTGATGCCAAGGCTCGCGGAGGATTGCCTGCTTACAACATCAAGCATCTCCACCCCTTTGAACAGCAGGATGACAAAAAACACGATAGAAATAAGCGAAATTATAATTCTAAGCACTTTACGCACCTTAGGGCTGACACTTTCCACAATAATCTCGATTGCAATCATCTTATGGTTGCGTAGCGCCAAAGGAGCGCCAAGAAAAACGGTGTAGATCATCAAATATCGCGCAGCTTCCTCGGACCAGGCTAACGGAAAATTAATGACAAAACGGCAAAATACTTGAACAACAATAATAATAGACATAGCGCCAAGCATAAGGCCGACTACGATGCCCACAAACTTATTCAGGCTATTTATAGCTTTCATAGTTGCCTTCATTGAGGTTGTCCTCCTGTTCAGAAACTCTCGATGCCGTAAAAACTTCTACAGAAAGGCCGGTGTCCGCTTGTCTGCTCCACGCATATCCAGCACCCATCGACACCGGCCATCTATCTAACGTTTACCTATTTTGTATTCACAATGCTGTCATACAGCTCCTGACCATACTTCTCGGCGAATTCCGCATGCACCGTTTGCGCTTTCTCCATGAATGGGGCCGTATCCAACTCGACAACTTCCATGCCGTTCTCTTTCAACTGCGTCAGCAGCTCTTCTTCTTGCTGGGCTACCAGCTCATTCTCGAATACAGTCGCTTCCTTGGCGGCTTCTTCGATCGCTGTCTGCTGCTCTTTCGTCAGCTTTCCATAAGTGATATCGCTCATCGTCAATTGCACATATCCATAGACGTGGTTCGTCATCATCAGATATTGCTGCACCTCATTGAATTTATTGCTGGAGATGAGGGCCAGAGGATTTTCCTGTCCGTCAATCACTCCCGTCTGAAGGGAAGAATACACTTCACCGAATGCCATTGGAGTAGGCGACGCGCCCATTGCTTTCCAAGCCGCTATCGATGCCGGAATTTCCGGAACGCGGACCTTCAGCCCCTTCAAATCTTCCACTTTCTCGATCTTGCGATTCGCTGTCAGCTCACGCGGGCCTCGCAGCCAGAAGTCCAAACCGCGAACTTGAGCATTGGCCAGCAAATCTTGCTTCAATTGCTCGCCCACGTCTCCATACAGCACATTTTTCAAATGATCAACATCCCGGAACAGATAGGGAAGCTCCAGTATGGAATACGGCTCATAGAAGTTGGACAAGACTCCCGCAACGAGAGCGAAGTCAACGGATCCCAGCTGCATGCCTTCAATCAGATCACGGTCGTTGCCCAATGTGGAGCTAGGGAATACTTCGACCTCTACACTGCCGTCGGTTTTTTCCTTCACCAGCTCGGCGAATTTGAGAGCGCCTTTATGCCACGCATCGCTTTCGCTCGTAATATGCCCCAATTTTAGCTTTACAACTTTATCGGAATTGCCGGACGAGCTTGAACCGGCATTGTTATTCTCGCTTTTCCCGCAAGCTACAGCGCTTACAAATAGCATCACAATCATCATGGTAATGGCAATAGACTTTTTCATCATTTCAGTATGCCCCCTAGTTGAGTTAGATTAGTCATGAAAATGAACAAGTACTTTAAGTGAACGATCTTCTTTCTTGTCCACGATACGGAATCCTTCCGCTGCTTGCTCGGGTGCCAATCGATGGGTGATAAGCGCTTTATCGTCGACGAATCCAGCTGCAAGCAGATCGATCGCAATGAAGAAATCCTCACGGGTATAGGTCATGCAACCCAAGATCTCTTTCTCCTGGTTTTGGAGATTATGAATGTTGAACGTCTGATCTCCATGGAACATAGCAATTGTAACGACACGCCCCCCTTTGCGGAGCAACTTCAGGGATTGATCCACGATGCCGGGAACCCCGGCTGCGATGAGAACCTTGTCGAAGAGACCTCCTCCAATAAGCTCCCGCGCCTTCTCCGTCCATTCTGCATTGTGAAGAATGTTAAGCGTATGGGTGGCCCCCATCTGCGATGCGCTCTCCAGTGCGTAGTCCATGACATCTGTAACGAGAAGCGTCGTTGCACCCGCTGCCTTGGCTGCGGCCATAGCAAGCAGTCCGATCGGACCCGCTCCCAGAATCGCAACTTTATCTCCCGCGCTAATGCCTGCCTTGCGCACAGCGTGAACCCCCACCGCAAAAGGCTCGACCAGCACGCCTCGCTCGTAATCCATGCCTTCCGGCAGCTTGTACACCGTCTGCTCAGGTGCCGCAAAATACTCGGCCATCGTCCCGTACCATGCACCAATGCCCGGAGCGCCTCTATCTTCGCAGTAATTCACTCTTCCCGTCAGGCAATATTCGCAGGTTCCGCATCCCACTTGCGGCTCTACCGTGACGCGATCGCCCGGTTGAAACTTCGTGACCGCCGCTCCAACCTCCACGACTTCGCCTGCAAGCTCATGCCCGATAATAACCGGAGGCTTCCGGAATGGGTGGAGACCTTTGTAGGTATGAATATCGGACCCGCAGATGCCGGCCGTCTTCACTTTAATGAGTACTTCCAGATCTCCCAGCTTGGGAATGTCCACCTCTTTGACGATAACTTCATAAGCGTCTTGCACAAATACAGCTTTCATGTTTGTCCTCTCCGTTCAGTCTTATCGTGATGCAATTCCCGGTTTATTCAAAAAGCTTACTCTTGGAATGCTGCAGATGATCACGCATTTTGTTCATGCATGCTTCATCGCCTTGCTTGAGCAGCTCGTATATCGCAACATGATCCTGCCAGAACCCGACCATGCGATGCGGATCCTTTCTCAAATGACGGAGCGTAATCCGAAGCAAATGGTCCTGGTAGTTTAGCAATACGCGATAAATCTCTTGATTGCCCGTGAACTGGCAGATCAGCAGATGAAATTCATGATCAGCCTTGCCAAAGGCTTTTACGTCCAAGCGCTTCACGATTTCTTCCGTCTCACTTAAATTAGTCAGCAGCAATTGACTCTGCTCTTCGTTCAACTTCCCAAGAATCGATTGCAAATTATACGTTTCAAGCGCTGTTCTCAGATCGTATATATCGATAATACGGTTAATGGCGAGATCGTTGATGATGATCCCTTGCTTGGAAGATACGGTGACAAAGCCTTCCGCCTCCAGACGCGTAAGCGCTGACTTGATTGGCGTCTTGCTCATCTCCAGCAGTTCGATCAGCTCACGCTCCGATAAGAATCGTCCCGGCTCGAATCTTTCGTCCAGAATCCGTTCTTTTATTTGGTCGTATGCAATGTCTTTCAATAACAATGAAGCGCCTGATCCCCTGGAAGCTGCCATCGCATGGTCTCTCCTCTCTCACTCTCTATATTTTCAATTCATGGCGGCATCCCTGACCTTCGCGAAGTAGTCGGGACTGCCGAATTGGCCGCCTTTCAGGGCCAGCTCGACGCCGTCCATGCTGTCATTATGCGAATACACTCTGCACAGCGGCGCGCCAGGCGAGATCGACATCAACATCTCCATGCCGTAAATCCCCATCTCGCTCGTTACGAAGCCCGACGTATCCCCGCCTGCAATCACGACTCGCCGAAGCTTGGCCTTGAGCATGATATGTCTTGTCCAACGGCCTAATTGCCGCCCGATAAGCTCCCCGGCTTGCGAACTCTCTATTCCATTATCCCGTATTCGCTCTCGCGCCTCAACAATTGCTTCGTCATCCGGGCCGAGCGCTGTATAGAGCACAACGCTTTCCCCTCTATCCAGCAGGCTGATCGCTTCATTTAACAGCTCCTCCGGCATGCAATCTCTCTGCGCCAGCTGCTCCGGCGAGATACGAATGCCATGGAATCCTTCTGCGAGAGCGTTCTCAATCTGACGCTGACTAACCGATGAAGCGCTGCCGGATACAACCAGAATGCGGTCTGCAGCCTTCACTGGCGCGGAGATCAAGCCTTCCCCCCCGGACGCCGCCATGCCTTGCTCCTTCCAATAGGCGGATAGTGCATATTCGACGCCGGAAGAACCAACCACGAACCGGTCTCCCTCTTCCGCGGCTTCCCATATCAATCTGCCGCTTAGCGTCATTCTCGCCTCGTCCAGCACATCCAGCAGAAGAACCGACGGCTTGTCCTTCAGCTTCCCCTTGTATCGTTCCACGACATGGTCGTAATCGCCTTCCAGCTCAACAATATTCATGAGCTCGACTTTCTCCCCCAGCTGAGCTTCAAGATGAAGGCGGAGATCCGCTTCATGCATCGGAGTGACGGGATGGCGGGACATAACAGGATGGCGATCGAGCCTGTATACCTCGTCATTCATACGGGCGAAGTGCTGACCGAACAGCGTATATCTGCCCAGAGCCGGCGCTCCTACCAATAACGGAACAGTGCTCTGCTCCGGGAAGAACGGCCGGGAGATTCTGATCGCTTCTCCGATGCTCCCCACCTCCGGCGACGAATCGAAGGTGGAACAGGTTTTGTAATGAACGATAGGCGCTTGAAGCTCCGACAGACGCGACATCACCGGGCCGATCTCCTTCGCCATGTCGGACGGGGTCTTCGCTCGGCTCGTCCCCGCGACGCCTATGCAGCGAATGCCTTCGAATCGCTCAAGCATGCTAGCTGAAGGCGGCTCCAGGAACAATAAGGTCCGATTGCCGCTTAAGGCCAGCGCTTCCATGGCATCTGTTGACCCTGTGAAATCATCGCCATAGAATGCAAGTAAAATGGAATTCTCTCTCATGATGCCTTCCCTCCAAGATGTTACTAGCTGCCAAACACACGAATGGCGGCTTGAAGCTCCGGATGTGACTCAGCAAACTTCTCCAGCTCGACGCCTTGCACCGCCGCTTCCCATCCCAGCTGCATGCTGCGGACGCCTGCGGCAACTCCGTCGGGATGCGCCAATATGCCTCCGCCGGCAAGGTGAATGACATCCAGTGTGCCGACCGACTGATAAGTCGGTATCGCGCTACCTGCCCATTGCGCTGAGGATAGCACCGGCATGGCCTGGTATCCGCCGAACATCGGCTGCAAGCAATCCCGAATCGATTGACTGACCGACTCGTTGCTTTCCGCGAACTTGCTGTTCAATCCGTTCGTATGCAGATGATCCACGCCGGCTATACGGCAGAGCTTCTGATAAGCGGTAAAGCTCATGCCCAGCAGCGGACATCTCGACATCGCTCCCCACTGTGTGCGGTGACCATGAACAGGCAACTCCGTATAACCTCGAAGATGCGATACGCCAGCGAATCCAACGCTGTTCACACATACCATGACGCAAGTGCCGCCCGCTTCATAGACGATGTCGTGATTGCGCTTCATCTCATCAATGTCGCCGGTAATGTTAAAGGCATACATCAGCTTCTTGCCGGTGCGATCTGCCACTCTCTCGATTTCGGTCATGACGGTCTTCACCCGCTGCTCGAAAGGCGCATACGGCGGATTCCCGCATAGTTCATCATCCTTGATGAAATCAAGGCCCGCTTCCGCAAGCATGCGCACCAACGGACCGTATTCGTCCAGAGGAAGGCCGATACTCGGCTTGATGATGGTACCGATAAGCGGCCGATCATGTACTCCCGCCAGCTCTCTTGTTCCCGCTATGCCGAACTTCGGACCCGGATACCGGTTCGCGAACTCCGACGGGAGCTCAATATCCATTAATCTTAATCCCGAAAATTCTCGAAGCTCGTATAAGTTCCCGGCTATCGTCGACAATAGGTTAGGGAGAGAAGGACCGAAATTATGAAGCGGAAAACGAATCCTCACAATGGCTCTCCTGTAGACCGGATTGTTCATCTCCTTCGTCAAGTACACGCCCGGCAGCGTAGGAGTAATCGATTCCTCTATCGGTTCGATAGCAAGCACCTTCGCTGCGTGAAGCTCCTTCAATTCATCTGTTTCACCCGGCACTGCGATGAAGGTTCCTGTCGATTGCTCTCCTGCCATAATGGCAGCGGCTCTCTCCAGAGGATACGGCGTCTCTATGAGATACGTGGCTGTCACTTCCTTACCCCTCAACTGTCGTTCCCTCCTCTTGTAGTTCTTGTCCAATCAGCTGCACGACCTGCCAAACATTTACGATTATTGTATAGATCTAACATAGATCTATGTTGTATCTATTTGATATCCATCATAATTGAAGCGTTTTCAGTTGTCAACAGGGGATTTTTTTCCTTCATTTCATTCGGATGTCAGCACGACTATACCGTTCTCTTAGGTGACTGTATGAATTATAATAGGAGAGAGACTAGAGGGATGAGGTGAGGGGAATCTGACCGTTATATCGAAGCAACATTACTTCCGAAGCAGCACGTTCCCCTTTCATATTGAACAGTACACCATCGGTCGAAATGAACGTATTGCTTCTCATACGCATGATTTCATTGAATTGGTGTTCGTTCATAGCGGAAGCGCCCATCACGAGATGGGGGGGCATCGCTACATGCTGCAAGCAGGCGATGTATTCGTTATCGAACCGAATGTCTTTCACAGCTATGAGGGATCTCCGCAAGAAGAGACGACGATTTACAATGTGCTGTTCGACTCCAGCTTTTTGCAGGCGGAGCTGGGTACGTTATTGCAGATGCCTACCTTTGCCCGTTTTTTCTACCTGCTTCCCTTCATGAGGAGAACCGCATCGTTCATCCCATTCCAGCCGTTGTCGGAAGAGCAGCGCGTCGTCATTCAGCAGCATCTGGATACGATCCATCATGAATACATGGCAGAGATGGAAGGGTGGCAGCTCATCGTCAAGACGCGATGGATGGAATGCATGGTCTGGCTTAGCCGCTATCTGCCAGCTGAGCGGCAACTGGGGCAGAGCGCGTCGCCGGACTACGACTGGATCGGCTCAGTCTGCCACTTGATTCAGCAGCAGTTCCGGCAGCCGATTAGTCTTGCTCAGGTTAGCCGGATGTGCGGCATGAGCGAATCCTCCTTCAAGGCCAAATTCAAGGAGGCGACCGGCAGCAGTCTGCTGGACTACAAGCACGCCGTGCAGATCCGTCACGCCTGCTCGCAGCTCAAAGAGTCCAATCGCAAGGTGCTCGACATTGCGTTGGACTCCGGCTTCAACGATATAAGCTTCTTCAACAAAATATTCCGCAAGCATTGCGGCATGACGCCGAGGGAGTACCGGGAGCGCAGATAAGCGAAGCGGTTGTGCGGTGCTCTTGTGTAGGTGGCCTACACTATTTCCACTTAGTCGCAACTTTTCGGCGCTCCAATGTAGGTGGCCTACACTATTTCCGCCTTGTCGCAACTTTTCGGCGCTCCAATGTAGGTGGCCTACACTATTTCCGCCTTGTCGCAACTATTCGGCGCTCCAATGTAGGTGGCCTACACTATTTCCACTTAGTCGCAACTTTTCGGTGCTCCAATGTAGGTGGCCTACACTATTTCCACTTAGTCGCAACTTTTCGGCGCTCCAGTGTAGGCACACGCTAATTGGAGCTGTTCTCACCAGGCGCTTCCCTCTGCGTTCCTCACATGCCTATTCCTCTAGCGAGGGTGTAAAGCTTGCGATCCGGCAAGACTTGTGTCCGCCGGTCAGATTCCTTACCCGGAAGCCGTGCTGCGACAGAATACGCGAAGCAATATAGCCGCGCAAGCCAACTTCACAGTAGGCATAGATCTCCTTATTCCGATCCAGCTCATGGAGGCGCTCGCGCAGATCATCCACCGGAATGTTCAACGCCCCATCCAGATGTCCTCTTCCATATTCCGCCACAGTTCGCACATCAAGCAGCTGTACGGCATCCGCATCGATTCCATCCAGTTCATTGACTGTAAGCACATCCAGTCGGCCTTCCAGCACATTCTCCGCCACATAGCCAGCCATATTCACGGGATCCTTCGCGGAGGAATACGGCGGTGCATAGCTCAGTTCCAGCTCCGTCAGGTCATAGACCGTTCCGCCCAGTCGAATAACCGTAGCGATCACATCGATCCGCTTGTCCACGCCCTCTTCACCGAAGGCTTGCGCGCCCAGCACGCGGCCCTGCTCATTGAACAACAGCTTCAGAGACATCGGCTTGGCGCCGGGATAATAGCCTGCATGGGAGATAGGATGCACGTAGATGGCATGATAAGGAACACCCAGCTTATTTAATGTGCGTTCGTTGCTTCCCGTGCTTGCGCCTGTCAGGCCGAACACTTTAATAATCGCGGTTCCTTGCGTCCCCTTGTAGCTGCTATCCAGGCCGCATATGCGGTCAGCCGCAATTCTTCCCTGCTTGTTCGCCGGACCCGCCAGCGGCACAGCGGTCTGGCCGCCATGCATGAAGTCCGTCGTCTCCACCGCATCGCCTACCGCATAGATACTGGGCTGATTCGTCTCCATATGCTCATTCACAATAATATGGCCTCTCGCGCCCATCTGGATTCCGCTCCCCTGAAGAAAGCCCGTATCCGGCATGACGCCTATCGCCAGAATTACAATATCCGCCGTAACCGAATCCCCATTTCCGAGCTCAACTACAGTGCCTATGCCGCCCTCCGCGACCCGGAATGCTTGCACAGGGCTGTTCAGTCGAAGCCGTACGCCATGCTCCTCCAGCTCCTTCTCCGCCAGCACGACCATCTCCGAGTCGAATGGTGCCAGGATGTGCGGAGCCGCTTCGACGAGCGTCACATCCAGACCCCTCTCCCGCAAGTTCTCCGCCATCTCCACACCTATGTAGCCTCCGCCCACGACGACCGCGCTGCGGGTAGCTTCACGATCCACAAGCTCCTTGATCCGATCTGTGTCGGCAATATTTCGCAGCGTATGGATGGATGGATTATCAATACCTGGAATAGAAGGCCTTATTGGCTTCGCTCCTGGAGATAATATAAGATCGTCATAGCTTTCTTCATAAGCGCCGCGATCTCTGCTCTCGATCTTGATCATCTTGCGCTCAGGATCGATGGATACCGCTTCACTGAAGGTGCGCACATCGATTCGGAATCTGGCCTTCAAGCTCTCCGGCGTCTGTACCAGCAGCTTGGAGCGCTCCTGAATCGTGCCGCCGATATAATAAGGCAATCCGCAATTGGCGAACGAGACGAATTCCCCTCGCTCCAGCATAATGATGTCGGCCGACTCGTCCAGTCTGCGCAGCCGCGCAGCAGCCGATGCCCCTCCCGCTACTCCGCCGACGATGATAACCTTTTTGCTCATATGATCTTCTCCTTCCCGTATTCAGCACGCTGTTATTTCTTCATAGGACCGTTCCACGCCATGATTCCGCCGTTCAGATGCGCCACTTGAAAGCCATTACGAGCCAGCAGCTTGCCGGCTTGCTTGCTTCTCATGCCGCTGCGACAGTATAGGTACAGCTTGCTCCCCTCCGGAATTTCGCCAACTCTGCTGTGTAGGCTGCTAAGGGGCATATTAACTGCCCCTGGTATATACCCCTGTCGATACTCTCCTACCTCGCGCACATCGATAATCCGCCCTTCCGCGCTCTCCGCCTTGAATGCTTCGGCATTCAAATGGCGGAGTCCCTTGACCGGAGCGAACTGTTTATAGAGCAGCCACGCCGCCAACACGGCAATAATCGCATACATCCACGTACTCATTTCCATTCACCGTCCTTATCTTATCACTCATCTTCAGTAAGCGACAGGCCCTGCCCATTCCATCATACCGCCCGTCATATTCACGACATTGTATCCGCTCGCCTCCAACAGCTCACAGGCTAATCCGCTTCTGTTGCCGCTCCTGCAGATGACGATTAGCTCGCGGCCGGCGTCCAGCTCTGCCATTCTTTGACTCAACTGACCGAGAGGGATGTGGTTCGCCCCGGCAATATGGCCCGACTGCCACTCTTCATCTTCTCGCACATCAAGCATATAAAGCTGCTCTCCCTGCTCTAATTTATCTTGTACTTGTTTCGGAGTTGTTTCCTTTGCATATTTCCCTGCCATTTCCGTCATCTCCTTCTATTTTTTAAATAATAATCCCTCTTTATACCTCATGGGGTATATTTTTAAGAAAAAAATAAAGACGAACTGTCATGCAACGCTTATTCTGCAATCGCCCTGCCCTTTAATACCCCTATAGGTATAATAGAATGTTTTAGACTCTCTGTCAACTCCAGAATCTTCGTTAAAAAAATACCCCCAAATCTATTAGAGTCCGGTTAAAACCGGGAATAGATTGAGGGTATGACGGAGCATCTTCCTGTTTTCATCCAAATTTTAATGCAACGTAATCTTCGTCATTCCAACAGGCGAACTTAAAGCCGTTCCGATACGCAATGAAGAGTCCACCTTATCATCGGCATAACAAGCTGCAAATAATGCCGTCGATCCGTTCCCTTCAAGCCATATAAACGGCATGTTGCTTGTAGAGGTGCCGCTCGTGTGATAGAACGTGCAATGATGCAAGGCGGACTTCGGCTTCTGCGTTCCGTCCGCTCTAATATGCAGGACATAATTCCCTACTGCAACATCCTTCTCGAATCGGCAGCCATGGAACTCTGTTAGAATATCATGACTGTTAACGCCACTTCCGCGCACAACTCTGAAAGCCTCTGCGCCCGATAACTTCACAATGGAATCATACACGGTGACGCGGCCAGCCGTAGTCAGCGCCAGAGCGCCTTGCACGCTGCAATCGCGCAAGCTGATCGGGCCTTGAACGCTGGCGTTGCCCAGTAGATGCGGAGAGCTTCCGAATGTGCAGGATTTGAATTGCACTTCCGTAAAACTGTTCAGGAACGGAACAGATATATCGCTGTTCGCAATCCGAAGCGTAACAGCGCCGCTGAAGCCTTTGACCACAACATGCTCAGGCTGGCTCACATTCGTAAAGTGATCGACCGTTATCATCGCACTAGCCGCATTAAGATAAACAATATCGCCTGAATGGCTGCTTGTGGAATAAAGGCTAGAACGATCACCGTCTCCCAGAACGGTGCTGCAGTTTTTAATGTTGACGACAGGTGTTCTTTGCGCGTCCGCCCCGCCGTTGTAGATAATAAAGTTGACATATGGTTTTGCGGCATCGGCGAATGACAGATGAGCAACACAGTTATTGAAATGGAATGCGTCAAGATCGTCTTTACCAGTTATATGAAAGGCGTAATTGGAACCGTAAGCGAAGCAGTTGCTACATGTAACGGATATTGGAGTATCACTGCCGTTCAACACGAACGCATAATCCGTATTATTAATCGATAGGCAGGAGTCAAGCATGAATGACGATACGAGGGTTGGCCTCTCATCCCGAGCGGGACCAGGGGCGTGCATCGTTACACAAACAAATCCGCGATTCGAGTTATCTTCGGCGACGCACTGCGAGAAGCTGATGCTCTGCGACTGCTCCGACCAGAACCCGGCATTGCTTTCCACACCTCCATAATTGCGCGATGAGTGATGCCCATTCTTGGCGTAGCATTGCGAGAAGGACACGTTATATGCGCCCTTTTCCGTCACATAACCTATACGGGTATAATCTTCCGCGAAGCACCTGTCGAACTTCACATCATAAGAGGCTTGTACATAGACGGTATCGCCGAAGTTCCCTCGCGCTTTCCGCATCACACAGCTTTCAACATCAATCGCATGGCAACCGACCATTCGGATAGTGGAAAAAAAGGTGTTTTGAAAGGTGCATTTTTTCAGTTTGATGTGATTCGCGTTCAATAAATAGAAAGCGACGGACCCGGAAAAAGCATTATAGGTGGCATTGCTCCATGTCGTTGGATCGGCGCTTACGTTCCCGTCAAACGTCAGTCCTTCAAATACCAGATTACTTTGATCTTCGACTAAGACGAAGTCGCCATGGAAGACGGACTGCTGTACCGACGCATTACTGCGAATAACCGCATTCTCGAAGGAATACCAGGAGGTAGTAGGCTTAAGGTTACTCCCTCTATACGTCCCATGGGGGAAGCAGAGCGCCGAATGTACAGAAGCCGCATACGCATTTGCCGCCAGAATTGCCGCCGAATCGTCCGTCGTCCCATCTCCTTTTGCACCGAACCATGTGACGCTGACGAACTCCGTCTCCGGTATACGCTTGAATCGTTGTCCTCCGGCCGTTACGAGCACAGTGCCCGTATTGTCCAAGGTAGACGTGTCTGAGGCGTCATAGGCAAAATGACCTTCATGCCCGGGGTCCGTAATCATGTACACGTCCGCTTCTGGCTGTGTGCTTGCTCTAAGCTGTGCTATCGTTGTGAGCGCAACCATGCTTGTGCTCATTAAGTTTTTCACTTTCACTTTCTTGCGGTTTTCGTCCGGACCGGCGTAAGCTTTAGTTAACGCTCCGTTCATAATGCCCGTAGTTGCGAGGGCAACTCCTGCCATTCCGATCGAAGCGAGAAGCTTACGTCTGCTGATGAACCCCTTCTGCCCCGTAAGCGGCTCCTCCTGATGGTGCGGACGTTCCACGTTCTGCTGCTCCTCCAATTCAACGCTTTTTTCGTTCGACATTATTATTCCTCCTTATTGATACATAATGGGCAAATAAATGATAGCGCTTTCTTTTTAGAGGAATAGTGTGCATTCGCGGCTACCTACTCCCCCATTCATTCGACCAAATACTACATGTACTTGCATTCGTGCATGGATTCTAGCGCTTCTCTTCATCGATCGTGCGAAGACTTCGATTCTCCATCGTATCCAGCTCTTCCAGCAGCGGCTTCGTTCCGGCTTTAAATTCATGCAGCGTTCGACCGACTGCTCGTCCAAGCTCCGGCAGCTTCTTGGAACCAAATAGCAATAACGCAATCAATACAATCATAACGATTCCAGCAGGTCCGATCCCCATCATCCCGATTCACCTCCCTTACAATAAATTGACTTGCTGCGACCTATTCCCTAATCACCACCTCCTGTTCTATGTGAAATTGCCTTATCCCTTAACAGAACCGACCAGCAGGCCTTTAATAAAGTACTTTTGCACGAAGGGATAAACGCATGCGATTGGCAATACGGTTATGACAGTGATCGCCATTTTGAACGATTGCGGCGTAATCTCGTTCCTCTGCGACTGCCCTACCGCCTGCAGCTGCTCCAGTGAAGTGAACTGGTTCAGCGCATTATAGAGCACATACTGCAGCGAGTACAGATTCGGTGACATCGTATTGTATATCTGCGTATCCATGAAGGCGTTCCATTGATTGACGCATTCGAACAAGACGACAGCGGCAAACACCGGTGTACAGACCGGGAAGATCACCTGGTAAAACAGACGTAAATCATTCGCTCCGTCCACGATGGCAGCCTCTTCAATCTCTTTCGGCAGTGATTCAATATACGTTTTAATCAGCACCAGATTAAACACAGATACGGCGCTCGGCAAAATATAGACGAGAAAGGTCCCTTTCAGCTGCAGAAAGCCCATCAACAAGTACATCGGGATAATACCGCTGGAGAAATACAGCGTAAAAATAAAATATTTGCGAAACCACTTGATGCCTCCAAGCTCGTTACGCGTCAGCACATAGGCGGCCATCGACGTAATGAACAACATGACAGCTGGGCCAATGACCGCCCTCAGCACCGATATACCGACCCCCTTAATAACAGCAGGGTCCTCCAGCGCTTTGCGGTAGGAGTCAAGCGTAAAGCCGGACGGCCAAAGCACGAATCCGCCTTTGAGCATGCTAGGTGTGCTTAACGAATAGCTGATGACATATAAGAAAGGGACGAGCATGGCCGCCAGAACAACGAGCATAAACAACGTATTGCCAATATCGAATAGTGTGCCGCTTGCGGAACGTTCCCTCATAATATTCTCCTGTCTGGTTAGAATATAGCTTTACCTGTTGCTTTTTTGGCAATGGCATTCACCATTATAATCAGGATGAGACTGACGAACGTCTTCATAATGCCTACTGCAGTCGCATACGGATAGTTCAGGAGCTGCAAGCCGTATTTATAAATGTAAAGTTCAAGAACCTCCATCTTCTCCCAGTTGGTTGAGTTGGTAAAAAGATAAAATTGTTCAAAATTAGAGTTGAGAACCCAACCGCTATTCAGTATGAGAAGTACGATCAGCGTCGGAACGAGTGCAGGAACTGTAATATGCCACATGCGCTGAAAACGGTTCGCCCCATCCATTGACGCCGCTTCGTAATAGTCCTGAGGAATGGATGCGATGGACGAAATAAAAATGACACTGTTATAACCTAGGTATTTCCATACACCAAGTAAGATCATAAACATCCAAGCATACTTCGGATCACCCAGTACATTGACGCCTTCTTCAATGAATCCCCACTGCACGAGTGTCTCGTTGACCGCACCGCTGGAAGTGGCAAGCAGAGCGCTCGAGAGCGAATAAATGATAATCCACGATATGAAAAACGGAAAAAAAGTGACGCTTTGTATGATTCGCCCAAAAAATCGATAGCGTATTTCATTCAACAACAGTGCAAAAACGAAAGCCGCGCCCAGATTGGCGATCAGCGAACCGATATTCATAGCCAGCGTATTGCGCAGCAAGTATATAAAGTCTTTACTATCCGTAAAAAAACTTCTGAATTGCAGCAATCCCGTCCACTCCGCGGGAAACAGCTTAAAGCCCGGCTTGTAGTTGATAAAGGCGATCAGCCAACCGAATATCGGCACATACCAGAAGACAAACAGGAATAAAACGGCGGGTAACAGCATCAGGTACAAATACCTCTGCGCGAACAATACGGATGCTTTCTTCCTCTTCATGGGATGCATGGCTGCACGATTCATGATGGATTCCTCATTCCCGAACCGGCGGGAAGAAGAGAAACATGCCGCTTAACCCTTCTTCCCGAATCCGGTCTATTATTTAAGCTGCATCAACTGCGCCTGTTTCTCTGCATAGAGCTTATTGTATTCGTTCACGACGATTTCCGGCTTTAACTGCTTGTAGCTGGCGATAACAGATTCATACATCGTCTCGAATTCTTCATCCGTCTTCGGCGAGACGATCAGCAAAGCTGAATTTTTGACGCGGAAGTCAACCATCTTCTGGTGTTGGGCGCCGAGCTCCGACGTCGTATCAATGGTGATCGTGCCGGCTATCCCCGTGTTCGCCGCTTCGCCGGTCTGAATGAAATATTCCTTGGAGCTTTCCCAGCCCAGCTGCTCATACGCATCCCGCATGCCTTGCGTAAGCTGCAGCTCATCTTGAATCTTCGGATCGTACTCCATGCTGTAAGGGACGCCGTCCGGCGCATTCGACAGCACGCTGCCGAGGAAATCGAAAGCGCCGAAGCCGATGCTTCTGCCCAGCTCCCTATCTCTCAACGCCTCCTTATAGCTATCCGTCGGTACGCGTTTCCCGTTCTCGATGGTATATTCTTCGCCTTCAATACCCGACTGTAGCATAATCCGTCCTTCTTCCGTCGCCGCCCATGCCACCAGCTCCTTAATCCGTTCCGGATGCTTGGCATTCTTCGTAATTGCGAAGATGGCGAACGGCCGCGTATCTTCCACGCGAATTTGCCGCTTCTCATTGCGTTCGATCTGCTTCATGCTGCGTATCGGCAGGTTAATATATTGCAGCTCCGGATGTCCGGCTTCGATTAATCCCTGATTTGCTGTAACCAATCCCCATACGACATACCAGCTAGACAACGCCCTGCCGCTATTCAGCTTTTCTTGGAACTGATCCATTTTGTCTGTGAACGAGTCTTTATCCAAGATGCCTTCCCGGTACAACTTGTTGAAGAAAGCAAGATTTTCCTTCACATACTCGTTGGTCATCATATCTTCGAACTTCTTGTCTACCTGATTCCAGATTACTCCGAGATTACCAGCAGCTGTGGAATATCGGCCGCCCTTCTCATACATGATCGAGGAGATTCCTTGCATGCCCCACGGTTCCCCGAATGGTACGATCATGCCAATTGTCTTCTTGCCATTCGTCATCGGATTCTCTTCGAGCGCCTTCTTTAGAAATTGGATGTAATCATCCGTTGAGAGCAGCTTCGGCCAGCCCTGTTGCTCCAGAACGTCAATACGCACGCCGACGTCGTTGACTTCAACCTTGTTCTGGAAGTCGACCGGCACCTGACCTTCCCATTTGTACAGCTTGCCGTCAAATGCTGATAATTTCCATAACGGAATTTGAACGTTGTACCGTTCCGCGAACGCCGGCGAGCTTTCGACCACATCGTCGAGCGGCAGCAGCGCGCCGGCTCTCACATACTTGTCGAAGGTAGCATTGTCCTGAATGGTGATGATTTCCGGATAGTCGCCGCCGGCCAGCATCAGGTTCAGCTTGTCGGCATAATTCCCCGGTGTTTGCATATACTCGAACACAATGTTGAATTTCTCTTTAATCTTCTTTCCAATCTTCGTCTCGTCACTTCGCTTAATCTGATTGTTCGTCTGAACCAACACTTTAATGACGTATTCTTGTTTGGCTTCCGGGCTATTGGAGCTTTCCTCGACTGGCGAACCTGACGACTGGCTGCTTTGCTCGCCTTCCCTCATCTCGTCTGTATTGCATGCCGACACGAATAAGAGACTGCTGACAAGCGCTGCGGATACGAGCTTTCGAACAGCGGATTTCATGCTTTTTTCTCCCCCAATCACTTTTACTTTTTATTGAATGAAAGTAACTTTTTGCGTTATTTCATTTCTGTTTCCATTATATAGCCGTGCCCATAGGAGCGAACATGGCCATTCTTTAGATGCAGGATGTTCATCTTTTAGATAACGCTTACATTTTTATCGTTTCAGCCTATCGAATGGGCTTCGCGGTATTGCGTAGCGGTCTGGCCAGTACTTCTTTTGAACGTCTTGGCAAAGTGAAAGTAGTCCATATATCCCGCTAGCTCTGAAATTTCCTGAACCGTCGTCTGAGTAGTAACTAGCAATTCGCAAGCGTATGCGATTCTCTTCTTCGTTAAATACTGCAAAAACGTCTCCTTGCTTTCCTTGCGAAACAGCTGGCTAATATAACTCAGGTTCAAGTCCAGCTGCTCAGATACGCTCTGCAGTGAAATATTCTCACGAAAATGATCGTCGACGAACGTGACGATGCGATGAAAGGTCGAATTTTGTGAGACCAACTCCGTTGCCGGGGACGTGTGGGAGTAATGCTCCGTCAGCAGTGACTTTATATAATCGTATAGTCCCTCCAGATCATGGAATCTCCCGACGAGCTCCTCGTATGTCAACAATTGCTCCTCGTCAAGCTGATACAAGCTGGATAGCACCAGATGATAAAGGGACAACGCATTGCGAACCGTGAAGCAGCTGCTTTCCTGCAGTTCTTTTCCCTTCTCCACGAACAACGCAATGTTGTTCATGTTCTGCGTGCGTCTTAAGTTCCACAGAATCTCCTTCAATGCATCCAATCTGCTCTCCTGCGAGACGGCTCGCCAGCAGCCGGCATGACCGGCTATGAAAAAATGATGCGCTGCCGTATTCGCTTCGCCGATCGCTTGAACGAGCCCTTCGATATCATGGGCGCAAGTTCCAATGCCAATCCCCGTAATTGCGTCAGGAAGAAAAGCAGAGAAGCGTTCGTACAGAACTTCTGTCCGGTCCCCTTCCATCAGATAAAGTCGCTTGTTTAAGCCTGTTTGAAGCACGAGATGAGGCATGCTGTTCAGATGAGGCAGCGAGCAAACGCCTACTGCAACCAGCGCGGTAACGCCGGCCGAACCATCCCACGGCAGTCCCAGCCTTCTCATAATATCTTTCATGCGCGGATAAGTGGAGGCATCATTCTCCTGCAATAAGTGGAGCAGCTCGATCTGGAGATTGGCCCCATACACTTGCACCTTCCGCTTGTATACGCGAAGAACTTCCATGATTTCTTCTTCATCGAACGGCTTCAGACAATAATCGAGCGCGCCGTACTGTATCGCTTTTTTGGCGTAATGAAATGTTTTGTAGCCGGAGGTAATAACAAAGGAAATATCCCTGTTCCATTCCGTGACTCTTCTCATCACCTCGAGCCCGTCCATTCCGGGCATGCGAATATCGGTAAATACTAAATCTGGCGTTAATTGTTTAATTTTCTCGTAGCCATCCTCGCCATTGAATGCCTCGGCAATAATTTCAAAACCAAGCGAATGCCAGTCAATCGAGTTTTTCAAGCTTTTGACAACCCACTTCTCATCATCGATCAGCATCACCCTGTACATACGATCATCCCTCCCTGTTAGGCAATCGTAGTATAACTTCGGTTCCAACGCCTTCTACGCTTTCTATACTCAAGCCATAAGGTTCCCCGTAAGCGGTCAGCAACCGGTTGTGAACGTTCATCACACCTAAGTGTTCGCTATCTTTGATCAGCTCCAAAAATTCGTCTCCGGAGGCAAGCTGCATCCGAATGGTGTCCAGCATGTCAGCGGACATGCCGCTTCCGTCATCCTGAATGCGTATTTCAATATCGCCTTCCTGCGACAGCTGTCCGCTAAGCAGCAAATTCCCCTTCACCATTCTGCACTCCAGCCCATGCGTGATAGCGTTTTCTAGAATAGGTTGGAGAATCATTTTTATAATCCGCGCTTGAAGGAGCTCCTCTGGAAACGCAATGCGCACATTAAAACGGTCATCAAAACGGAACTGCTGGAGGGACAAATACGCCTTTGCGATCTCAAGCTCTTGCCGAAGCGTGACTTCCTCCTGGCCTTTGATGCTATAGCGCAGCATTCTCCCCAAAGCGCCGAGCATTTGCCTTATCTCTTGAGCACCGGTCTCTCCGGCCATTCCCTTGAGCGATTCTAGCGTGTTATACAGGAAATGAGGATTCACTTGCTGCTTCAAATAAGCCAGCTCCGCCTGCTTCTTCATCAAACCGAGTGCTATAATCCGCGTTCTTGAATCAACGACCTCATTCGTCAAACGATCGATTTCATTCAGCATTTCATTGAACTTGTCGGCCATGACCATAATTTCATGATAACCGAACAGCTGCAGCCTTCTCTGCTCATGGTAAATGTTTTTGATTTGATGCACTTGAATGAACCGCATGAATGTGCGTATCGGCCCGAGAATATTGCGACTGATTAACCAGATTAGCAGGCACATGAAAGGAATAAACAGCGCCAATATCCATAAATACACTTTTTTTGTTTGCTCCAACCCGCGAAACAGGTCGTCCTTTGAATATATGTGGACGATCTTTCCTTCCATCTCTTGCAAGTCCGTCGACTGAACGATATATTTGCCTTTCTCGTGATCAGAGAATGACGCCACATCCAGCTCATGGCCAACCATCGACGCAACGTTGCTAGAACAAACCGTTCCATTGCGATCGAGAATGTAAAAATCTCCGAAGCTGTTCTCAAGCATCGTATTGAACTTGGGGAACAACGTTTGCAGATCCAAAATGACGACCAAGTGCCCAAGTGTGTACACCGGAAATATATTGCTGATCGTCGTTCCTACGGAAAAATATTGTTTGGCGACCCGTCCGTCGATGATTTCTCTATATCCGAAATAATACGGCTTCAAGTGCGAGTCACTCGTTTCTTTTATTTCTGCAATCGTGTCCAAAACCAGTTGTTTTTTGTTAGAATCCAACATAAGATTCAAGTTATTTCCGTTCTCACCGATGATCGTCATCGCGGCAACGCCATTTTGGAGTTGGATCACTCTCGTTACCTGGGAGTCGACCCTTTGGAAGAAATCGATTTTGTCGAGCATATCCGTCGTTTTCAAATAATGATGAATATCTGTATTAATGCCAGTATTCATAAGCACGCTGTCAATCGAGTCGACCTGGGATTGAATATATTGCGTGATTTTATCTAGTAATGCAATAGAATATTCCTGATTTTTTTCATAGATCATCTTTTTGGATTGCGTGTAGGTGACGAACATAACCAATACAATAACCAGCAGGAAGAGCACAAACATCGCCATCAGTTGAATCTTGATCGGGCGTTTCTTCAGATTATCCATCGGAAATCACTCCTCGCAGCTTGTGTACACCCATGTATGGAATAAAGGAATCCTCGACCATTATTACTTTCATTATAATTTTGCGCTCTGAGTGGAGGCATGTCAGATTTTTAGGCGGATATGTTTATCTTTTAGAGTCACCATTACTTCTCTCTCACTGTCCAGATTATACCTGTTGCTTGCTGGACTTTGTATGTAAATATTTTTATAGTAGATATGCGGGTTCATATTTTCGCACCACTACTGGATGTAGAAAGAGGTTTTCATTCTGAAACGATTGTGCACATTCATTCATGACAGCTTGAGTTCATTGGAAGGCGCGGCATATGAACGGACAGCGGCAAGAGGCATCATTATGCGCGGCTCGAACATTCTGCTGCTCTATACACAACGCTATAACGACTATAGCTTTCCTGGAGGCGGGATTGATCGTAATGAGGATGCCGTCGAAGCATTATTGCGGGAAATACGGGAGGAAACGGGCGCTGTCAATGTTCGCGTACTTTCCGAATACGGCTACATTGATGAGTATAGGCCCCATTACAAGCCGGAGTATGATCTCATGCATATGCTGTCTTATTTCTATATTTGCAATGCAGACGAGCAGCTTGGAGATGCTGATCTGGAGGACTATGAGGTCGCGAACGGCATGAGCGCTATATGGATCAATATTCACGAAGCCATCGCGCATAACCGGGAGGTCATCGCCGCGAAGGAAGCTTGCATGGGGTTATCCATCCAGCGCGAGACTTGGGTGATGGAGCAGATCGTTAAGGATTTGCTCTAAGATGTGAGGTGAGGTGCTGGACTTTGGCTAACAAAGCGGGGAATGCCGACGGGATGGGGCGAAGCACAATTGGCGGGTCTATCTGGATTTCTGGGGCCCATCCTCCGTAGCCCCTTCCGCTGCGTTTTGTACGATTTTTCGTACAAACTCCACCCTCTGGGGCCTTGCGTGCTGCGTTTTGTACGATTTTTCGTACAAACTCCGTCCTCTGAGGTCACTTATGCTACGAAAGGACCTTATTATCCGCCTTGAACGGAAAATAAGGTCCTTTTCGCTAATTAAATTTGGATTTAATGGCAGCTTGATCATATTCGAAAGACGCTTACCAGAACGTTGTACGAAATATCGTACAAGTCCTTTACTTTCCTCAGCTAACTTGCCATTTTTGTACGAAATATCGTACAAACTCAACATCTTCGCCAGCCCGCCCGTCAATTGCTACAGGTCGTAGAATCCTTCCGTCTGCTTCGGACGATCGATCCACTTGCCGTTCGTGAAGTCGGGGAAGCCTACCGGAGCGCTGCCAAGCGCAATGGATTGCTCCGACAACGTAGTAACGGCCATCCATGCCGCCATGTCGTACACATCAATCGGCGGCTCCGTGCCGTCTGCGATGGATTCCACATATGCTCTGAGGACGAGATAGTCCATGCCGCCATGACCGCCGCGCACGCCTTCATCCTGATACCACTTCCACACCGGATGCTCATGCTTCTCCTTGTAGCCATCGAAGCTTTCCCACTCATGCTTCGGACTCTGTCCCTCGATGTGAATCGAGTTGTTATCCTCCATCCAGATTCCCTTCGTTCCTTGTACGCGTCCGCCTCTGGAATATGGACGCGGTAATGAAGTATCATGCGTGAGCAGAATCGTCTCGCCGTGCGCGCACTTGATCATCGTCGTGACGATGTCGCCCAGCGCGAAGTCGGCTTTCGCCGCCGGATGTCCTTCCTCCAGATTGTCGGCCGCCCACAGCGGAATCCCCCGCGACTTGGAAGCCATGGAAGTCAGGCTGACGAAGCGGTTGCCCCGGTTAATGTCCAGACACTTCGCCCAAGGGCCCAGGCCGTGAGTCGGATAAACATCTCCATTACGGTTCAGGTAGTTGTGAATCCGATAGTGACGCTGCTCAATTCCCATTGCCACTTCATCACGAAGATCATGTTCATATGCTCCTTGGCAATGAATCAGCTCGCCGAACAGGCCTTGGCGGACCATATTCAAGACAGCCATCTCTTCGCGCCCGTAGCAGCAATTCTCCAGCAGCATGCACGGTATGCCCGTCTCCTCGGATGTGCGGACAAGCTGCCAACATTCTTCGATGGATGCAGCGCCCCCTACCTCGGAAGCGACACGTTTGCCCGCTTTCATCGCCGCAACTGCAATTTCGGTATGTGACGTCCAGGATGAAGTAACAAGCACCCCAGCTATATCTTCGCGTCCCAGCAGCTCTTTATAATTTTTATAACAAGCAGGTTCCGGTTTGCCGGCCTTCTGAGCTTGCTCGACGGCCAGTCCCATACGATCGTCGTGATTGTCCGATACCGCTACAATTTCCACATCGTCCATTTCAAGCAACAAGCCGAGCAACCCTCTACCTCGGCCTCCAAGCCCGACAACGCCCAGCTTTACATTCGGTTTGCTTTGGTTACTCATTCGTACGCACTCCCTCGCTCATCTGAAATTCTAGTTATATATACTATGGTGATCATGCTACAGCTTTTGAGAAGGAATGTATTTGCTATTATCCGATTTTAATTTGTGAATTATCGATATTTGAACTATGATGTCTGTAGAGAACACTTCTTATCAACAAAGGCTAAGGAAGCGATTACTACTCTAATAACCGCTTCACTATTATTGTGAATTACAGGTATATAATGAATACAGCTATACGCCAGGAGGTTGAAGATGACAAGCGACACTTCATTCAGACATCCCAACATCAGACTCTACAACCCTGCCGAATTCTCTCCCAGCATACATTGGTCTGAACATCAATACGTCCCGCATAATTTCAAAGGCGATGTTCGAAGATTGTACGATTATGAGCTCATGTACGTCTATTCCGGCACAATGACTGTTGCATTCGAGGATATGTCAGAGCCGATCCGGTATGAAGCGGGCGATCTCCTCATTCTTGCCCCCGCGTTGCGCCACAGCATACATCTTAATTCACAATCGGATTCGCTTGTCCATCTGCTCGGCATTCACTTCGACTTGTACGACGAGCTTGACATCACGATTGACCGGGATATGGTCGTATCCGAAGAGGAGGTACATCCCGAACGCTTCTGCTATTGGCCCGTCCATGAAGGAGAAGACCGTCTTCCCGTATTCGCCAGATGCTATCGCTCTATCCCTCCCGATATCGTACAGGCGATGGAAGAGATCGCCGATGAGCATAAGCTGAAGAAGCCGGGTCATCAAGTAGCATGCCGAGGATACATGCTGATCATATTGACCGCCATCTCCAGACTGCAGCAGGATAACAAACGCAACGCCGCGGCCTTCTACCGCGATCAGTTGCTCGAGCTCGTTCATGACATGCAGAATCAGATCCACCTGCCTTACCCGAATGCCACTTTGGCTGCTCAGCTGAATGTGAGCGAGGACCATTTTATCCGTTTGTTCAAAATGACCTTCGCCCTGTCGCCTCAGCAATTCCTGCAGCACATACGCCATCAGTCGGCCAAACGTCTGCTGCGCGAAACGAAACAGTCCATCCAGCAGATCGGGGAGCAGGTCGGCTATGAGGACATTCACAACTTCAGCCATGTGTTCAAAAAGTGGCAAGGTGTATCGCCAAGGGAATACCGTAATACGCACAGCATTTTGTAACGAAGCGAACGGAAGACCTCTTGTCCACTGCAGACAGAGGCCTTCCGTTATACACCTTACGGTCATTCATTGAACTGGATTTCATGTCATTATGTCCATTGAACTTCTCCTGCTTGTCGCCAACAACTGGATTCCGTGCTACTCAATCGGCCGATGATTATGAACCTGTGCCATATAGCCTCATTCAACTGTACTTATTCCACTTGCGGCAGTGAGAACGACGCATTCAACTTCAATAGTGGCATAAAATCCAATTAACAGTTTCCGCCTCCACCTCTGAATCTTCTCCTTCACCTACACCCACAACCTTATCCACAATTCATCCACATATCCGTTTGATATATCCACATAATTTTATGCGGTTATCCACAGACTCGATCAAATCATACCCTGTTTCCAAGTGTGCAAAGGAGCAGCTCCGGGAAGATGTCCGCTTATCTCTTCCCAAAACTACTCCTTCGTCCTAGTTCAGCCGTCCATGCTTCCCTAGAAGGAAGGTCGCTAAGTTCAAGCCAGCTTCGGGAACAATCCTCCCTTCAATGCCTCACCGCTAGCCAGTCCCAAGCCGTCGGTGCAGGCATGCCCTGCTCCACTGTACGTTGTGCCATCCTCCATAAACACAATGGCAAGTGCTCTTCGAGGTCGCTCCGTCGTATTGGCGTGGGCGTAGTGGAAGGTCAGTCCATCATGGAACGTGCAGCTTCCCGCCTTCATTTTGACGATAGCCGCGGAATTGCGATCCACTTCCTTCGCTCCTTCGTCGGCGAACAAATCTTGAGGATCTACGAGATCAATCGTTCTTAAATTGCGAATACGCTGCGACTTGGGCACAAACATCATACAGCCGTTGCGCTCGTCGACATCGTCTAGTGCGATCCATATTGACATGGCCCGAGCTTCATTCATCGGCCAATACGGCCAATCCTGATGCCACGCTGTCGGCTTGGAGTCTCCCGGCATCTTGAATAGCGCATGATCGTGGAACAATCGCACGCCATTATAACCAGAGAGCTGCCTCGCTACATCCGCGAAGCGGCTCGACAAGACGAATCGGGCCATTCCGCCATGATCGCGCCACGTATTCACCCGCTGATTGAGCACCCGATAGTAACCACTGCCTTCGCTGGATGTCTGCAACGACCTGCCTCCGTCAGCCCCCATCACTTCATCAAGCGCCTCGCGCAGCTCTTCCAGCTCAGCAGGCGATAAAATATTGTCCACCTGTACGAATCCATTCTCCCGATAGTATCGAATATGTTCCTCCGTTACTTCTATCCCGCTATCCAGCATTTGCGCTTCCTCCTTCATTAACTTGGTATTGATGTCTCTAATGTACCGTTCTCCACAACTAAAATTCTTGGAGAATGCGCTAATCAAGTAGGGTGATCCGCCAAAAGTTATGCCCAGTATGTCTTTCATTCAAATCACAAATCCAAGTCATCCACAAAAGATATGCACATATTACTCACATTATCCACTATCTTATTCACAAATGAATTTGTTTTGTCCACAAATCAAAATGATTTATACACAAATCATCAACCACTTATCCACAAATTCACAAGTGAATATCCTCTAATCCAGATTCCAGACTTAGCATCGACTTGTACACACTCTTTCCGAGCACCAACCGATGCCACACGCCATTCATACACAGCACAAAAAAACTCCAATCGAGCGCTGAACACTCAATCGGAGTTTTCTTCAAATGCTGCTACTAATTAGCCTTCGTTTGTAATCGGCTCAAGAGGCTGCGCATTGCCATAGACCGGCTTTTCGCGCTTCGTCGGAGCTGCCCAACGCGCCGCATTGGAAATAACGCGTCTTACTTCCTCCTGATAATATGTCGGATAAGTCTCATGCCCCGGTCTGAAGTAGAAGATCTTGCCTTGGCCGCGATGGAAGCAGCAGCCGCTACGGAACAACTCTCCGCCCTGGAACCAACTGGCGAATACCAGATGATCCGGCTCCGGAATGTCGAAGTGCTCGCCGTACATTTCTTCATGCTCAATTTCGAAGTATTCTCCGATGCCTTCCGCGATTGGATGGCCCGGCGACACGACCCAGATACGCTCCTTCTCGCCCGCTTCCCGCCATTTCAGATCGCAAGTCGTGCCCATCAGCTTCTTGAACACTTTGGAGAAATGACCGGAGTGCAGGACGACAAGTCCCATTCCTTCCAGCACGCGCCTGCAGACCCGTTCCACAATCTCGTCCTGCACATCGCCATGGGCGCTATGTCCCCACCAGAGCAGCACATCCGTGTTCGCCAGCTTCTCCTCCGTCAGGCCGTGCTCAGGCTCGTCCAGCGTAGCATAGGATACGTTGAACCTGTCGTCGAAGCTGCCGCCAATCGCCATATGAAGGCCGTCTGGATATACTTTGCGAACCGCTTCGTTCTGCTTTTCGTGCCTGAATTCGTTCCACACGGTTACATTCAACTGATTTGCCATGCTTTTCATCTCCCCTATGGTTCGATTTTCCTTATACTATACCAATAGCGAGGCGAAAAGCGAATGCTTAAGTTTGTCTCATTTATATTCGATTTTGTTGTCTGATCCGCTACAGGCGAATCATATGCAATAACTGGCTATAGAAACATGCGGGACGCTCCGATGAAGGTATGGTACAGAGCATCCTCCAACGCCTCCACGACGATATAACACTTCCCTGTCTGTAAGCCTTGCTGAAGCCCTTCGTCAAATAGGTCCAGACTGCCAGCGATCTGCCCGCCTATGACGAGCCGTTCCGCGGAGAATTGCCTCATAAAAGGAGCGAGGAAGGAACCGAGCTCGAGACCAAAGGACCAGAACAGCTCACATGCGCGCGCGTCGCCGCGCCGGGCAAGCTCGGCATACTCCTTCACATCATACCCGTCATCAGAATATCCCGCCTCCCGGAACAACGCAAGGATGCCGCGCCGGGAGAAGCAATGATCGGCGATACCCTCCCCGTGCGGCAAGCCGAACAAATACCCGTCAGCTGGCACTGATGGCCCCTTCGTCACCAGCTTGCCGCGATCGATGAAGCAGGAGCCGATTCCCGTTCCCAGTGTAATTACCGCCAAGCGTTCATCCGGAAACCGGACGGAAGCGCCTAGTCCGAACAATCGGGCATCGTTCTGAAACACGACTTTGAATTGTCGGGCTGGCTGAGTCCGATCAAAAGCATGCAACTCTTCCAGCAGCCTCTCCCTCACATTGACGCCATACAGCGATTCGAACTTGTCCAGACCACGAATCCAGCAAGTCCCCTCATCGTAATCGAACGGTCCCGGGAAAGCCAGGCCGACGCAGAGCTCATCAGGCAAATTTCGTTGCGTCAGCTGCACATATTGTCGCAGCAAATCCGTTACAATCGCCGCCAATTGGCCGATAATGACCGCCGCCGGCTCCTTCCCATAAGAGGGATAGTGCGTCAGCGTATGCCTCAGCACTTCTCCCCTCTCCACTACGCATGCCTTGACAGAGGTCCCTCCGACATCCATCGCCAGTACTAGCTTATCCTTCAAGCAGGCTCACATCCCAAGCGGGAGACACTCCCGCTTTCACAAGCTTGCACGGCGCGTCCGTCATATTGACGATTTTGTACGCTCCGAACACCGACGGTATAATGTAAGATTCCGCGTAATTCAGCTCCACGAACACCGACTCGTCCTTGCAGGATTCGATACGCACGCGTTCGCCCTCCACCAGATTATACATGACGAATTCCCCATTCGTGTTGGCATGCCACACTGTTTGAAGATGTACGCGATTGACATAGAATAGCAAGTCATCGTGCTGTCCCAGGCTATACTCCTCATTATCCCCTTGTCGATCGACCAGCTTGGGCTCCGGGATCAGATTGTCCTTCACCCATACCCTCGATTTATCGAAGTCAATATTGCGGAAGCCGTGATCAACGTTGATGGGGCGAGGCTTGCCGTCCAGATCCTTGCGCAGATAATCGTAAATTTTGAAGGTGAACCACCACGTCGTGGACGAAATCTCGAGAACCAGATTGTCCTTGCCGGAACAATGTACCATTCCAGGAGGAATCAGGAACAGATCGCCTTTCTTGGCATCCCATTCATTGACATAGTTCGTGAACGCCATAGGAACGCCGCTCTCCTGCGCCCCTTCCACAGCCTCAAGAAATTGCTCCTTCGTCGTCCCTTCCGTCATCCCCAGATAGACCTTGGCTTCATTCTTCAAATCCATAATGTAGTACGATTCCTGCTGCGTCATGAACTCATTGAACGTCTCCCGCACATACTCCTGCTTCGGATGAACCTGGCATGACAGATTATCCCCGTCCATCGTATCCAGGAAGTCGAAGCGTACGGGGAAGTAGTCTCCGAACAAGGAAACGGCGCGCGCTCCCATGATCGCCTCGTACTCTAACGCCATGACGATCAGGAACGGAACCTCGATTCGATCTTCGCCGCATCCGATAAGGATGGAATTCTCCGGTGCAATCGGTTCGAAGCCCCATGCGCAGTTCACCCATTCCTTCGGCAGATCCGCCAGCTTCTTCAGATACTGGCCGCCCCATACGCCGGGCGCGAAGAACGGCTTGACACGCAGAGGTGACAGGGCAATATCTTTAATCATCCTTTGCAAATGCTCGCCCGATACGATGACCGGATACGCCGGCTGGTTCATATCGATATAATAGTGAATGCTCGGCCATAGCGTTTTGCGGTAGTTTTCCAGAATCGGCCATTCTACGAAATAACAAATCTTGTACTTCTCCACCGCATCCTTGTTCCAGGTCATGCCGAAATTTAGTAGTTGCTTCTTATGCTCAACCTGTTGGTACTCTCTCGAGACGTCTGCATACAGTACGAGCGCTTCCCGCCCGCCGGCTAGCCAATGCGCGCCGGGACCGAATAGCAGCTGAACCTCCGCAGCATCTCCTTCGTCCATTCGCTTCGCTGCTTCAGCTCTGGCGTTATCGTGGAAGTAATCGGCGATTGCCCCCTCGACGACGTAACCGAAGGCGCGATTATCGGTAATATTGTCTGCGAATTGCTCCCGCAGCTGCTCACCTGACTTCAGATAACCTGCCGTGCTTTGAACGTTGACCTTGCGGCCTTCCTTCTCCATGAGGGCTACCGCTTGCCGCACAAGACGTTGAAACTCCGCTCCATGGGTGCCGTCTATGACGATACACGCCGGTGAATCGCTGTGTCCGTGAATATAATCCAGCATCTTACCGCAGACGGCTTCATATCCTTTCGCAAGCGGTGCAGCCGAGAATGCTTCTCTGCGAACGGGGTTTACTGGATATTTGTTGAACATATTCCGTCACTCCTTCTGCTGTATCCAGCCTGTCTTCATTCATTATGATTTATCCAAAAGTCCCTTCTGGAGCGCCTTCCATACCAGCTGCGCGAACTGGCTGTTCGACCAGGCGAACCAGTCGCGAGTGAACCGGGTCGGATCATCCTTATGGAATGCTTCATGCATATAACCCGTGTCGGCATCTGTCGCCTCCAGCAGCTCGATCATCTGCAGCATTTCCTTGTCGTCGGACGCAGTCAAGCCCTGCATAGAGTACGCCAGCGGCCATACGTAATCCGGCGGCGTATGAGGGCTTCCTATGCCGCTTATCCGTTCTCCCTTATAATAGTAAGGATTGTCCTCACTGAAAATAAATGCGCGCGTATTCGTATAAATCGGATCATCCGCCGCCGCGTAGCCGATGTACGGAATAGACAGGAGGCTTGGCGTACCCGCGTCATCCATTAGTACATGATTGCCGAAGCCGTCCGTCTCGAAAGCGTATATGCGGCCATGCTTCGGATGATCAACAATGCCGTACAAGGCGATGGCGTGTTCAATCTCTTCTTCCATAGCTGCCATCGCCGCTGTCAGAGACTCGTCCCGATACACGTCGCGTACAACCTCCTGCATCTGGCGAAGCGTCACGACAGCGAGCATATTGGACGGGATGCTGAAGTGAAAGTCGCAGGCATCGTCGCTAGGCCGGAAGCCGGACCAGATCATGCCCGTGTCGTTCACCGGCATGCCCCGCCCCTGCTTTCTCAACGTATCGATCATTATGCCGTTATGCCGCTGGAACCGGTACCCGGAGCGTTCGGCATGTTGCTGCTCGATCTGCCATACATTCAACATGCTCTTCAAGGCAGTCTTAAAGCTATCGTCGAATATAGTCGTTCGCTTCGTCTTCTTCCAATAATGGTAGGCCAGCCGGAACGAGAAGCACATGGAATCCAATTCGAACTTACGCTCCCATACCCAAGGAGACATCTCCGTCTCGTCGGATGCATTCCAGTGCCAGTCATTCGCCGTCTCATTGAACGCATTGGCATAGGGATCGATGCCAATGTAGAACATATGGCGCTTGATTACCCCCTCCAGAATGCGCTGCAATTGCTCGTCTTCTCTAGCGAACGGCACATAATGAATGACTTGCTCTACGGAGTCTCTCAGCCACATAGCGGGAATATCTCCCGTCAGTACAAAGGTCGTTCCATCCTCCAGCAGCTTCGTTGTCGTCTCCAGCGTATTCGGAAAGCAATTCCGGAACAGCCGGCTCAGCTTCGGACGGTGAGCAAGGCGTCGCTCCGCCTCTGCGATAGCTTCTTCGACCGCTTGTGGCAACGGTAAGTGGGGAATATCAATTTGCGGCAGTCGATGCTCTTTCATAGTAATCGCTACTCCTTTATCTGCTCCTGATTGTCAATCTCTACATACAATTCGACTTTCAGACATTGATCCGCTTGTCCGCCTACTTCGATGACGAACAATCCGGGCTCCACAAGCCATTGATAGTTGGCTCCGACGAATTGAAGCTCTTCACTTGTTATCTCGAACGAGACAGGTACGGTTGCGCCAGGCTCCAAGTAAATTTTGCGGAACCCCTTCAGCTCCTTCGCAGGTCTGGCTACAGAGCTGTAGACGTCGCTCACGTATAACTGCACCACTTCGTGTCCGGCCCGCTCTCCTGTATTGCTGACTTCGACAGTGACAGTGCAGCTTTCTTCCGGGTTCATGCTCGACTTGCTCAGCTTAAGGTCGCTATAACGGAATGTGGTGTAGCTTAAGCCATAGCCGAACGAATAACGCGGCGCCAAGTCCATCTCGACATACCGCTTGCCCTTCGTCCGCTTGGCGGAATAGCTAATCGGAAGCTGGCCGACATGCTTCGGAATCGAGAGCGCAAGCCTCCCCGATGGATTATAGTCTCCGAACAGCACATCGGCGATCGCATGTCCGCCTTGCTGACCGGGGTACCAGGCTTCGACGATCGCATCGGCATGCTCGTCCACCCACGGCTCGATAATCGGGCGGCCATTAATGTAGACGACGATCAGCATCTTGCCCAGCGCATGAAGCTCCTGAAGCAGCTCCAGCTGCACGCCGGACAGGCCAAGCTCGGCACGGTCGAATCCTTCTCCGCAATCCATGTCGCTCAAGCCGGAACGATCTGTAATGACGGCGGCCCCTGTCTTCAGATCGATCGTTCCTTCACCGAAGTCCCGGGCGCTGGAGCCGCCGACGACGGCAATGACGGTATCGGCTTGCTTCGCGCACTGCAGAGCATGTGCGAACCCCTCCTTCGACGGATCCTTGATGCGGCAGCCCGGCGCGTACAGCACTTCGTTCGCTCCCGCTGCCCGCTGCCTGATACCATCCAGAGCGGTAACGATCTCCTCACGCCTCTGAGGCGATGTATAATCGCCAAGCTGATTATAGGCATTATCCGCGTTCGGCCCAATCACGGCCAGCTTGCCGGCTGCCGCCGACAGCGGCAGCGCCTGCTTGTTCTTGAGCAGCACGATGCCTTCTCGGGCCATCTCGCGGGCCAGACGGAGATGCTCCTCGCGGCCGATAACCTCTGCTGCACGGCCGGGATCGACATATGGACGCTCGAACAATCCCAATTCGAACTTTACGCGCAGCACCCGCTTCACAGCCTCATCGATATCATCCTCTGATAACTGTCCATCCTGTATAGCCTGCTCCAGATGCTTGCCGAAGCTGTCGCCCGACATCTCCATATCTACGCCCGCCAGCAGCGCCTGAACGGCGGCTTCCTGCTCCGTCTCTGCGGTATGGTGGCCGCTATGCAGCATATTGATTGCGCCGCAGTCCGTAATGACGAAGCCGTCGAAGCCCCATTGCCCGCGCAGAATCGTCGTCAGTAATTCCCGATTAGATGTGCACGGCACACCGTCGATCTCATTGTAAGCCGTCATCAGCGACATCGCGCCCGCCCGCACCGCTTTCCGGAATGGCAGCAAGTCCTTCTCCATCAGCTCTCGCCTGCCTATATGCACGGGAGCCGCATTGCGCCCCCCTTCAGAAGCGCCATAACCGGCGAAGTGCTTCAGTGTGGCCATGATCGAGCTCTCGGAATGAATGCCCTCCCCTTGCAGGCCTTGGACGGCAGCGACTCCCATCTCGCTAATCAGATAAGGATCTTCGCCGAATGTCTCCTCTGTCCGCCCCCAGCGGGGATCGCGAACAACATCCAACACAGGCGAATAAGTAGCCACTCCCCCCTGGGCACGCGTCTCGACTGCGATGACGCGGCATACATCCTGGTAAAGCTCTGTATTCCAGCTACTCGCCATGGCTAACGGAACGGGAAATACAGTGGCTCCGATCGCCATATGTCCGTGCGAGCATTCCTCTCCGAACAGAATCGGAATGCCAAGGCGCGTATGCTCGACCGCATATTGCTGAATTAAATTGACCGCCTCAGCGCCTTCCCGCGGAGAAAAGCCCGTCTCCAACGTTACGCCCGTCCAAGGGTCGGCGCGAAGCGCGCCGTATAATGAACCGACTCCCCCCTCACGCATAGCGGCAAGAAATTGTTCCTTCAGCCGAAGCTCGCCGTCGCTCGACCGTTCGTAGGCTTGCCAGCCGAAGGGCTGGATTAATTGTCCGATCTTCTCCCTAAGCGTCATGCGTTCCAGAAGATCGGCTACCCGTTCTTTGACCGTGCAGGACGCGTCCCTATACTTCATCGATCATACCTCCCTCCTTCGAGTCGCCTCACTTAGCGGACTCTCCATGCGAGAATGCCTGCGTTCATACTGCGGCAAGCTTCCAGCGCCGCCTCCGGCGTCGCCGCTCCGTCTCCCCATGCTACAAGGTATCGGAATTCGTAGAAGCCTCCCAATGTCGCTGCGAAGTTCGTCTCCCAATAGTTGTTCATGGCCCAGGAATAGAGATGGGCAGGCTCCTTCTCCAATCTCTCATCTCCGTTCAGCAAGCGGTAGCCGTGCTGAAGCGAACCGAGCTGAATGAGCGGCGTATCAGGCATCGCAATGGCCACGCCTGTCCCGTTCCCGACATAAGCTGCGCCTTCACCGATGCAATAATAATCCGCGAGGCTGCCCGGCAGCTGATCCACGCGCGGCCGGACGAGCGCGTTCACCTTGTCGATCCACAGCTCCGTTCCTTCCGTTGACTGAGGTCCGCCGAACGGGATGGAGATATAGAGATTCTCCGGGTCCCATACACTGTCCTTATGCATTCTAACCGCGACGTCTACACGAGGACGATCGGCATAAGCCGTGACAAGCAAGGAATAATGCGAGCAGCCGTTCACTTCATAGGTTAGCTGTACGGTTCCGTACACATCGCCTTGCATGATCACCTCCGCGCCCGTGAGCACTCCAACCGATATATCCGCATCCGGCCCTTTCCGATTGCGCCCCATCTTGCGCCGCACTTCATACATATCCTGCACTTTCGGAGCGCGGGTCACATCGTAGACCGGCGTGAAAGCTTGATGCAAGCGGTCCTCCCTCAGCAATTGCTTGCCGTCCTTCTTGTCGTACCAAGAAGTAATTCCTTCCCCCTTGCGCCAATCAATGCGTACATAAGGCGTATCGATATAAGTCGACGTCACCTTCCATGAATCAATACCCTTCGGCTGCGGAACATCGATATCCATCATGCGGTCCGAACCTACGTAGTCATTGCGATACGCCGTATTGCTCCGCTCCGCCTTCACCGGCTTGATCGCAATCACCTTCTCTTCGCCGGCCTCCAGTCTGACAGGCACGCTAATGATTACGCCGCGCGGCGCGATTCTAAGCTGAGCCTCATAGCTCTCGCCGCTCGTCTCGTCGCGCACCTCGAATCCTTCCTTAATCAGATCATGATGCCAGAATTCCATGATGAGATGGGCGCAGTCTTCTTGCGCATAGCCGTGAGGATTATGCAGCTTGAATCTCATAGGCCGATTCGGCGCCAGCAGCGCGTCTCCCCGCGCTTCCAGAATGTCATACAAGGCGCGGTGCGCCAATGTGCTGGCATTCGCCGCGAACGCTTCCTTGCGCAGCCCCAATTCCTGTACGAACGGATTCCACGGCTCCGTCACCGAGGAGTGGTAACCCCACGTATGCTCCGCGAACAGGGTAAGCTCATATTCCATCTGCTTGATTCGGTCTTGTGATATGATCTCGCCCTGCGGGTCCAGTCTTCTTACTTTCTGATAGACGCGCTGCGCTTCGCGGAATACCTGCACATGCTTCGGCGTAGAGCCTACACCATCCGTCCACCAATCGGGCCAATCGCCTCGATGAACGGGGATATCTTCGGGATGCCGCTCTGCATGCTCCCTAACAACGGCGAAGAACTCGTCGAGCGTGACCGGCTGAATCCGGATGTCTTCTCCATGCTTTCCGTTCCATTCATTGACGAAGTCCATCAGCTGCGCATTGGGCGATCCGTTGTCCGTCGGCAGTCCCGACAGCATGACCGGAGCGAACGGGAACGGATAACCGTCCTCCTGTAGCCGTTTCACATAGCGGGGGATGCGTACTTCCGCCATATCGAAGGTAACCCCTTGAGCGGTATCAATGACGAATTCATCCTTGATCGTATAGGAGCCGCCGAGGCCCGGCATCAGACCCAAGTCGTTCCCGAACACATAATGCTCCCCGTTCCACACGAGCAGCTTCTCGCCGCTTGGCAGCTCCCACCAGAAGGGCTGCTGCTTCTTCCACAGCGGATACATGGAATGATGCGTATGAATGCATGTGATCGCATTGCGAATGCCCGCGCTATGCAGCACATCGCCATACCCCCAGCCGAATCCCGTAATATCGGCGGTCATCGCCGATTCCACAGGCACTCCGATCGATTCGCCGTAGTCGCGGACTCGCGCGATCATCGACTCCAGCAGCTCCTTGCCGGTCAACTCGCTCATATTCAGATAGGTGCCCGACAACCCGATATCCCCGCGCCGCACGGCCCCCGCGAATGCTTCCCGCTCCTGCTCCGTCGCGCGCTCCAGGAACGATTCAATCGGCCAGAACGTCTCGCATACCCAGCGGAACCCCTTCCACTCCGGCCTTCTCCCGGATTCAATCTCCTGGAAGATCGCTAGCGCTTGACGGATGAAGTCGACATGATACTGCTGAATCTTCTCTTGCCGCTCTGTATAGCCGACATCGGTATGGGAATGATGGATGGCGTAGAGCGTCCATGGTTTTTTCACTTGTGTCATCATAGTCTCTCCTTCTAATAGGTATATCTGTTATTCCTTCACTCCGCCCAGCACCATGCCCGATACGAAGTACTTCTGAAGGAACGGGTAAAAGGCAAGGATGGGCAATGAGCCTACAAATATCTGCGCCGCCTTCACAGTCCGGTCAGATACGGTAGCGAGATTCGCCAGCTGCTCCGCGGACATATTGGTCAGACTGGACTGCACGATAACCGTCTGCAGATAGCTCGAAAGCGGATAATTATGCTGGGAATTCATCAGAACCAGCCCGTCGAACCAGGAGTTCCAATGTCCGACAATCGTAAACAGGCCGATTGTGGCAATGGACGGCATCGACAACGGCACATAGATGCGCCATAATGTCTTCCAATAGCCGGCGCCGTCTACGAATGCCGCCTCCTCAAGCTCCCTCGGCAAGCCTCTGAAAAAATTCAACAGCAGAATGACATTGAAGACGGGCACCGCCCCCGGTATAATCAGCGCCCATAACGAGTCGAGCAGCCCTGTTGACCGAATCGTCATATACCACGGAATCAGTCCGCCGTTGAACAAGATGGTGAACACGAAAAACCACGCGTAAATTGTTCTGAATTTCAGATCCCTGTTGCTCTTGGACAACGGATAAGCGATCAGAATAGACAACGTCATGCTAACCGCGGTGCCAATCAAGACGCGCTGTACCGTCACCCATAACGAGAGCAGGAACTCGCTCTTGGACAGCACGAACTCATAAGATTTGAACGTCAGCTCCTTGGGCCATAGCTTCACGATGCCCGCACTGGCAGCTACATTGGAGCTGAGCGAGACGGCCAAAATATGAATTAAAGGCACAAGGCAGAGCAGGGCCAGCGTAATGAGAAACGCATAGTTGAACAGATGGAATAATCTCGTCCCCATCGATTTCCCTTGTATCATAGCTTTCTCCCCTCTCCCTTAGAAAATCCGATAGTCCGCCACTTTATAGGCAAGCCAGTACGATACCGAGACGAGCATAAAAGAGATGAACGATTTGAACAAGCCCAGCGCAGTAGCGGCGCCGTATTGCATATCGATCAATCCGACCCGGTAAATTAACGTATCTACGATATCCCCGCTTTCATAGACTAACGGGCTATATAAATTAAATACTTGGTCGAACCCCGCATTTAATACATTTCCAAGACTTAATGTCGCCATCAGTACAATGACCGGCAGCATGCCGGGAATCGTAATATGCCATGTCTGCTTCCACCGATTGGCGCCGTCAATGACCGCCGCCTCATACAAGCTGGGATTGATCGTCGTCAGAGCGGCCAAATAAACGATGGTGCTGAAGCCGAATTCCTTCCAGATCTCCGATAAAATGAGTGTGAACGGGAACCAGTCGTTGTCGCCGAGGAAGAAGATAGGCTCGATCGAGAACAAGCCCAGGAACTGATTCACAAGCCCTGTTGAAGGCGAAAGAATGTCGATCAGCACACCTCCTAGGATGACCCACGACAGGAAATGGGGAAGATAAATGAGTGTTTGCACCCATCGCTTCACGAATCGTTTGCCCACTTCATTCAGCAGAATGGCGATCGTAATCGGGACAACAAGGCCGAAACCGATTTTCATAATCGCGATAAAGACGGTATTCCAGAGCACTTGATAGAAATCAGGCATATTGAACAAATATTCAAAATTTTTCATGCCTACCCACTTGGAATGCAGCAAGCCTTTCGTCGGAATATACTTTTGGAATGCCATGATAATGCCAAGCATGGGAATGTAGCTATAGATGAACACAATGACAATGCCCGGTATGAGCATCAAATGTAGCGGAAGCTGCTTACCAACGGCTTTTCTCAACAAGATGTCCACTTCCTTATCCAGCTTTTGGAATGGGGAAGGGGCAAGCTGATGTTATCCTCTCGCCCCTGCTCTCCGTTCTTATTTTTGTGATGCGTTCCACTCATTGACTTCTTGCGTAATTTGATCGCCGCCAAGCTTCTTCCAGTCCTCTACGAACTTGTCGAATTGATCCAGCGGAAGCGCACCGTATATAATTTTTGTGAACGTTTCTGTCTCCATCTTGTCCAGCGTCGCTCGCTTCTCGCCCATCGTATCGGTCGGCGCTCCGCCGTAGCCTTCCGCTATGATCTTGCCTTCGTCCGTCAGCTGCTGAAGTACGACCATTGCGCCTTCCGGACCGCTTTGGTACGTTTCACCATAGAAGTTGAGATCGCCGCCGTCCCGGTAAGCCAACACTTTGTCATACGTTGATTTCTCCTCCGGATTCAGTCCGGCCGGATCACCCTTCTCAAGAGCCGCCGCTACGTTCTGTGCGCGCTTCAAATCCTTGTCCGGGGCGAACAAATCGATCAGCGAGTATTTGGCTGTGGAGATGCCTTCTCCATCCACGCCATACTTCAAGTAATCGGCCGTCTCGCCGTACAGCTTCTCCAGGAATAAATTCGCCATCTTAACCGCAACTTCCGGATGGTCCATATCCTTCTTCACCACATAATAGAACGATGCGCCGAACGGCATCTGCACTGTGGCATTGCCTCCATCAACAGATGGTATCGGATACGGACGCCACTCCGCCTCATTATTCTTCTTCTTATTGTCCTGAATCGGCCATTGCGAAGCCCAGCTCGGACCGAACAGCAGGCCAACGCGATCGCTGACGATCGATTCCGCCACCTTCGAACCATCCTTCACGCCGAACTCCTTGTCCAGTTGCCCCTTCTGATACAATTCGGCCAATACGCCAAGCGCGGTCTTCACTTCCGGCTGAATGCTGCCGTAGATCAGATTGCCGGAATCGTCCTTCTTCCAGATGCGGGGATGCGCGCCATAAGCATTGAAGAACCCGTTCAAGGAAGGATAACCGTTAATAATCTCCTTGCCCAGTGCAATGCCGAACGTATCCGCTTGCCCGTTGCCGTCCGGATCTCCTGTCGTGAACGCTTCCGACAGATTCAGCACTTCTTCCCATGTCGTCGGTTCAGGCAGGTTCATGGCACTCAGCCAATCGGTGCGCACCCACAGCACCGGCGTCTGAGCTCCGATCATCGGCTCTGTCTTGGGTATCGCGTACAGCTTCCCGTCGAATGTAGCGGATTGCAGCGCCATCTTGTCCTTATGGAATACGTCCTTGACCGCCGGCGAAGCATACTTCTCGAATGCTTCCGTCAGGTCTTCCACCATGTCCGCCTCAACCAGCTGCTTCAGCTGCGAGGAATTGACCATCAGAATATCCGGAATCTCGCCCGAAGCAATAGACAGATTCAGCTTCTGGAAGTACTGCGCATCCGTCCCCTTCACGATCCAGTCATAGCTGAGATTGATCCCCATCTCTTGATAGAGCGATTCCCATGCGTTATCCGATTCTGACTGACCGTCCGGATAGACGACATCCTGCGTAATGAATCGCGCCGCTGTAACATCGATCGGCGGATCGTATTTACCGAACGGCTCAATTGCCGCTGAGTCATTACCCGGGCCATTACTGCTGTTGTCCTCAGCTTGCTTATTGTTTGCTTCTCCGCACGCAGTCAGTGTAAGCGACAGCGCAAGAACACTTGTCAGAATGAAACTAAAATGTCTTCTCCCCTTCATCGTGAACACTCCGTTTCAAGTAGTTTGTCTTTGCTACGCTTTCATTATAGAAGCTACCGAAGGGTGCGAACTAGTTTCCGTTCATGACTTTTGTATCTTTTATTTACCCTTTTCTATCCCGCTTCAATTCCCGGTACTCCTGCGGGGTAAGATGCGTCGCTTTCTTGAAGAACCTGTGAAAATACTGCGGTGACAAAAAGCCCAATTCCTTGGCGATCTCATGCACCTTATAGCGGTCTTGCTCCAGCATATGCTTGGACTTGTCCAATCTCAGCTCGTTAATATAAGCGGACAATCCCTGCCCAGTCAGCTTCTTGTACAGTCTGGACAAATAAGACGGGTTATGTCCGACCACCTCGCCGATTCGCGTCAACGACAAATCGCCCTCCAGGTGGCTCGTAATATACTGTTGGATCTTCGTAATCAGCTCATGCTCTTGTACGTTCATCCCATCTTTCTTCCATCCGAATATTCGCCATGCGAACTGTGTGAATTCCTCGCACACTTCCTGCCACGATTCATACCTCTCCAATTGCGTATAGCGCCCAAGCTCTTCCCTGCCTGCAGCCCCGCTCAAGGAGTGCTTCAGGCCATGCGGCATATAGACGGAGACAAGCAGGTAATAGAGCTCTAATTGTACACTGCTAGGGAACGGCCCTGTGAAGCTGGCGAATGCCAGAAGCTCCTCCAGTGTCGAGAAAAACTCATCCTCCTGGCCGTTCTCCAAGCAGGACTTCAAATACTCGACTTTGTTGAAATGGACGGTCGTCAGCCTCGTCTCCTCGTTATAGTTGTGGTCCAGCTCGCCTGGGGCCGGTTCCAGCAAGATGAGCTCGCGTCCCATCCCCAATCCGCTATGATAGAGCAGATTCAGCCACTCCACCTTCCTCGCCACTTTGTCCCAAGCGACGAATTCGGATGCCAGCGCGAGCGATATCGGCAACTTCAGGAGCGCAGCGGAATTCCGCTGGATCTCCTCCAGCATTTCCCGCACGAATATGCCGGCTCGCTTATACGTATCCTCTGTAGGCTCATCTTCCATCGGCTGTATGAACCACACCATCTTGTTTTTCTCGAAATGGATGGACAATACTTTCGTTAATGGTGATAACAATTCACGCGTCATATTATCAAGCGCGAACTGAATAAGTGTTCGATCCGTCAGGCTCTGCAAGCGGCCCCAATCGTCTATTCTCGCAATCATCAGCAGGCAAGGGCCTTCGGCGTCCAAATCAATTCCGAGTTCGGCGAACTTCAGACCGATCGCACCAATAGATTCGTCGCTATGCAGCAATTCACTCATATATTGCTTCTGAAGATGGGGCAGCGCCATCAGCTTCTGCTGCTTGGCCTGAAGCAGCAAGGAATCAGTGAGACGTTCTTTCTCCAATTCTTTCACTGCAGCGGCCACGCTACCCACGATTTTAGCGTTGCCCTCCGTTTTCAATATATAATCCACACTACCTTGGCGGATCGCCTGCTGAATATAAGAAAAGTCACTGTAGCCGGTCAAGAAGATCACCTTGCACCTCGGCCATTGCTTAATAATTTCTCCATGCAGCTCCAGACCGCTCATTCCCGGCATATGAATATCTGACAGCACAATATCAATTCTGGTGCGATACAACCAGCTTAACGCCTCCTCAGACGTTGAGGCCGGAGAGACGTCAAGCTGCGGCTCTTGCAGCCTGCTGAACAGCTCGACCAGGCCGTTCAGAATGAACGGCTCGTCATCTACGATTAGTAATCGGTACATGCATACTCCTCCTCCATACCTACGGGTATCTTCACTGCTACGCCCAGACCGTTCCATTGATTGCGGTAGACATCAACGCCTGCGGAAGGTCCGAATTTGATTTGCAGTCTCCGGTGTACATTAAACATCCCCGTCGTCTCCATTTCGTTGACATCCTTGTACAGCTGCTCTCTTAGCTTATATAGCTCGTCCGTCGTCAATTCGGAGCCATTATCTTCGACGCGAATGTACAGCATGCCGTCCTTCGTCTCGTTCGTCATATGCAGCTTGCCTGACGACACCTTGGATTCCAGCCCGTGCTGATAGGCGTTTTCGATAATAGGCTGCACGATCAATCGGGGTACGTACAGCGCTTCATATTGCTGCGGGATCGATTGAAATTGCACATCGATTCGAGGACCGAAGCGCATCGTCTGGATGTTCACATAGGCTTCGGCATGCTTGATCTCTTGCCCCAGCGGCAGCTCCGACTTCGCATCCCTTGTTATATATTGAAAGTAGTTCCCCAAGTAATGCACGAACTTCCGCGCATTGGCGATATCTTCGAATTCAATTAGCTGATGCAGAATAAAAAAGCTATTGTACAGGAAGTGAGGATTGATCTGCGACTGCAGCTGCTTCAATTCCGACTGCTGCCTGCGAATCTGCTGTTCGTACACCTCCTGAATCAATGCTTGCAGCTGACCCACCATCTTATTGAACTGATCGGACAAGTCCCTGAACTCATCATTGCTCGATTGTGTGATCCGCACGGAGAGCTGACCTTGCTCCACCTTGCGGAAAGCCTTGAGCACCTTGCGAAGCGGTGTCCGTATCGCTTTAAATATCCAATAAGAAAATAGGGCAATGACGATCATGGACAAAATAAACAGCAGCCAGAACCATCTGTCGAACTTTTCAAAATCGCTCATAATATAGCTTTCCGGCGTGTAGATTGCGAGTGTCATGTCGTAGTAGAGTGATTTCTGCATCGATACCAGATAGTGATTGTCCGAAATTGTGAATATGACTGAATTCGCGGTGCTGCTTCCTTCTTCTTCAAGCAACGTCATAATGTCATTTTCGGCTTGATTCAAGGCATGATTGGAAATCGTCTTCTTGAACCCGTTAAAATAGAGCACGGCTCCGCCTTGCTCTACGGCGTTCCGCAAATCATGCAAAATCATCTTCCGATCGATTTCCACCTCGATGAGAAAAACAGGGGAACGTGCTGTAAGAGCGCTATCCGGATAATACGAAGCAAGCATCAGCTTCTCGTTCCACCAAAACAAGGGTGATTCTTGCTTCTGCATGACCGCGCGCATCGCATTCATATCTTCATGTGATACCCCCTCCTTGTAATTCCCCGGCTTGATTCCTTTATTAATTAGCGGAATATGAATCGTGACGTCAGCGATATACGAGCTGGAATCCTGCAGCAGAGTCAGCTTCCGTTCCATGCGCAAGATCGCTTCTCTAAGCTCATTTTCGGACATGGCGGGCGCTACCGTAGCCAATGTCATCAGATCCTCGTCAATGACAAGGGATTCCTTGAATTTTTCGATTTTGTTCAACTCATCTCCAAGCGAGGACAAGTAGAACTTGACATTGGTCTGCATCGATTGCAGTATTTGTTCCCGCAGGCTGTTCGCGACTCCCTGATTCAGCAATATGCCCAGTAAATAGACGGGAAGAATCGCAGTAAGAAAGCCCAACAGCAACTTCGGATAAATCGTAAACCTCTTCCTACGAATAATTTCCATTGTCATCCCTCCACACACTGACGTCGAACATAGTATGTATTATAAACAGGAAGAGGTAAAAGAAAAAAGAGCCTGCATGAATCAAGGTTGGCAATCCCTCTTTTCATACAAGCTCATATTATGCAATTTGGCTACTAGCCAATGGAGCGGCAGGACAATGTGTTTTGAATCACTCTTTCCTCGTTCCCCGATTACTCTCTAATCGATAAATTCCGTATATTGCAGAAATCGCTTCAGCATAGCCGTCGCGTGCGCCCGGGTTGCAGGTTCAGAAGGCATATACGTGCCGTCGGGCATACCCGTAATGATACCCGCAGCCACAGCTTGAGCAACCGCATCTGTAGCCCAGGCGGAGATCGACGTTCGGTCTGTGAACGATTCCAGCACTCCCATGTCTGCTGCCGCCTCCTTGCCCGTGAACGATAGTGCTCTGGCAACCATTACGGCCATCTGCTCGCGAGCGATCCGCTCATTCGGCGCAAACCGGTCAGGCGACATGCCGCTCACAAGGCCAGCGTTCACCGCTGCTTCGACGGCAGGCCTATACCACGCATTTGCCGACACATCGGCGAAGCCGGAAGCTTGCCCGCCAGGGGTCAGCGATAGTCCCAGCGCGCGGACGAGCAGTGCGGTAAACTCCGCCCGCGTCATGTCCGCGTTCGGTGCAAACCGGCTGTCCGTGACGCCTTTGACGATCAGCTTTGACGTCAGCAGCTCCACATCCGCCTTCGCCCAATGTCCGCTAAGGTCATCGAATGTCATGCCCTTCGATTCCAGGACAACGTACATACTGTTGTGCGGCACATTCATGATGATTTCCTGTGTACCATCCGGGCGAGTACCTGTATGCGAAGGAACGAACGTGAACGTCTTCGTCTCCCCATCATATAGAACGCCTGTCAGGTTGCGATTCCCGGCCCCTTCCTCCGTCACGATCGCCCGCGACATATATGTCCTGCCAAAATCGCGGATCTCCTCCGTCTGACCGTCCGCCTCTACCGTCACCTTGAAGTCGATGACCGCACTCGCCAGGTCAAAGCCTTCCAGAACAGCAAGCTGCTGGACCTGCATCTCCGTAGCTTCGTCAGCGCGCTCCATGATGATGTTCACCTTCAGATCTTTCAGTTCGACGCTGAGCTGTTCCGCCAAGCCCGCCAGATCAAGCGCATGGATGACGAGCTGGTAGCTGGCCCCGTTCAGCTTCACCTCGATAATCGCATTCGGGAACGATTCGGCGCCCGCGGCGATTGAAGCGGCAGGAAGCTCTATCCGAACGATCCGCTTGGAATCGTCCACTTCGATTGTGAGGACCGGTTGCTTGGCCGCCTGCAATCGATTCAACGCGTCATCCAGTATCTCTTCATTGAGCGAGACTTGCTCGACGATGACACCGTCCGGACGGGTTACTTTTCTTATCGCTACTGCTCCAATCACAGTCGAGTCTACCAACAAGCTCGCTTTCCCCGCCAGTTCCACCGATTCGCCGCTTGATCCTCCAGAAGTTCCGGCGTTGCTCGCAGCACGCGTCACAGTGACAGAGTACCTCTTACGCGCCCCGTTCAACGCCGTAACTTCAATTGCCATGGTATTGTCACCTACATCCAAGTCCAACGCTCCACTCGCTTGTCCGCTCGTTACCGATGATGGCGTTCCACCGTTGACTCTTACGGTAATGAGGTCCGTCGCATCGAGGGCAACCGGCGTTAAAGTGATGCTGCTCACGTTGTTTGGCACTCTTGCCTTATAGTCCATCGTGGATGCGTCGAACTCCATATTCAGCGTTCCTGCGGAGAGCGCAAGCCCGCTCAATTCCGCAGCAGACGCATCCAGTCTGAACCGCTCCGATACTTCGTCCGCCGTATTGCCGGCTACATCCTGTGCCCGAATATGCAAGTGCCAGTCTCCATCCACTCCGCTTTTCATCAGATCAGCCCCGCTCGTGAACGGCGCCCAGCCATCTGCTGGCGCAGTGTCGCTTTGCGACCAAGCGAATGCCAGAGCAGCCAAATTCAAGCCGCTCTCCGTATCGCTCGCCGTTACGATCGTCGATACGCCTAGGCTCCACGTTTCATTGCCGTTCATGCCGAACTCGATGCTCGGGTTAGTTTGATCGATCTTAACCGTCAGGGCATCTTCCAATTCGTTGCCCGCTTCATCTTCGGCTTTGACCTTGATCATGTGCGTTCCGACTCCCGAGATGGACAGCGGTTCCGTGTAATGGAGCCAGGTTGCTCCATCATCCAGTGAGTAGTCTAAGGTTGCGATGGCTATCCCTTGCTGATTGGAGGCATAGACCTCCGCCGCCACAGTTCCGTTCGTCCACTCTCCGGAAGCGTATGAATTGCCGTCCTGATTGTTGGCAGAAATCGTGATAACCAGCCCGTTTCGATTGATCTTCACCGTTCTAGTTTCTTGCCCTTCATTCCCTTCCTCATCGGTCGCTTTAAAAGTCAAGGTATGGATGCCTTCCTCGCTGTAGGTCATCTCTCCGTCAACCGGCTGCCAGGAATCGCCCCCGTCCTCCGAGTATTCAAGCGCTGCCAGTCCGCTGCCGTCATCCGTTGCGTATACACTGACGGTCACGCTTTGATTTGTCCATGTATCGTTTGCGTAAAGCGATTCATCCGCTGCTTTCATTTGAATCGCAACCGCTGGAACGATGTTATCCAACCACTGTGCGTACAGAGTTACATTGCCCGCGCCCATCGTAAAAGCGTCACCTGGCGTGTAGCTCGTACCGCTGCCGTCAGCTGCGGTGTTCCAGCCTGCGAACGTATAGCCCGTCCTGCTCAGGCTGCCTGTGTTGCCCAGCACGGTGACGCTGTCGTCCGGACTATATGCGCTATTGTCAGTCGGCAAGTTGCCGTCGTTGCTGCCATTGCCGTCATACGTGACGGTATAAAGCTGCGACACGGTAATGGTATACGTCTTGCCCGGCAAGAGATACGGCTCGACCCGGACTGAGATTGCCGTGGTGTCCCCGGTCAAGGGTACGGCAACAGGTGTACCGCTTGTCTGCTCCTCGTCATTAACCAGCAATATGGAGTTGGCTTCGTCAGACAATATAGCCGTCACATCGATGCTGGCGGCAGATGAGCCCACAAGCTGGTAGGTATACGCCGTGACGGAAGGGGCAAATGGCGGGCTCAGCTCACCCGCATCCATCACAAGACCGCTCAGATTCGCCTTGCCTGGTACGGTCCCTAGACCTCGCGCATCATATCCCCAAGTGACTACGCTGCCGTCCGCTTTCAGCGCAAGTGAATGAAATCCTCCTGCGGCAATGGATACAACGCCGCTTTGGGCTGCTGCTGGAACGTTAGTGATATCAGAAGAGCCCCCCCATACCACTACGCTGCCGTCTTCTTTCAGTGCAAGTGAATACCGCAAACCTGCGGCAATGGACACGACGCCGCTTTGGGCAGATTCCGGAACAGTCCTTTGACCGTAAGTATTCATGCCCCATGCGATTACGCTCCCGTCCGCTTTCAGTGCTAGTGAATGATTTCCTCCTGCGGCAATGGATACAACGCCGCTTACTGCCTCTGCCGGAACAGTCGTTTTACCGTAAACATCAGATCCCCATGCGACAACACTGCCGTCCGCTTTCAGTGCAAGTGAATGAAATCCTCCTGCGGCAATGGACACGACGCCGCTTTTGGCCTCAGTCGGAACATCCGTTTGACCGTGATCATAAGATCCCCATGCGACAACACTGCCGTCCGCTTTCAGTGCAAGTGAATGAAATCCTCCTGCGGCAATGGACACGACGCCGCTTTTGGCCTCAGTCGGAACATCCGTTTGACCGAAAGTAGTCTCTCCCCATGCCACTACGCTGCCGTCCGATTTCAGCGCCAACGAATGATTAAATCCCGAAGCAATGGACACTACACCGCTTTGGGCAGCTATTGGAACAGTCCTTTGACCGTAAGTATTATCTCCCCATGCCACTACGCTGCCGTCCGATTTTAATACCAGTGAATGATACCTTCCCGCGGCGATAGCGATCGCCTTGACAGGCGAAGACAGACTTTCCGGAACGGTCGTTTGGCCGCTGTTATTCGCTCCCCATGCCACTATGCTGCCGTCCGCTTTCAGCGCCAACGAATGAAAATGTCCCACAGCGATGGACACCACACCGCTTTGCGCTTCTGCTGGAACGGTCGTTTGACCTTGACTATTGGCTCCCCACCCGACAACACTGCCGTCCGCTTTCAGTGCTAGTGAGTTAAAACTTTGCGCGGCAATGGACACTACACCGCTTTCCGCCTCTACCGGAACATTCCCTTCACCGTTAAAATTAGATCCCCATGCGACTACCTTTCCGTCCGCTTTCAGTGCAAGTGAATGAGTATCTCCCGCGGCAATAGACACTACGCCGCTTGCTGCCCCAGACGGAACCGTCGTTTGACCGCGAATATTAGATCCCCAAGCAACTATGCTGCCGTCTGCTTTCAGCGCCAATGAATGGAACTGTCCCGCAGCGATGGACACGACGCCGCTTTGCGCTTCTGCTGGCACAATCCTCTGACCCTGATAATTCAATCCCCAGGCAATTACGCTGCCGTCCGCTTTCAGTGCAAGTGAATGATAGTTTCCCGCGGCAATGGCCACGACGCCGCTTTCTGCCGCGGCCGGAACAGTCGTCTGACCGCGAGTATTATCTCCCCAGGCAACTACGCTGCCGTCCGCTTTCAGCGCCAACGAATGATGATTTCCCGCAGCAATGGACACCACACCGCTTTTGGCAACTGCCGGAACATTCAATTGGCCTTTACTATTTGACCCCCAAGCGACTACGCTGCCGTCCGCTTTCAACGCTAGCGAATGATACGCTCCCGCAGCGATCATCTGGAACGATCCCCGACTCCAGCTGCCGCCGGAAGACCTCTCAGCCGATACGACAGCAGGTACCATGCATGTCCACAGTATGATAAGTACCAGAACGACCGGAATCAGTTGCAAGCCTTCCTTTACATGCCGTTTATTTTTTGACATCGATTGAACATCCCCTTCTCTATTGCCCTCTAAATCTATGATTGGATCACAGCTCGCTATTTTTAACTCTACCATTTTATGTAAGGCTAAAGTCTTAAAGGATGCTTAAAGAATTTCATTCTTTAAAGGAGAATAGCTTGGCTGTATTGTATAATGAAAAAAACGTTAGACAATAGAAGAGAGTGTGCCATGGAAAATCACCACGTACTGATTGTCGATAACGAACCGGAAATTGTTCAGCTGGTCAAGCTGCATTTGCGGAATGCAGGGGCCCTTACTTCTGAAGCCTCTTCAGGGCAAGAGGCTATTGCCCTACTGGAGCATTACACAGTCGATCTGATCGTGCTGGACTTAATGATGGAGCATGGGGACGGCTGGGAGGTGCTGCACTATATACAAACCCGCCAGTTGAATACGCCCGTTATCATCCTTAGCGCCAGACAACTGGAAGAAGACAAGATCGAAACCCTCGGATTAGGAGCAGACGATTACGTCACGAAACCGTTCAGCCCCGGCGAGCTGACGGCCCGCATCAAAGCCTTGCTGCGGCGTTACAAGCCCGCTATGTACGGGAATAAAATCAACTGCGGGAACCTCATCTACGATCGTGCCGCTCAGCAAATCGAGAAACCAACCGGCACCATTTCCCTTTCTCCGATAGAAGGAATGATGCTGGAGCTGTTCATGCGCCAGCCGGGACGCATTTTCACCAAGCAAGAACTATTCAAATATGTCTGGAAGCTGGATCAATTCGATGCAAATTCAGTCAACGTGTATATCAATTTTTTGCGCAAAAAAATAGAAAAAGACCCGGCAAACCCTCGCTATATTGAGACTATACGCGGTGTCGGCTATCGGTTTGTGGAGGGGACACATGAATCTGAAGACTAAATTGTGGTTAATGGTCATAACAGCCAGTTTTACCGGACTTGTATTATTCATCGCGAGCATCGTAATCATGGGTTCGCTTACTTCGCGTGGGTATACCCATGAATCGTTGAATCAAATAGGCCATCAATTGGTAGAAGATGCGGGCAATCAAGCACTTGATTTAAAGAGGGGAGAGGTGGATGAGCGAATTCAAAGCCTACTGGATCTTACTCGGGATGAACACCCGCAGATGAGTCTGGAGTGGTTTTCCAAGGAGGGCACGTTGCAGTATGCCACCAATCAGCGGAAGGAGCCCTATGCGTTCGATGAGATGATGGAGCGTTTTGTAGGCATGCCTAATAAGCTGTGGGGCTTTGACGACGAAGCGGTGACCTTAGTGTTTCACTGGGCGCTTGATAATGAACCTCAGTATTTGATCATGTCCATGCCCAGCAAGGAAATGCGAGGAACGCAAGTCTTTGTTTATGTCCGGCAATCCTGGATGCTTCTAACCTTGTTCATTCCGCTCGGCATCTTTTTTATTACGCCGATCATTTTTTCACTGCTCTTCTTCACCCGCATTAACCGTAGACTGAAAACGCTGAATAGAGCCGTACAGGAATTCGATGCGCGGAGTACGAGGATCGTCCTGGATGATCGCGGGAACGATGAAATCATTCAACTGAATCGCCATCTCAATCATATGTCTGATCGCATCCTGGATCAGGTAGCGCAAATTCAAGATAACGAGCGCAAGCGACATACGTTGATCGCGAACCTTTCCCATGACCTGAGAACGCCGCTCACCATGATTCAGGGGTATGCGGAGACGCTTTACGACGGTTTATATCAAGATGACAAAGAAATCCGGGCCTATTCGGAAATTGTATTGCGCCGGTCTCGTTACATGAATAAGCTGCTGCAGAAGCTTCTGGAGATATCTCGTATGGACATGCATCCTGCTCGCGGTCAGTTGAAGCGAACCAACCTGTCCGAACAACTCCGAAAACTGGCGGCAGATTACATTGTCATATTAGAAAATTACGGCATGTCCTTTGCGATTGAAATTCCGGAGCAATCCATTGAGGTCATGATCGACCCCCCTCTAATGGAAAGAGCTGTACGCAATCTGATTGAGAATGCGTTGCAATATGGCCGTTCCGGCGGATACATGGGACTTTCCCTGCGCAAAGTTATCGTTGCGGACGCCAGCGACCGTAATGAAGGACGAGACAGTCAGAGACATTATGAGGTTGAAATCAGCGTAACGGATAAAGGACCCGGTATTCCCGTCGAAAAGCAGGAGATCATCTTTGAACGCTTCATCCGGGGATCTCGTGCAAGAGAAGGGGAAGGCCTCGGCATCGGGTTATCTATCGTCAAAGAGGTGGCCGGCTTCCATAAGGGAAGCGTGCGGCTGGAGAGCAAGCCTGATATTCATACGACTTTCACACTCGTTATCCCCAGCCACTGAACAGATTCATCAGTCTATTGTCTGTGAGATTATAATCTGGACAATCGTACCCTGATGATTATTCGACAGAATCGTTACACCATACGATGGGCCGTAATATAATTTAATGCGCTGATCCACATTTTGAATACCGACACCGCCAAGCTTTGTCGGTCTGCTCGCTTCACTTTTCGATAGGGCGTCAACATCAAAACCGTCGCCATTATCTTGAATTGTAAATATGAGCTTATGCTCATGTGCCTCCGCAGTGATATGGATATAACCTTGATGATCTAACTCACGAATACCGTGATAGAGTGCATTTTCCACCATCGGCTGTAGAATAATTTTCGGTATTTTTAATTGCAATAAGGCGGGGTCGCAAGCAATATGATAGGCAAGCTTGTCGCCATATCTTTCCTTTTGAATGAATAGATATTGCCGCACATGATCCAGTTCATTTTCCACAGTCGTGAGCTCGCTCCCTCCACTTAAGGACAGACGAAAGAATTGCGCCAGCGCTTTTGTCATTTCTATTACCCTTTCACTGTCATTAAACTCTGCCATCCATACAATCGTGTCGAGCGTATTATAAAGGAAGTGCGGATTAATTTGACTATGGAGTGCACTAATTTCCGAACGTCGTAAATCTTTTTCCTTGTCACTAATTTCCTGCATCAATTTCTTAATCTTCAACATCATGTCGTTAAAATGTCGGGACAGACTTTGTGCCTCATAGCACCCTCTATCATCAATCGGTATTTCTACTAAGCCATGTTGAATATCTTGCATAGCAAGTTCTAATTTCTTGAAAGGGGTCGTTATGCGTCCGGTAAAGATAACAATGCTGACCGTGGCAATAACTAACAAAACGAGCCCGACTTGGATGAAAATATGAACCAGCTTGTCTTCAATAGCTGCCAATTCGTCTTGCGATGATACACCTATAAAGAGCCAATCCGCATTTCGTAATGAGAACAGGTGTGTAAAGGTCTGCTCTTTGCGATCGAAAGCTGTTGGATCGTCAACGATTTTTTGCAAAAATTTCCGCTTGGCCGCATTTTGAAAATAAGCAGGATCTTGGTGATACACAACTTCTCCATTAGCATTTAGAATAAACGAAAAACCAAGGTTTCCCAGGTCTAAATTAGCCAAATAATCTTCAATGACTTTGTATTGCACATCAATGAGAAGAACGCCAATGTTCCTCCCTTCCGTATTTTTAATCTCTCGACTAAGCGATATCACCCAGTTATCTTTATCCATGGTGAAATCTTGCATACGCGCAGAGGTGAGTACGGGCGTTCCTTCATGATTAATAGCGGATACATACCACGGTTCCTTCATCATATTGCTTGACATACTCATAGATAGGCCGGTTTCATTCGATATGATCTGTCCATCCTTACTCACCATGACAATCGACTTCATGAAGCGATCCGTAGCCATTGCCGTTTCAATCGTAGAGAGAATCACTTTTTTCATTGCCGGGTCTCGAGAGATATCAGAGAAATAAGCGATGAGTTGCGGACTTTCCGCAAGTAAGCGTGATACTGCCTTCAGCCGTTCAATATACAAATCAATATGCATTCCGCTCTGCTCAACGGCATCTTCGGTATTGGTTATCGCTCTCTCCTGGACGATTGCAGCTATGCTATTGTATAAAATTGACCCCATTAACAGAAGTGTCAGCACGCTCGCGACTACATAATGCATTGCGATTTGAACGCGTAATTTTTTCAATACCTGAAATCGTGACATGCTCATTCTCTCGCCTTTTCTCGGAATTGGTTAGGGGAAAGCATGAACTTTCGTTTAAAGGATGCGCTTAAATAATTGGGATCGTCAAAACCGACAGCAGAAGCAATTTCATAAATTTTCATTGGGGTGCTCAGCAACAAAATCTTCGCGCGCTCTAATCGTATGGTCATCATATACTCTTGGAACGTTTGGCCATATAGGCGTTTAAAGAGACTACTGAGATAAGAAGTGCTTAAAGCCAGTTGTTTGGCTAAATACGCTAGTGAAAAATTCGCATTGGCAATATTGTCTTCGATCTCCTTATGAATTTTCACTTTGTATCCCGTATCATCTGCTGTATCCGCATTTTTAATTAACTCGTGAACAAGGCGCGATACCTGAATCGCATTGTCCGCTTGTTGTTTTTTTTCGATGAGTTTTTGAAGCGTTTGTTGAATATCCTTTTTGGAAACAGGTTTTAAGACATAATCATCTACACCGGCTTTTAATGCGGCCAGCGCGTAATCAAAATAATCGTAACCTGTAATTAGAGCAATTTTCACATTCGGTTTAAGTATTTTTACAGCATTGGCAAATTCCAGTCCATTCATTTTTGGCATATTAATATCGGCTAGAATGAAATCGGGCTCATGTGTTTTGAAAATATCCAATGCAGCTTCCCCGTTCGAGGCTTCATACACCTGGGAGATCGATAACGCATCAAAATCTACAAATGAACGAATTCCACGAATGATGATCGCTTCATCATCGACTAAAAGCAGTTTATACATGACCCTCTCCCTTTCCCTCATGCTCTTCACTCTTCACTCTTCAACCGCAAAGAAAGATGGTGTATACCATCTTTCTTACGTCCTTGCTTATATTTATTGTGACCCTTATGTTACTGTACCAGATGTTTCAAATATCCGTAACCGGCTTCCTCCATATTCGCCTCCGGGATAAAGGTAATGGCCGCGCTATTGATACAGTAACGCAATCCCCCTCGATCCGCCGGTCCATCATCGAAAACATGACCCAAATGACTGTTTCCTGTACGACTTCTTACCTCTGTACGAACCATGTTAAAGCTTGTATCTTCGTACTCCAGCACGACAGCTGGATCGATCGGCTTGGTGAAGCTAGGCCAGCCGCACATGGAGTCATATTTATCTGCCGAGGAGAACAGCGGCTCACCCGTAACCACATCTACATAAATGCCCGGCTTGTAATTATCCCAATATTCATTCGAATACGCTCGTTCAGTGCCGTTGCCCTGCGTCACTTCATATTGTTCTATCGTTAACTTTGCTTTAATTTCCTTATCACTGGGCTTGGGATAGAGAGCAGGATCAATTAATGAAGGTATTTCCTGATTTTCCACACCGTCAAATTCCACATGGCAGTAACCGTTAGGTTTTTTTTCCAAGTAATCTTGATGATATTCTTCTGCTAGCGTAAAGTTTTTCAGAGGTTCTACCTCCGTAACAACCGGCTTGTCATAACGTTTTTGTTCTTTCTCAATAATGTTGTTAATGATCGCTATATCTTCCTCATTGTGATAATAAATACCCGTACGGTATTGCTCGCCGCGATCATTTCCTTGTTGGTTAAGCAACGTAGGGTCAATAATTTTAAAATAATGGGTAAGTAATTTCTCCAAGTTCACACGTGTGGAATCGTATTTAACGTGCACAGTTTCGGCATAACCCGTTTTTCCTGTGATGACTTCTTCATAGGTCGGGTTCTCGGTGTGTCCATTCGCATAACCTGATGTCACATCATATACGCCATAGATCCTTGACATATACGCTTCTACCCCCCAAAAACAACCGCCTGCAAACCATATTTCTTTCAGATTACTCTCATCAAACGATAAATTCGTATTGGGATTGTCAGGCAGACTGGATTGTGATTTCTGGGTTGGAAATAAGTTCGTCGCTGTCACGGTTCCGCACCCCGCTATCACAATCACCAAGCTTAGAATTAGAAACCATCCCATCTTCTTCATGACTATTCACGCCTTTCTTTATTGTATGGTTTCCATTTTTTGAATAATTACTTCATTGCTAACATGCCCTGGAAGGACTTGAACGAGTAGGCCATTGGAGTCAATATACGCAGAAGTCGGATACCCGCGCACTTGGAATTGATCCGTGATTTTTCCGCCTTCATCTAACAGTACGGTCAGATTCTTCGCTTCCTCAACACCGCTAAACCACTTTTTAAATGAATCGGTATCCTTTTCATTTCTAAAGCCTGGAGATACAACAGTTAACACCATAAAATCTTCTTCGTCCTTGGCAAGTGTATTTATATCTTCCATTCCTGCTAAGCAAATGGAACACCAAGATGCCCAAAACTTCACATATACTTTTTTTCCGGCATAATCACTCAAGGTATGCGAACCCCCATTCACGTCGTATAACGTGAAGTTCGGTGCGCTATTAGCACTTGCTATACTCTCTCCGTTGGGCGCTTCTTCGCTTGAAGAGCAGCCGGCCAGAACAAGTAGAGTGATCATTCCGAATAGAATAAGCATGAACTTCTTCATGATTTCCCGCTCCTTTACCGTACAATAAGTGTCGTAAACCAGTTTAAATTATTGGTCATCAGGATAATCCCCATCATGATAATGATGACACCCCCAGCTATCTTCAGCTTGTTTATGTGCCGATTTATTTGTTTCATCTTCCGTAACAAGATATCTGAAAAAAGTGCCAATACCAGGAAAGGAACAAGTAAACCGAGCGCATAGATGAACATAAGAAAAGCCCCATGCGTTGCTTGGCCTTCACTTGCGGATAGACCTAATACAGCGCCTAAAATTGGCCCGATACACGGCGTCCAGCCAATACTAAAGGTAAAGCCCAACAAATACGCCCCAAACACATCCCTTTTGCCACTGCGTTTCATTTGTACTTTTTTCTCAAGATTTAAGAATGATACTTGATACAATCCCATTTGATGTAATCCCAGAAGAACCACCACTGCACCGCAGACAACGATGAACCATCGTGTATGAATCACAGAGCCTAGAAACCCGGCGCCAAAGCCTAATAAAACAAAGCTCGTCGATAAACCGATGACAAAAACAATCGTTTTTATCAATAGATACGGGTTGGCAACAAGCTTGCCCCGTGACATCCGATGAGCCGATAGACCTTGTTCATTGGTTGATAATATCGAAAGATACACCGGTAATAACGGTAATATGCACGGAGAGAAAAAAGAAAGTAAGCCGGCAACGAACACGGAGCTAAGTATTAGCTGTTCAACGGCCAATCGGAACACCTCCCTATTAACTGGATATATTAATCCTACAAGAAAAGGCCTCTCAACAACATAGAATGAGATTTCGCAAATCTTAGAAATGATCGGGTCTTGTTATAATTATATCCCCCATGTAGGTGTGTAAGCTCCCCACTCACTTTGAATTACAAAAAAAGCCGGGGGACCACGCAGTTTGCGTTGTCCCCCGGCATTCATTCATGATGTTTATGTTTCATCCCGTTACTTATTCATCATCGTTATCATCTTCGTCATCATCTTCGTCCTCTACATCTACATCTTCATCCTCATCGACGTCATCATCATCGTCATCTTCTTCTTCGTCGTCATCGTCTTCAGTGCCATCGTCATCATCGGAACCATGCCCGTTTTTCTTGATGACGCGTACGTGTAACGGCTCAGAAGTGATGGTGTTCCCTTCATAAGTCGCTTCTACCCATATATCCGCTTCCCCCGTTTTTTGGGTATGCACTTTGCCATCGACTACATTAGCCACTTTATAATTTGTGGTAAAGAACGTTAAAAGCGCTTGAGATTGATCCAATACTTTCCCGTTGCTTAGCTTCAGCATAACCTGTAATTCTGCCTTGTCCTTGCGATTAATGGGATCACAGCTACCGCAAGAGAGCGATACTTCCGCCAGAGTCGGAGTGGCCGGCGAACCGTATATCTTCACCTCAGTGTAGCTGTTCCAATGGTTCTGATTGTTGCCGAAGCCTGTGATGCGGACATAACGGCCCGACTGCTCAGGGAATGCGAACAACTCATGATCCACCGATTCGCCGGAGCTGTTGCCTTCGAACGCCTGCTGCCATGTCTGTCCATCCTCCGAGACTTCAATTTTGAAGTAACTGGATCTGATATTTCCATTATAGAACGCGGCGCTAATGGCACCAATCGGACGGCTTTCACCCAGATCGTACTGAATCCATTGCTCACCTGCAGCCGACCATCGCGTAATGATGCTGTCATCTATTGTATTTTCCGGTACGTTGCCGTCATGGTCGCTTGCTGTAACCGACTGCGGCTGCCAGATGGGACGATTATCCGGGATGCCATACGTTACAGGATGCTCCATCGTCACATAATAGGTAGTCGGTTTGGCGAAGCCTTGCGGGTCGGTCACTGTAATTTTGGCATAACCCGGAATCCCGCTTGCTTGCTGAACTTGAACGTTATAGCTTCCTGCGGCAGTTGCGCCAATAACTGGAATAGAGGCCTCGCTAGCAGGAATAGATAGCTCATACATATAACGGGCAGAGTCGAATTCTTCCAGCGCTACACCGTCTATCGTTAATCCGCTTAGCTTGGCAAGCTGACCATTCTGCACCGACCACGATTCCAATGGCACAACAGATGGCAGCGTGCTCGGAGGCGTCTCTCCCGGCATCAACGGCACCATCCATACGCTAATCGTCTCGTTCAGTACATCTTCCATATGGATCGTCAGCTTCTTCACGCCGTAGTTGGATGTCTGACCAGACGGATTCGGAGAGGTCGGCAGCGGTACAGCGTCCATCACCGAGAATGCGGCATTTCCCGGCGTCAGCAGCTTCACATACAGCTGGCGGCCGTCTTGACTCAGTATGGCGCTGGTGCCGTCCTGACCGATCTCAATCGAAGCTCGCGTATGCATGAACCAGTACAGCTCCGATGGCATTTTGTTCACAATCTCATCCTGTACCAGGAATTGGCGCCGTTCGTCAATCAGCGCTACGCCGCGCTTGACCGAAGCAGACTGCTTCTGATAAGCAGGGGTCAGATCGGATATCGCATAAGCCCCGCCGGTCTGATTGAACGAAGTAGTTGTTATGGGGGACAGACTGTCCACGTCTTGGTCCGGTCCTGCAGATGGCGAGATAATCAGCGTATTGTGGCCTTCCGCACGCTTGCGATAATACGTCCAGCGCTGCCCGTTCTCACTCATGTTCCAGTAGCCCGGCAGGTTATAATTCTCCGATCCGATATCCAGCGCCCAACGTACGCCATGCGCATCCAGCACGAATGTGCCCGTATCCAGATCGCCATGCGGCGCGCCGTTCATGCCGCCCTTGAAGCCGGCGAACATTGCGCCCGGATCATCCCAATCGCTGCGCATCGTGACGGCTTCCGGAATCTCGAACTGGCGGTCAAGCTCCTGCGGAGCGTTGGCCCCGTATAATTCAGGCCTATACCACAATGCGTCGTACAACCCGCCGGTACGTCCGCTCTTCTCGGCGAACTGATGATACCAGGTATACTCAGGCTTGTTATCATGCTTGGCGAACCATAGCAGCGTTCTTCCCGGTATGAGCGATTCCGAATTATCGAAATAATTGAAGGCGCCTCCCGGTCCTGCTATATGAATCGGATACAGCGGCGTCTCATCTAATCCTTCACTGCTAGAGAAGCCGTAATCATGACCGAAGGTCGTCTCCAGTCCGGACAAGAAGTACAACAAGTAAATGGTACCGTATTCCCAATAGCTTGGCCCTTCCTTCGCGGACCCGTCCGGCGCATATTGCGGCAAGCCATATTGAATCGACTTGAACGCTTCTCTCAGAATGAGTCCTGCCAGTTGCTCCTCTTCATCGGCAATCGCAAGCGCGCCAATGGTCATCCCCGCATTGCAGACAAAATTCCAATTATCGCGGTTATACACCCACCAGTACGTCTTATCTACATACATCGGCACTGCAGGAGTCAAGCCTTTGTCGACGATCGCCTGACGGACCGTATCCCGCTGCGCTTGTGTCAAATAATCGTACAGCCAATCATAGCCGATACCTACACCATATGTCATCGTAGCCGTATCCAGATAATGACCGGGGCTCCAGTCAGGATAAGCGCTGCTGGACACATGCGCCAGCTCCTGCCAAGCCCGATCGGCATAGACCGTATCGCCTGTAAGCTGATAGGCGAAGGCAAGGGTAACGATACGTCTTGAGGAGGTCGTATCCAGTCGAAGCCCGTCCGGCTTATCATAATCCTTCACCGGCTGAAGTAGAATCTGATCCGCTTCTTCCTTCACCGTATTGAACCATCCCGTGAATCGGGCATCCACGTCAACCAGGTCCCGCATCCGCTGGAAGTCGGAAGCTGTCGCTAATATGCGCGGATGCTGATTCTGCGGATTGGCAGCCTTCAGTGAAGCGATAATCTCCTCCGACGTCGGCGCCGTATACACCCGCATGATCGACTCCAGCAAGCCGCCGTTGCCGTCACTGACTGAGACTGTGAATTGATCTGCGCCAGTATAATCCGTGTTCGGCGTATACGTCCAATCGCCGTTAGCATCCAATGTAACAGAACCATGCTGTGGATTGCTCAGCATGCTATAGAGCAGTATGTCACCATCGGGATCGGTTGCGGATACTTTCGCTTGAACCGGTGTATTTTTATCTGTTGGATGAATGCCTTCCCCTCCTGTAGGGGGTGCATTCACAGCATTAATCTGCAAGCTGACGCGCGAAATAGTGAACCCTCCGTTCATGTCTTCAACAGCGATGATAAACTCATCGGCGCCCGTCACATTTTCGTCCGGGTAATAGCTCCAGACACCGTCTGCCGTCACATGGGCAATGCCCTGGGCAGGAGTGGTCAGCACCCAATAGGACAACGAGGAGCCGGTGGTTGATGTAGCGTTCACCTGACCTTGTGCCGATCCGTTCTCATCCAAAACTGCACTTGCATCTTCCGCGGTAATTGTATCCGATTGCCCTACGATGACTGTCGCTGAAGCTTTAAGCCCTCCGTCATTGCTCGTAGCCGTCACCACAGCCAATCCTTCCGCATGCGCCGTGACGACTCCATCCTGAACCGAAGCTACTTGAGGATGGCTGGACGACCAAGTGACCGAAGAATCGGATGCGTTGCTAGGCATCGTATTGACTGTTAATGCTTGCGTTCCGCCTATACTCATCGTCAATCCATTGCTCGACAGAGTGATTCCCTGCAGCGGCACCCAGTTCATGAATGTGGTATCGTCGAACCAGGCCGTTCCCGTGCCTTGCTCGAAGAAATGCTCAATCTTCACATACACGATATCCAGATTGTCCGGCACTTGAACGACCTTCTCCAGCTTGGTCCAGTCTTGCGTTCCGGAGACGGAGCCGAACATAACCAGATCCCCCGCACGCGTGCCGGAGCTGTTCACGAACTGCAGTCTTGTCAACGCGCTGCCTGTCAAATCCAGCGTCTTGATCCAGGATTCCACCTTGAACGTGCCGCCGATATCCGCAGGGGACAGCTGAATGCTCTGCACAAGTGCAGCGCGCCCTGTACTTGTGGCTTCTACGCGTACCGATGAAGCGCCGGAATGATACTGACTATTGTCCAGTTCAATCGCAGGAGTACCTATGGGAATCCATGTCCCCCAGCCAGTCGGCTTGCCGTTGCTGTCCGCCTCCTCGAAGCTGCCATTAATAACCCGGTTAAGATCAGGCACGATCTCCTGGAAGACAGCATCGTCGAACCAGGCTTCCCCGGTACCCGTCTCGAAGAAATTCTCCACTTTGATTCCTGCGATCACAGGATCGTTCGGAATGGATACTTCATGCTCGACAAGCGTCCAATCCTGCGTACCTGTTAGTCTAGGCAGCTCGATTAGATCGCCCACCCTACTGCCGGAGCTATTCGTGAAGAACATCCGGTTGAATGCCCCGGAGCCTGTCACATTCTCCGTCTTGATCCACTGCGACAGCTTATAGTTTTTGCCCTTTTGCTCAGAAGTTAGTGGAATAGTTTGAAAGATGGTTCCGCGACTTACGGTTGTAGCCGTAATTTTAAAGGAACGCTGCCCTCCCTTATACACACTTTCATCTACTGAAAAAACAGGGCTGCCGCTTGATACCCATGCCCCCCATCCAGCCGGGATCGTCCCATTCAACGTCTCGTAGCCTCCATTATTCAACAAATTGCCGCCGCCAGACGCATGTACACTAGATCCCCCCATTCCTATTGCCGGACATAAGCCCACCAACATGGCAAGTGCCAGCATGCTTGCCATCTGCACCTTCCATCTTCCTAATGCGTGCTTCATCCACATTTCCGCCATACAACTCTTCTCCCCTTTCAAAGGAAAATTAAGTTTTCACACCTAGAATTATAAGCGCTTACATGGCGAAATGTAGACAAACCATCCTTCACATCGACCAACAAGTGTTCATTTGGCAACGAACAACATTTACTTTTTCCTGTACAAAGAAACGTTTGAGCGCTAACCGTAAGTAAACTGTCATGATCACATTTATTCGCTTGCAACGAACTTCATGGCTGCTAGGGGGCAGACGTGGTCATTAATCATTCGATCCGAGGAGCGAGTCGCATTCAATAGCGGTACAATCAACCGTACATGACGTTAGACACATCTAACTGTATTTCGTGTAGTTAATAGATGCGAGATCGCCATTCTGATCTCCTGTAAATGGAATAGGTACAGTTATATGAGGTCATTCAGCGCATCATCCCGACAATCGATCATATTAGTATCATAAAATCCAGTTAGTGGCGACAAAAAGGTGCATATTGAAAAATGTACAGCATGAAATCCAGTTAGACGAGCTGGCAAGCTGCAAGCCTATAAGCTGCAGCTAAAAAGCCGGCAAACTTGCAGGATCAGCACAGCTGATAAAGTTAACAGACCCCGTAGAGACAGCAATGCTGGCATGATTGACAGTATCGCCAGTTATAGAAGCCTGCTTCCAAATCAAGAGATTTCGAGCAGAAATCTTCTGATATTGAAAGCAGGCTTCACTATGGAGTAGTCATCTTCCACACCCATTCATCTAATCGCCATCATGCTCAGTCGGTAATTACTCGCTCAGCCCATGAACGACAGACTGGTAAACTTCATCGAATGTTGCGCCATGCCGACGTGCAGCGCTAGCCACATCTTCGTATTCAGGAGTTGCTTTCAAACGCTGACCACGCCAAATACCTTCCTTCACCCGTATTTCGCCATATGGTGTTTCCCTCTTGGTGATGGTACGTTCCAGTGCGCTTCGCTGTAGGAAGCTTCGGCGTACGCCGAATGTAGAAGATTCCTTGAATAAGATGGCTTCCAGTTCATCCGCCTGTTCAAGAGAAGATAGTACCGTTATCAGTGTACCGGGGCGATTCTTCTTCATCTGGACCGGCGTGTAATAGACGTCCTTCGCCCCCTCGCGGAACAAGGACTCCATCAGATAGCCAAGCGCTTCGCCCGGCATATCGTCTACCTGTGCTTCCAGCACCGCAATCTGCTCCTGATGACGATCCCTTCTATTGGCGGACTCATCCTTATTAGAGGGGTCAATAATAAACGCCCTTAATATATTGGGGTGGGCAAAATCCTTCGTTCCCGCGCCATATCCTATATGCTCTATAGAGGAAGGAGGCAGATGCTCCAGCTGCGTCGCGAGCGCTCTGATGATACCCGCTCCGGTCGGCGTCGTTAGCTCGCCCTTCGCATTGAAGTCGGCAAGGCGCAACCCCTTCAACAGCTCCGATGTTGCCGGCGCCGGCAGCGGATACAACCCGTGCGCCATGCGCATGTAGCCGTAACCCGTCGCCACAGGCCCCGCATAAATATGCTCGATCTGAAGTGATTCCAGCGCCAGACAGACGCCGATAATGTCGATAATGGAGTCCATCGCGCCAACCTCGTGGAAGTGCACGTCTTCAATAGATATGCCGTGAATCTTGGCTTCCGCGACGGCAATCTCCTGAAAAATACGACTACTTCTCTCCTTCACCCTTGACGGCATGTCACTCTCTCTGATCATCGCAAGAATATCCTTCGCCTTGCGATGGACATGATCGTGATCATGACTATGTCCATGATGATGCCCATGTTCATGATCATGACTGTGCGCATGATCGTGATCATGGCTATGCGCATGACTATGCACATGATCGTGATCATGGCTGTGCGCATGATTGTGCACATGATCGTGATCATGGCTGTGCGCATGATTGTGCACATGATCGTGATCATGGCTGTGCGCATGATTGTGCACATGATCGTGATCATGACTGTGCGCATGGTCGTGGGCATGTCCGCTTCCGCCGTCCAGCTCCACCTTCAAATGCAGTCCTCGCATGCCGCAGCGCATCACATGATTAGTCTCGAGCTTGAACGGATCAATGGGAAGCCGCTTCAATTCGGCGGCAACGTACTCCCTGTCCGCCCCAAGATCAAGCAATGCGGCAAGGGTCATATCCCCCGCGATCCCGTACGAGCAATCCAAGTATAACGATTTCATCTCTCTCCCCCGCTCTCTTCAACCAGCTGCAAAATATTCGCCGCCTGATACCCGGCTCCGAAGCCATTGTCAATATTGACGACCGATACGCCTGCGGCGCACGATGTCAGCATCGCGAGCAGCGGAGTCAGCCCTTGGAAGTGAGCGCCGTAACCGACCGACGTCGGCACTGCGATGACCGGACGGCGGACCATGCCGCCGACAACACTCGCCAGAGCGCCTTCCATTCCCGCTACAACGATCAGTACGCTGGCTTCCCGTATTTGCGATCGATAAGCCAGCAGGCGGTCGATGCCCGCAACTCCTACGTCGAATACACGCTCCACCTGACAGCCAAGCCATTCCGCAGTACCCGCCGCTTCCCCCGCTACCGCAATATCTGATGTACCGGCGCTAAGCACCAGCACTTTGCCCGGCAGCTGTCGGTTCCTTCTGCCATAGGTCAGCAATCGCGAGGTCTCATCCAGCTTCGCATCCGGGTATAACTTCGCTACTTCTACGGCAGCCTCGTCCGACGCCCGCGTCACCATCGCGCAGCCATGCGCTTCCGTTAACGTGCGGAAGATGGCCGCAATCTGTTCCGGCGTTTTGCCAGCGCCAAATATGATCTCGGGATGTCCCGTCCGTTGTTCTCTGTCGATGTCGATTTTGCCAAACCCCAAGTCCTGGAATCCACTCATCATCGCGCCACATCCACATCTAAACTTCTGTTCATGCTGCCGCTTTTATAGCCCGCCAGATCCATCGTAACGAATTGATAGCCGAAGCTTTGCAGCGCCTCATGAATCGATTCCCTGTATTGCATAACGATCGGCACGGCATCGGCCTCCACTTCAATTCTGGCCATATCCCCATGTGTGCGCACCCGGACTTGTCTGATGCCCAGCTTCCGCAGGAACAGCTCCGACTTCTCGATCCGGCTCAGCTTCTCTTGCGTGATCCGTTCGCCGTAGGCGACACGGGAGGACAGACAGGCGAAGGACGGCTTATCCCAATTGGGCAGCCCCAGTTCCTTGGCAAGCAGGCGAATTTCATCTTTATACAACTCTGCTTCCTGCAGAGGTCCGCGAACGCCGTGCTCCTTCGCCGCTTGCGTGCCGGGACGATGCTCGCTCATATCGTCTGCGATCAAGCCGTATACGAGCCCTTGATAACCCGCCTGCTCCATGATCGGCTTAATCTCCGTGAATAACCCCTGCTTGCAGAAGTAACAACGGTTCCTGTCATTCTCCGCATATCCGGGAATAGACAATTCCGAAGTCTCGATCACTTTATGCTGCACGCCCAGCTGCTGTGCGATCGCGATTGCCTCCTGCAGCTCGCTGGACGGGTACGTTTCCGAATCGGCAGTAACAGCCAGCACGCGCTCTCTCCCCAGCGCATCGATGGCGCCCTTGAGCAACAAGGTGCTGTCCACTCCCCCCGAGAAGGCAACGACGACACTGTCCATCTGACGCAAAACCGTTTTCAGTCGCTCATATTTGTCCCATGGCATCTTAAGCAGCAACTCCTTCCTCTTACCCGGTTTCAAAACGCTTGCATGCCTATATCGTCATCGCGCCAAAGCCGCCGTCCACGCGGACAAGCGTGCCTGTGACGAAGCCGGAAGCTTTCTCCGACGCGAGCCATACCGCTGCTCCCTGCAGCTCTTCCGGATTGCCGAATCGGTTCATCGGCGTATGGTTCATAATCGACTCCACGCGCTCCGGCTTCAATATTTTACGATTTTGCTCCGCCGGGAAGAAGCCTGGTATAATCGCATTCACGCGGATATTATGCTCAGCGAACTCCCGTGCCAGGAACTGCGTCATATTATTGACGCCGGCCTTGGAGATGGAATAAGTGAATACCTTCGACAGCGGCGGTCCGGAAGAGACGGAAGAGATATTAATGATGCTTCCCCCTTGCCCCTGCTGGATAAGCACTTCGCCGAATACTTGGGAGGCCAGCATGACGCTCTTCAGGTTGACATCCAGAATGGAATCCCACTCCTCCTCCTCCAGCTCGAAGAACGGCGTGGCGCTGTTCGTTCCGGGACAATTCACCACGATATCGATACGGCCGGTCCAAGCCTTCACTTCCTCGGCCACACGGCGCAGATCCGCCTTGCTCGTCGCGTCCGCCTGGAATTTCTCGCTGCGGCCGCCGGCTTCCACGATGCTCGCCTTCACTTCCTCCGCCTTCTCCTGATTCCGCCCGACGACGGCAACTGCGCAGCCATGCTGCGCCAGTCCCTTGCTTATTGCGCCGCCCAGCACCCCATTGCCGCCAAATACAACCGCAGTCTTGCCCGTCAAATCGAATAAGTTCACCATAGCACTCTCCATTTCTCCCTATTTAGGATAATATGTTTTATGATTTCTGGAATTCGCTTATTTCATCGAACGACGCCTTCAGCGCTTCGTACGTTCTTCTATAGATCGGCAGAATCTCCTCGTATACCTCATGATGTCGTTCATTAACGGTATAAAGGCTGCCTCCGTCCTTCTTCCAGCCGGGATCGATCGACGGCGTCACGCCGAGCGCATACAGCGCCAGCTTCGCCGCGCCAAGACCTGAGCTCTCGATATCGTCCGGCACACGGGTCGCTACGCCGGTAATATCCGCCATCATCTGGCGCCAAAGCAGCGAATTCGCGAAGCCGCCGGATGCCCACAGCTCTTCAATATCGCCGCTTAACTGCTCCATGGAGCGGACGACGCTCGCGATCTGGTACATGACGCCTTCCATGACGGCTCGCACCATATGTCTCTGCTTATGGGACAGCGTCAATCCGACGAAAGCGCCTCTGGCGTTGGCATTATAGTAAGGCGCGCGCTCGCCCGTGAACAGCGGCAGACAGAGCAGTCCATCCGATCCCGGCGCGACGGATGCAGCCCATTCGTTCATCGCCGTCAGCACGTCCCGATCGGACAGCTCTTCCCCGACGTGATCGTACAGCAGCTCCTTGATCCATTGCAGCGCAATGCCGCCATTGTTCACGGCGCCGCCGATAACCCAATGCTGCTCCGTCAGGCAGTAACAGAACAAGTCGCCCGCAGGATGCGTCAGCGGCTGGCTCAGCGTCGTACGCACCGCTCCGCTCGTCCCGATGGTGACGGCAGCAGCCTCCGAGCTTACAATGCCGACTCCCAGATTAGCCAGCACGCCATCGGATGAACCGATGACTACCGGCACATCCACATCCAGCCCGAGCAGCTGGCGGGCACTATCCCGCATACCGCTCAATACCGCCGTCGTCGGCACCAGCTCCGGCAATTGCGACGCCAGCACGCCCGCCGCCGCCAGCGCTCCCTCATCCCAGTTCAGCGTCTCAATATTGAACAGCCCCGTCGCACCGGCTATAGAGTAATCCATGACATACCTTCCGAACCAATCGTGCAAAATATATTCCTTAATGCCGACGAACATGTCCGCCTGACGGAAAGTCTCTTCATCCTGCTCCTTCATCCATATGAGCTTGCACAGCGGCGACATGGGATGGATCGGCGTCCCCGTTCGTCGGTAAATGTCTAAGCCGAGGCCGCTCGCCTTAAGCGCATCCGCTTGCCGTATGCTGCGTTGATCCGCCCAGGTGATGCACGCCGTCAGCCTGTTCCCTCCGCCGTCGATGGCAATAAGAGAATGCATCGCTGAGCTGAAAGAGATGCCATGCAGGTCCGCAGCGCGAAGGTCTGCATCCTCCATCACCTTGCGGACAGCCTTCGCCACGGCTGCGGCCATCTCATCCGGGTCTTGCTCCGCGTAGCCTGGCTTCGGCACGTGAAGCGGATACGGAAAAGAACAGGAAGCCCTGATTCCCCCTTGCTCGTCGACAGCCATCGCTTTCGTGCTCGTCGTTCCGATATCGATTGTAATGATGAATTTGGATGTCGATGTCATTTGGTCAGATACCCGCTTTCATCGAATGTCAGCTCGTAAGGCTCCGTTAATATGTCAATGTCCGGATGCCGCCGAGCTTCCTCCAGCAGCGTCTCCGAGATCTCGATCTCTCCCAGATGAAGCGTATCCTTGATCCGAACCATCCGGCATGTCGTGTAATCCAGAATGTTGCACGTCTTCACCGCGGCCTTGATCGCATCGCGATCGCTCGACAGCGTCGTGGCGATCTTGGTCGGAGCGCATACCGTGGAGGTCAGCCCGTTCGCATAGGTGGCCGGCCAGTCCGACTTGTCGACCAGCCGCGACGTCGTGAAGTCCGCCGTACCCACACCGTTGGCATTGCCCTTCGTCTCCGGCGTCAGATCCAGCACGACCATCTTGCCCACCTCCGGGCCGCCATGCGCGTACGGCGTAGGATAGCGGCCCGTCACGTTGGGGTCCATGCCGTCGCCGCTAATGTTCTTGCCGATGTAATCGATCACGAGTACATCGATCTGCGGGAAGAGCAGCTTCGGCAGTCGCGCCTTCGCTTCCACCAGCAGCGCCGGCTCCTCGGCTTCCACTTCATCGGCAGCCAGCACTTCTATGCGGCATGTCTCGTCATATGCATTCTCCACCAGCGCTACGCCGAACAGAATCGGCAGCTTGCCCATCATCACCTTCGCCATCTTCGGCACATTCTCCGCCATATGGGCGAAGCCGAGCTGATGGCAAGCTTCGGCCCCCTTCTGCTTGCCTAGACCGATGGCAATCATTTTCATAATACCGCTTTCAACCGTGCCCCTGAATGCCGTATGCGGCTTGACACGGTTAATAACGACGATCGCGTCCGCCTCCGAGGCAATTCGGTCAACGTAGACGGGAAGTCCGTTCTCCAGCTGATCCAGCTTGATGACTTCCATCGACGACTCGATTGGCGCGCCTACCGACGCCTCCGTAATGCCCAGATGCTCCAGCACTTCCTTCTGTCCTTCATCCGTCGCTCCCCCGTGGGAACCCATGCAAGGGACGATGAACGGCTTCGCGCCTCTCTCCTTTATCGCGTCAATCAATGTTTTGGTCAGCGAGATGATATTGGCGATGCCTCTGCTGCCCACCGCCACCGCTACGCGCTGTCCGGGCCTGATCCCGTCCATTGCAGGAGCGGCCTGCAGCTTCTCCTCCAGCACCTGAGCCGGATTTTCCAGCTTCATATCATCGAATTTCTGTCTGATCCGCACCATTCTTGGTACCGGGATCGGCTCCAGCATTTTGCTCAATATATTCATCTTCCGATTTCCCCCTCGCATTCCAGTTCAATCTATCAGCATTTCCAATTCATATAGAAGACCCATCTTAACTCATTATAGCAACTGCGCCATGCAGAAATCTTTCCTCCTGTTGTCACAAATGAAAGAAAGACTTAATTCTTATTGCACCAAAAGAAAAACATCAGCCCCCACGACGTGTTGACTGATGTCTCCTCATCTATAAATGATGACTGCCTGCCGCCCAGCTTGCCGATTTTCTCTTCAATATTAGCGATATACGCCAGTGCGCACTCCTCCAGCAGCTCGACGAGCTTCTCGCCTTTCTCCTCCGTCGCCAGCTCCGGATAACCCCAATAGCCGTCTTCCGTTAGAGCCATGTCCAGGTCATCCATGTATTCCTGCGGATAGAATGTGCGCTCTTTCATCACTAGGCACTCTCTCACATGTTCCTTGGACCGATGCATCTATAGCAGATGAATATTGAAATACTTCCGAAGCGCTTCCTTGTATTCATCTTCCGACTTCGGCACAAAGGCATGAACGCCATTGTCATCGAAAATGCGGAATTCCTCGCCCGCCACCGTATTGCGGCCTGAACTCGTACGGACAGCCAGCATAGCGCCTTGTCTGAAGATGGAGTCCTCCGCATGCTCGCACCAGAAGGAAGGCATAATGAAATCCTTCGCATACTGCGGTTCCTCCGTGAAGGAGTAGATCCACTCCCAGCTTCCGTGCTTGAGCTCGCATAGCAGCCAGCCGAATTCAGCGTCGCGCTCCAGCTTGTAGCATTCATCCCCCTGTACCTGCTCCAGTCCCTCAATCATACGGATGGGCCGGCGCGGCACGATGCCCCCTACGCCTACATCGACCAAATAAAAGTCTCCCTCGGCCTCTACCTTCAACACCTGATGACGGCGCTTCGGCGGTACATTCTCCTCTTGCCTCCAGAACCGAGCCATCCGGTCATGCACGGTATAGCCAAGTTGCCGCAGCAGCCAGCCGAACAGCGCATTCAACTCGAAACAATAGCCGCCACGCTGCCGGTACACGATTTTATCCAGAAGATCCGGTATTTCCAGCGATAGCGGCTGCCGGTTCAGAATATCCAGATTTTCATAGGGCACGGTGTGCAAATGGCTGTTTTGTAACTCGAACAGCAGCGCTGCATCCAGCTTGCCTGCTTCTTCTTGTCCGATTCGTTTCAAATAGGCCCGAACATCTTGCTTTACAGTCGTTTCCGGCTGCTTCATGCTCTTCCCCCGTTCATGTTCTAATCTATTCATTTAGAACAATTTCTTTATTTCATGTACTAATCCTGCAAATTACATAGAAATAATCACTGCGAGGATATTCGACCGCATTCCATCATCCCGGCTCTAGGTATGCTCGGAGAACCGGGATGGCGACACGTTGTGGAATCGTTTGAATTGCTTCGAGAACGTATAGGGATCTGGATAACCGAGCTTGTACGCAATCTCCTTTACCGACGCTCCCCCTTCCAGCAGCAGCTCCCGTGCACGATTCATCCGAATACGGGTGATATAGTGCTGCGGCGTGAAGCCGATATTCGCTTTGAAGAAAGTGTAGAAGTACTTGGGTGACATGTCCGTCTTCTCTGCTAGAAGATCGGCCGATATCGGCTTCCCGACATGCTCCTCGATATAACGAAGCGCCGGCTGTAGGCGGGAAAGCGCCCTCGACAGGCCTTCTTCTGGATTCCGTCGTTCTTCATCATGATCCGGTAAGGGAATTGCAAGCAATCTGGCTATCAATGCGAGGAAATAGCCCCTCAGCAACAACGATGCCATTGGCCTGCTCTCTCTATAGGCCTGGAACGCTTGACGCAGCATCCCCACCTCCTCTTGGACCAGTCCTTTAGGGATAACGCCCATGGACACATATTCATGAAGAATGTTATACCTCTCGCCCAGCGAAAAGTCGAAGTGAATGAACAAATGACTGCACGATGACTGCTCGCAACGGGCTGAATAAGCAATCCCGGGATGAAAGAAGACCAGATCACCCTCGCGAGCGACCGCTTCGCTTCCTGCAAAATTGAGAATCACTTCCCCATCCGTTATCATCCACACGTCGTAGTCGGGATGGCGCTTCCTCTCCATCCAGCTGGCCTCATGGCTTGCATAGCCGTAATTGTTCAGCTTCAGCTCCGCATAATCGCCAAGCTCGTCCAGAATGCTTCGTTTCACCTTCTACCCTCCTGTTTCGTACTTTTGGCACACCTGCCATGAACTTCACAGAATAATGAGGTGTTCAACCGCTCATTACAATCGTACTATCTGACATCAAGCCATACTATAAGCTATTCTACTCCTCTTCCCACCACCGTACAATTATACAAAAGCATGATTTATCCAGGAGGGATTGGATGATGATACAAATAGGCTGGTGTGCGGGAATGCAGCAAGCCGGGATGCTGGCAGAGGCAAAGCTTGATTACATCGAATGTCCCCTGTCTTCTCTACCCTTGGAAGGAAATGAAGCGGCATTGGCCGAGCAGCTGGCATCGTATGCCGAATCGGCCATTCCCGTGCGGGCAATGAACTTATTCGCGCCTGGCGATATGAGGCTGGTCGGGCCGGACACCGATCCCGATCGCTTCCGTCGTTATGCGTACAAGGCAGGCGAAGCGGCCAGCAAGATTGGCGCGAAAGTCGTTGTACTCGGCAGCGGCGGAGCCCGCAAGGTGCCGGATGCGTGGGAGCATCAGCGGGCCGAGCAGCAATTGCTGGGATGTCTGTCGTTTATTGCAGAGGAATGGCGCGGTACAGGAGTCACGCTGGCACTGGAGCCGCTGAACCGGAAGGAGACTAATCTGATCAACAGCGTCTCCGAAGCAGTGCGCTTAACTGCACAGATCAATGACCCTGCCATACGTGTGCTTGCAGACTTCTATCATATGGAGGAAGAGAATGAGCCTCTGAGCACCCTGATGACCTATAAGGACTGGATTGTCCATATTCATATCGCCGACACCGGACGCCTGGCGCCCGGAACAGGTGTCTATCCCTATGAAGAATTCATGGCGACTGTTGCCGCGATGGGATATAAAGGCATGATCTCCGCGGAATGCGGTAGATGGCCCGAGTCGGATGAAGCGCTGCACGACAGCATTGCATTCATGACGGCGATGAGAGACCGGATCACGGACATGGCACGAACGAAGTCGTCTGGCCATGCGTAATTCTGTCGTGCGTTACGTTAATCCCTGCTCACCCTCAAGCTAGGTAAAGCATTTTTACGAATCTCTCCATTACTGACCTGTATGATGCGGCTGTAATGAGAGTTTTCCAAGCTGGTCTCCCCCTTCGCTAATTCAGCTGTAAGTCTGCTAGAAAGATACAGCGGCAGCGGATCTAATTGGGGTTGGAGAAGGTCTTGATGGTAGTCATGCCGGGATAGATTAAAGAACACTGATCAAAAGAAAGATGCTTTCCCGTGTGAAGGAAAGCATCTCTTTTTTGCATAAATTCACCCTTCAATATCAAGCACTGGCTGTATAAGAGAGAACAGGAAGCTCCTGCCGTCGCTATAACTTTTCAGAAATGCCTGCGCGTATGGCTGTTCTTTTTTCAAATTCTCAAGCTCCGCAAAATTAGAGCAATGATGCGCATAGTTGGATATCATTTGGAGAATAAAGAAGGTTTCCAGTTGTGACATATCCGCCGCCCCGTGACCTCTAATCTCCTCGTAGCCTGCAATAACCGCCTTCCTCTGCTGGATTCCAAGCTCTAGCAGAGGGGCAGCCACACAAGCCAAAATCAATTAGACGGGGGTATCCTTCACGAAATACGATATTTCCCAAGTGAGCGTCACCATGAATGAGCCCCCGATTTCTGCTGCCGCTTTGCTCTATTAGTGCCAGATAGGCCAATATTTTGCGAGCAGCTTCTTGATACTATGCCCACTCCTTGTCGCTTAAAAACCGGTCATAGTATCTCTCCAGCTTCGCCATGCCATTGGAGAAGCTGGCCCTTCCCCAAGCCGGCCTTGTAAATCCCGCTGGCGGGATATAAGCTCCACTCGTCTCATGCAGCTTGCCGAGCAGCTGTCCCACCTGACGCAGACTCTCCTCCTCCGGCTTATCGTCATACTGGCCGTCAACCCAATGCATTAACGTCACAAGGAAATTCTTCGCACCCTCGCGCGTTTCAACTTCTATAATCATATCTCCATTCGAAGCGGCTGCGCCTCTTGGCACTATCATACCGCCGGTTGCATGCAGCCACTCCAACAAGTGCAATTCCGATTGGAGCTCAGCCTTGCACAATGAATGGATATACAAGCGGAGCAAGTAGCTCTCTTGCCGCTCGGTATCGATTTTGTATGTAATGGTGTCCGACAGTTGGATGAAAGTCGTAGCCGACCGTTCCAGCCCGTATCGCTGTAAAGCAATAGTCGCAGCCTCGTTCGCTCTCGCCAATAACGTCGTTCTCTTGTCCACGATATCTCAACAGTAAGAACCTCTCATCCACTGTCACTCTTTTCCCATATGTTATGATGAATTCCATTATGCAAAAGAGTGGCTTGCTTGAAACGGTCAATTATGCTTGTAAATTGTTTTGTACGCGTCACGACAAAAAAGGGAAGTCCTGTCGGTCTCCCCTAATGCCTTTATGTTAAGTAATACAGCTTTCACGTATTCATTTCATTGGATATATATTTCATTTCAAAGTGCTGGAGAGCCAGCTGTCCCAGTATCGATTCGTGTCGTGCTTGTCCAATCTTCAGCTCTGTCACGTCTTCTGCTGTCTTGGCCAACGTTTCACGCATGCCCTCTATACTTCTCTCCATCCGATCCGTCCGATCTCTGAGCTCTGCGACATCCGATTTCAGCTCCGCGACATCCGATTTCAGCTCCGCTACGTCCGACTTCAGCACAGTCACATCGGATTTCAACTCCGCTACGTCCGACTTCAGCACAGTCACATCGGATTTCAACTCCGCTACGTCCGACTTCAGCACAGTCACATCGGATTTCAACTCCGCTACGTCCGACTTCAGCACAGTCACATCGGATTTCAACTCTGCTACGTCCGACTTCAGATCTGATACCTCTTCCCTCAGGCTCGACACTTCACCTTTAAGTCCGTTAAAACCTTCTTTCAAACCGGATACGTCTCTCTTCAATTCCGAGACATCACTAGCAAGACCGTCCAGCTTATCCAGCTTGCTGAGTACCAACGACATGAATTCCGCTTGTTCCATCGGCATAGCCCTCCCAAAACGTATGACATGCATACATTCATAGTATAACACAGACATTAGAGGCGGGGGACGTGTGACTTAACCTGATGAATTCTCATTAATTCTTCTCAATAATTCGAGTAACTTCTACATCATTATACTATTTAATTTAAATTTTGCATAGAACGTTTGTTCTCATATTGAACTCTGCATTATGCATAATAAAGGTATTGACGTACTGCCGAATTACTGAGAACAGCTGCAGCAACTTCTAATCGCTACGGGGCTGTTGCCGAATCAATGGAGAATTGAGGACCGAGCAGCAGACTCATTTTATATGTTTTTTCGTACAAATTCCATTCCAAATGGAGGAGATTCACGCTTTTGTTTCACACAAAAAAGGTTGCTCCATTCAAGCAACCGATCATTTTGTACGATTTTTCGATCAAAAAAACCACTCTAGAACACCTTTAATGTTAGTTTGTATGATAAATCATACAATTCCCCAACACTGGCCGGCAGAGCTCATCGACAGCCCAGACCCAGCCTCACGTCTAGCTAGATTGCTACTGACAAAGGCTGTCGATGACCCGAAAAAGAGAAAGCTAAAAACCGAAATTGTGCCGGAACGGACAGCTCGGGGAGGCGGCGTTCGGTCAAGTAGCGGTCAACTAGCCCAGCATCGCGGCCTGACGCTTGTAATGATCCTCAAGCACGATGCACGCCATCGCTTCGATCACCGGAACGATGCGCGGACAGATGCACGGATCGTGGCGTCCGATCGTACGAATCTCCACTTCTTCTCCGTCTACGTTTCTTGTTTGCTGCGGCAATGAGATGGAAGAAGTTGGCTTCACCGCTACGCGGAATACGATCTCCTCGCCGGTGCTGATGCCGCCGATAATGCCGCCGGCATAATTGGTCACGAAGCCTTCGCTGTCCATCTCGTCATTATGCTCGCTGCCCTGCATAGCAGCAGCGGCGAAGCCCGCTCCGAATTCGATTCCCTTCACCGCTCCGATCGACAGCATCGCCTTGGCCAGCTCTGCATCCAGCTTGTCGAACACAGGCTCACCGAGACCCGGCTGCACACCGCGAATCCGGCATTCTACTATGCCGCCGCAGCTGTCGCCGATGGACGCCAGATGCTCGATCTTCTGAATCATCTCCACAGCCGCTTCCGGATCTGCAGCCCGAACCGCATTCTGTTCAATGACCGATTCATCGAATGTTCGTCCCGCAATTCCGCCTACTTCTTGCGTGTAGGCCACCACCTGCACGCCTCTGCGCTCTAGCAGCTTACGTGCTATGGCACCGCCAGCTACGCGTCCTGCCGTCTCCCTGCCGGATGCGCGGCCGCTTCCCCGGTGATCGCGCAAGCCATACTTTTGCAGATAGGTGAAATCCGCATGACCCGGCCGGAAGGAATGCTGAATGTCGCTGTATGCGCTTGGTCTCATATCTTTATTGTGCAGAATAATAAAGAGGGGCGTTCCCGTCGTCTTTCCTTCGAATACACCCGATTGAATATAGACCGTGTCCGACTCCTTGCGCGGCGTCGTGACGGAGGACTGTCCGGGCTTTCTGCGGTCCATCTGCACTTGAATATATGCTTCGTCTATCTCAACGCCGGGTGTAACCCCGTCCACGATGACCCCTACCGATTCTCCATGCGATTCTCCAAAGGTCGTAATCCGAAACATCTCGCCAAACGTATTGCCAGCCATTTCTCATCATCCTCTTCTAAGCGTTGTATTATGCATTATACCATTCACATGCAAGAGCAGCATGTCTTATCGCATTTGCACGTCCAATCCAAGCCCGATCAGCCGATCGAAGTAATCCGGACATGTCTTAGATACACAGCCGGGATTGCTGATACGAATATCGCCGCTCATCATGCCGATCAGGGATAGTGACATCGCCATGCGGTGGTCGTCATGGGAATCCAGCAAAGCCGGCGCAGGCACCCCCGGATAGACCGTTAATCCGTCCTCAGCTTCCTTGACGGTCAGGCCAAGCTTGCGCAACTCCGTACAGATCACCGCAATGCGATCACATTCGTGATGCCGGATATGCGCCACATCCTTCAACGAGATTGGGCCGCTGGCGAATGGCGCCAAGGCGGCAACCGTAAGCGTCTGATCGGAGCATTCTCTCATGGAGAGCTCGAATCCCCCTTCCAGCCGTTCCGGCCCCTGCACCTCCACGAATCCGTTTCCTTTAATGACCGTGCATCCCATACGCTCCAGCACACCGAGCAGCATAATATCCGGCTGCCTCGTGCTATCGGCATGAATGCCCACTGTCCTTATGCGCCCGCCTGTCAGAGCGGCGAGCGACCAGAAGTAGCCGCAAGTGGATACATCCGGCTCTAGCTGAATGTCTTGCGCCCTGTACGTCCCCTTCGGGACGGCGATGACACTGCCATCCGACGACACCTCCGGCGAGATGCCGAATGTAAGCATCATCTCCAGCGTCATCTCCACGTATTCGCGCTGTACAACTTCTCCTTCGATATGAAGCACTAACGGCTCAGCCGCATAAGGCGCGGCCAGCAGCAATCCGCTAATGAACTGGCTGGAAGTCGAGCCCGGCAAAGTAACGTTGCCGCCCTTCAATCCGTGTGCTTGCAGCGTGAACGGTAGACAGCGCTCCGCTCCCCCGTAGGTCAAGCCTGCTCCTTGCTCCTCCAGCGCCTTCAGCAATGGTCCGATCGGCCGTTCGCTCATGCGCTTGCTCCCCGTCAGCGTCCAGAAGCCTTCCATTGAAGCAGCCAGAGCAGCCGGCAGGAAACGGGCGACTGTACCGGCAGCGCCTACGTAGATCTCTCCCGATACATGCGGCCACTTGCTGCCGCATCCTTCCACCATTGCCGTATCACCTTCCACCTTAACGGCTATGCCCAGCTGCTTCAGGCTCTGGATGCACCAGTAGGAATCATCGCTTCTCAGCAGGCCTTCTATCCTTGTCGTACCTTCCGCCAATGCCGCCATGATGAGCGCACGGTTCGTCAGACTTTTACTGCCCGGAACGATGATGTCGCCACGTATTGGAGCACTCGACTTGCCAATTAGCACCTCTTTGGCTTCATCCATAACAGACCAGGGAGAGCGCGCCTCCAGATCGCCGGAAGGCGGTTGAATGAACGGCTGCATAACGTCTCCTCCTCGATTGCTCATTTCAGTTAATCCCATTATAATGATTGTTATGAAATAAATGAAATCGTAATAATCAAATGATGTCATAGAGGTGATCTATACCATATGATCCAAATGGAATGGTACCGCATGTTTCTCTATACGGCCCGGAAGGGGAATTTAACGAAGGCTGCCGAGGAGCTGCTCATTACGCAGCCGTCTGTCAGCTACGGCATTAAGCAAATGGAGGAGGCGCTTGGTCTCCGGCTGTTCCACCGGCTGTCGAAAGGCGTGCAATTAACGGAGGAAGGGCGAGCGTTGCTGCCCTATGTGGAGCAGGCTTTCTCCCTGCTGGAGGCGGCGGAGCGCCATGCGAACGACCTGAAGCGGCTGGAGGAGGGCGAGATTCGGATCGGGGCAAGCGACTCTCTGATCAAGCACATGCTGCTGCCGCAGCTGAACCAGTTCCATCAGGAGCATCCCGGCATCCGCATCCGGCTATCCCACGGCAAGACGCCGGATATTGCACGGCGCCTCAAGGACGGAGCGATTGACTGCGCCATCGTGCATATGCCTCTGAACGATACGCAACTCCACATCGAGCCGCTGGCCGAGCTGGAGGATTGCTTCGTCGTCGGTTCACGCTACCGGACATATGCCGGCCGTATGCTGTCGACTGAGGAATTGGCTAAGCTGCCGCTGCTGTTCCTGTCGCCGGGGAGCAGCACGCGAACGCATGTCGAGAGCTGGTTCGCCGCGCAAGGCCGGGCGGTGAAGCCGGACATGGAGCTGGGCAGCGTCGATCTGCTTGCGGAGTTCGCGGGGCAAGGTTATGGCGCGGCCTTCATCACCCGCTCCTTCGTGGACGAGGAGCTGCGGAGCGGCAAGCTGTTCCGACTGCAGCTGGAGCAGCCGCTGCCGTCCCGCGGCATCGGCCTCGCCGTCCGTCGCGATACGGCGCTGCCGCTCGCCGCGGAACGGTTCATCGAGATGCTGCGAAGCGGTCCTAGCCTTTAATCGCGTCAATCAGCGTGCCCTTAATGAAGTACTTCTGCAGGAATGGATAGACGATGAGGACGGGCAAGGTAGCCACGACTACGACCGCCATCTTCATCGTCTCCGGAGGCAGCTGCTGAACCATGGAAGGCGCCAGCATTTACACTCTTACAGTTTCCAGGATGTTACTCGACTCTCTTACGGTTGCCAGGACATTCCTTTTTGATGCTCTTACGGTTGCCATCGAGCTTATTTCATCTCCAAGCCCACTTTTTTGCTGTAACGAGCGCCACGGAGCCTATTTCTCACAGAGATACTCAGGCAACCGTGCAACCGTCCCTCGTATTTAAGAGTTTTTCTTACGAATGCTCACTCATTCGCAGGATTTCAACTAGATGTGAAAGTGGATAACGCTGGTGAGCGTAGTGGATAGATACGTTGATGGCGTTTACATCCGCTCTTGCTTCTGCACTGCACAGGTGACAAGTCGGCCATCACACCGCTTACAGCCACACTTTACCAACGGACCACTCTGCAGCCAAGATCACACAGCCTACCACTCTCCATTCACCCATTTCCTTTTTCTCCAACCGATGCCACATGCCTTACAACTCCTAAACTAGCTACTTCTCACCCTCCAACCGATGCCACATGCCTTGCAGCTCCTAGATTAGCTACCCCCCACCCTCCAACCAAGATCACATTACTTACAGCCCCACTATCTATCCAACTGCATCATTCCTAAGCGCAGTTTCATGCATAAAAAGAGCCCCCTACCGATTCAATCGGTAGGCGACCCTCTCCAATTTCATTACTCTTCTTTCCTTCACACTATCTTTCTTCATCCTTCAGTCCTTGATCATTCACACTATCCTTCTTCATCCTCCAGTCCTTCATCCTCCGTGCTATCTTCCATCCATCATCATTCATCCTTCATCCGCACAATCAGCATATCCCAGTACAGCAGCGGCGGAAGTTCCATCACAAGACAGCGGCCCCGAGCAGTTGTCTCTTCCCGATAGTCCAGCCGCAGCGGTGCACCTTCCCGTTCATCGGGAGTGGCCAGCAGCACGGCAGCCACTTCTCCATCTACCGCAACGGATACGGTGCGCCCTTGAATTTCTCGCGGCGCTTCCTTGGACTCATTCCAGTAATCGTCGCTGCTGGCAGCCAAGTTAATGAAATGGATGAGCTTCAAGCCGGCATGCTCCCGAATAACCGTCCATACCTTGCCCGCTTCTCCATAGGTGCTGTATGGAAATCCCGAGAAGCTGTATTCCAGATTATCACCGTCGGCATGGGTCATGGAGACATCACGCAGCCTTTCGTCATGAAGGACATGTCCATAGCGGACACCGAAGTCGGCATAGTCGCGAACAGTGCGCATAAAGTTTTGCCTGAGCTTGGAATGATCGACATAATATCCTTGCGTCAACACCCCGCCATACTCGCCATGCAGCAGATGATAAGCCCCTTGCGCCGTTACGGTCGCATTCAGCAGGCGGAAGGCATGCTCCGCCCCCGCTTCGCCTATTGCACCCGGCTCGCGGAACGGCTTCAAGTAAGCGGCCAGTATTACCGGCTTGCCGCCGCTGTGACGATTAGCGGCATGAATAATCTCCCGCAGCTGATGGTAACGCTCATACGGCTTCCACACCTCTACGTAGATGGCATCCTGATTCGCTGTGGCAACCGTATCTACCGGCCAATTGCCTACATTGTTGAAGATGAGGCATATATCCTCTCTCACCTGCGTCAGCTCTTCTCTGGTCGCTTCGATTAATAGCGGGAATTGCTCCTCTAGCCGCTCCAGCCGGGGAGTGCCGCCTAGCCGGGACCAGCCCGTCTTGGGAAAGCCGTACGTGTCCATATGAATGCCGTCGAAGTCCAGCCGCTCCACCGTCTCACGATACTGCTGCACAATATGGCCGTGCCAGGGACTATCGGGCGAAATATTCATAATATTAAAGATCCCGATAAAATCATACGGCTCTCCCGCGCTCGTATACAGCCGCCATTCGGGATGGCGGTCGGCGAACGTCTTGCTGGCCGCGTATATCGCGCCGTAAGCGATCGCCTTCATGCCGTGCTCGTGACAAAGCGCAATCTTCTCTTCCACTACGGGGCGACTTACCTTGCGCCCCATCAGATCAGTATATTCTTCCTCGTCGCTGACCAGCTCGTCATGCCGGTACATCCAGTCGTAGAACTGCACCAGATTGAGATGAAGCTTGGCCATCCAATCCACATCCGACCGGTCGCCCAGCTCCTCCGCTCCGAAGTCGCTAAGGAAGCCGTAGCGCGGCGCCAGCCGCCAATCCGATACGACATCGAATGCGGTCGCGGCCCTTCCTGCAGCCGCTCCATTCTCCAGCAGCTCTACCTCAACGCCGTAGCCCGTTCGATCCGTGACGAACGGTCCAACCTCCATGCGATGGCCGACAGGAACGTCATCAGCGGGCAGCATCAACACCCATTCCTGCTGTTCCGCCATGGCATCCAGCTCCCATACCGTACAACGCACCGTCACAGCGCGCTCTTCGCCGGTTCCATTCAGCAGCTCCAGGAGTAGCGTCACCTTGCTGCCGCTGTCGTATTGCGCCTTCGCTGGATAGCAATCAAGAAGCTGGACACTGCCCATATTCCCATTATTGTTCATTTCATCTGTCATCCTTTCAAAGCACCCGCAGTAATGCCTTTAATAAAGAAACGCTGGAATACAAGGAATGCCAGTACCGCTGGAGCAAGGCCGATCAGCGCCGCCGCGGCCATCAGATTCCACTTCGCTCCGTATGTTTGGAAGAACATGCTGACCGCCAGCGGAATCGTGCGCATCTCCTGACTCTGCAGGAAGAATACCGCCTGACCGTAGTTGTTCCAGATACCTAGCCCCGTTAGAATGACTACCGCAGATGTGACGGGACGCAGAAAGTGGAACGTCACCCGCCAGAAGGCGGTAAAGTACGTGCAGCCGTCTATAACGGCGGATTCCTCGATCTCCTTCGGCTGCGTCCGGATAAAGCTCGTATACAAGAAGACGGACAGCGGCAGCGCGTTCGTCGCCGTCAGCAATATCATCGCCCAGTGGGTGTTAATGCCGTCAATGGATTTCATCAGCGTATAGAGCGGCACCGTAATAATAATAGCGGGAATCATCAGACAAGCCAGCAAGGTGTTGAAGATGGCGATATTGCCCTTGCTGCGGAACCTGGCGATGGAGTAGCCCGCGGAGCTGGCTACGAATACAATGACCGTCACGGCACTGAACGTAATAATGATAGAGTTCATCATCGCCTTCCCTAGCTTGGAACCTTCCCAGGCGTCGGCGAAATTGTTCAAGTGGAAGTCCGGCATCAGGAACATGCCTTGGAACATGCTGCCAGACGGAGAATTCAGCGACAGGTACAACAGAACATAGAAAGGGATGATGGAGATGATGACCATCATCCCCGCGATCCCATATTTTAAAATCACTTTAAGTACTTCTGGCATCTTCATAGCAGTTCCCTCTCACAGCTCGTATTCGGATTTTCGTGTAATACGCAGGAAGAGCACGACGGGAATAAGGATGATGACGAACAGAATCAGCGCAACGGCTGTGGAATAACCCGTGAAGCTTCCGTACAGCATTCTGAGAATGTAGATGCTAAGCGACTCCGTCGCATAGCCCGGTCCTCCATCCGTCAAGGCGACGATAATCTCGAATACGGATAAGGAGCCGATAATATTGGTCACGACATTAATCTTGATCGACGGATACAGAAGCGGCAGCGTCACATAGCGCAGCGACGCCCATTTCCCTGCTCCATCAATCCTGGCAGCCTCGTAGAAGTCCGCCGATATACCCTGCAATCCCGCCAAATAGATGATCATCGTCATCCCTACATATTGCCACACGTTCACTACGACCAGCACGATAAGCGCCGAGGAGCTCTCGCCCAGCCAGTTCACATCCAGGAAGCCAAGGCCCAGCCCCTCCAGCACATGCGCCAGATAACCTCTCTCCGGTTGAAGAATGAAGTACCATATATACCCCATTATAAGCGGGCTGATGACCGCCGGCAGATAGACGACCGCTCTTACGAAGCCTCTTCCTGCCAGCTTGCGGTCCAGGAACAGTGCATACATCAGCCCGAACAAGTTCAGCAGCGGCGCACTGCCCAGCGCGAAATAAATCGTAATAAGCACATCGTTGCGCGCCCGGTCATCCTTGAAGAAATCGATAAAGTTCTGCAATCCGACGAAGTTGGGCGTAGTTATGCCGTTGGAATCCGTTAGTGCAATGCCAACGCCCTGCGTAAGCGGGTAGAGAAAGAACAAGCCAAACAGCAGGATCGCAGGAACCGCCATGAAGTGATGTAGTCGTGCATTTAGTTTGTTGATCCATACGCGCATGGTCTCTCCCACCTGCCCTATTATTTAAAAAAACAATCGTTAAAGGTTTCCTTACTTATTCGTAGCGTTCCAGGCTTTATCCCAAGCTTCCTTGTAGGCGGAGGCGAACTCCTGCGAATCCTTGTACTTGCCTGCAAGCAGCTCCTGTACCATACGGCCCGCATCATCTCCAGAGAAGCCCGACGGCGTATCCGTGAAGGCAATGTTGACACCCGCTTCCAATGCTGCGGCAGCCTGATCCTTCAGCGGTCCCCAATCAGCGCTGACATCTGTGAAGGCTGGCGGAGACTTCAGGAACTCGCTATACGCCTTCAAGTTCTCCGGCTGGAACAGGAACTCCAGGAACTTCTTCGCTTCCTCCGGATGCTTCGATTCCGCAGTTATGGCATAGACGGAATCTTCCGCTGACAGCGTGACGGGCTGCGTGCCGTCAGCAATGGCCGGGAATGGAGAGAATCCGATCGTATCCGCCATATCCGGCTTCATGTTCAACAGATCCCCAAGCACCCACATGCCTTGACTGAACAACGCGGACTGTCCGTTCACGAACGCTTCCTTCTGGTTATCGTAAGTCGCAGTCAGCGCATCCTTGTTGATTAGTTCCGCTTCCTTCAGCTCCATCAGCCTGCCTGCGAACGCATCGATGCCTCCGCCGGCCACATCGAACTGCAGCTTGTCGGACTCATTGTTAATGAATGCCGCGCGCGCTTCCGCCACGCCGTACTTCTGCTTGATCACGCCGTGCGCCATGAATTCAATCAGATGGCCCAGCGTCCAGGAATCCTTGCCCGCCAGGAACATCGGCGTCATGTCCGGCTTCTGGTCCTTAATGGCTTGCAGGTTGGACTTGAACTCCTCCCACGTATGCGCCTCTTGCAATCCCAGCTCCTCGAACACTTTCTTATTGTAGAAAATGCCCGCCATCGTCACGTTCGTCGCTACGCGGAATTGCTTGCCCGTCTTGATGTCTGTGTTCAGCTCCTTGATGGCAGGCAGGACGCGCGACCAGAACGACTCGTTCGACAGATCCAGGTATTTCCCTTGATCCACATAATCCTGCGCGTACACGGTTGTAATATCCGGCACATCTCCGGAAGCGAACTTGACCTTGATGACATTGCTGGCATCCTTCTGATACTCCTGCTCCACTTTAATGCCCGGATTATCGGCTTCGAATTTGGCGATCAGCTCATTCATCAGGTCCACTGTCTCTACTTTTCCCGTGAAAAATTTCAGCGTTACATTCTCTTTCGGCTTCTCTGTCGCCGACTGCTTCGTCTCCGTATTGGTAGCCGGCTTCTCCGTTGCAGCGTTCTTATTGTTCCCTCCGTTATTGGAGCTGCACGCCGCGCTCAACATAAGGATGAGCATAATGCTTACAAATGAAATCCACTTATTGCGTTTCACTGTATTTCCTCCCCCAAGGTTGTATTGATGCTACACCATAAGCTTACAGCGATTACCATGTCGACGAAATACCGAAGATTCACGAAGAAGGTACGTTTTTTTCAGATATGCTTTACAATTGGACAGGGTTAACATAACAATTAATGTAAGCCTTTCAATGAGTGAATCTGCGGCAAGCATTAGCGAGGAGAAGAGGAGCGATAGTTATGAAACCGTCATTCCGATTGTGGAAATTCAGCGAATGGAGCATTGTATCGAAGCTGATCATGATGACCGGCTTGCTGCTCTTCCTCACCGTCTTCTTCGCATCCTATCTGTCCTATACGCGCTACACCCGAGACTTCCAGCAGCAATCCGCCGACAAGGTGCAGCAAATTATTGATCAGGTATCCCTGAACATGGATACGTACCTGGACGACTTGTACAGGCTGACCTTGTTCCCCTATCGCAATGCGGGCATTATGCAAGCATTGGAAGAGCCGCCGGCCAAGACAGAGCTGGCGCAGCTGGAGAAGCGGAGACTGATCGAGAATTTCCTGGACGAGATGATGATCTATCCTCGCGAAGACATTCTCCGCGTCTCCATCGTCACCGACGCCATCTACTCCAGCGCCCGTCTCCCTACCAAGCTTGTGCCAGACGAGAATATGGAGGCTTACGATTGGTACAAGCGGGCGCTGGCATCCCAGGAATACATCTTCGTCTCGGCGCGCGACAACGAATTCATACGCAGCAGCGGCAATGTGCAGGTATTCTCGGTTGTCAAGCAATTGAGAAGCATCAGCAATTCCCAGCATATACTCGGCGTGATCAAAGCCGACGCCAACTATAAAGGCATCGAAGACATTATGGAGAAAGCCAAAATGAGCGAAGGCGGAGGGCTGTTTATTCTGGACGAGCAGCGCGAATTCATCTACGCCTCTAATCCCCTGCACAAAAACATTGCGCTGTCGGTCCTGTCCGACCGGAACGCCGCGTCGCATAAAGGATATATCGTCAACAGTACAACCATTCCCCGCATGCAGTGGCACATCGTCGCCGTGAACTCCATATCCGACATGAACCGGGAAGCGATTCGCACCCGCAATAACGCCTTGCTTCTGTCCATCAGCGGCGCCCTCATTGCATTAATTGTGCTTGTCTTGCTGGTCCGTCACTTCTTGAAGCCGCTGCTCGCCATCGTCAAGCTGATGAAGGAGGTGGAGCTGGGCCGGCTGGACGTCACCTTCCAGAGCAGCCGCCGCGATGAGATGGGCTATCTGGGGTTCGCCTTCAACCGGCTGGTCGGCCGGATCGGCGAGATGCTGCGGGAGAATACGTCGCTGGTCAAGGAGGTGTACGAGTCCAAGCTGCTGCAGCAGGAAGCGCAAATCAATGCCCTGTTCAGCCAGATCCAGCCGCACTTCATCTTCAACACGCTGAACCTGATTAGCCTGTCGATGCAATCCGGCAAGAGCGGGCAAGCGATCCAGCATATTAACGGCCTGAGCAGCATACTTCGCGGCATGTCCCAGTGGGACAAGGAAATTACGCTGCGGCAAGAGATCGAGCTGCTCCACGCCTACTTGGGCATCCAGAGCAGCCGTTACGAAGGACGGCTCCATTACCGGATTGACATCGATCCCTCGCTCACGGATTACCCCGTCCCTGCCCTGCTGCTCCAGCCCGTCGTGGAGAATGCCGTCGTGCATGGCTGCGAGCGGAAGAAGGAGCCGACGACGATCACCGTCGTATCCTCCACCCGGGACGGCCGACTGCTTATTGTCGTACAGGATGACGGGCCGGGAATGGACGGTGATGCGCTGCTGCAGCTTCGGCGGAAGCTGGACGATTCGGCGGAAGCCGGCGGAAGCGCCGACCGGCGGCATGCGGGGATCGGGTTGATTAATGTGAACAAGCGGATTAAGGTCAAATACGGCGATGCCTATGGTTTAAGCGTAGCAAGCGCACTGAGCGAAGGAACGACCGTCACTTTAGCTATCCCCTATACCGCAGCGAAGGAGCAGACCAGACATGTATAAGCTGATTATCGTTGACGACGAGCCTCTTACCCGCAATTATATAAAGGCCAATGCCGGACAGCTTAGCGAACACTGGGAATGTGTCGGAGAAGCCGGCGACGGCGAAGAAGCGCTGGCTGTTATAGATGGAATGGAAGGTATCGATCTTGTCATTACGGATATCAAGATGCCAGGCTTGTCGGGGCTGGAGCTCGCCCGTCAATTGTCGGAGCGCAGAGACCGTCCTCACATCATCATCTTGTCCGGCTACGATGAATTCGCCATGGCCAAGGAAGCGATGGCTTACGGCGTGAATGATTACTTGCTAAAGCCAATTGTGAACGAGGAGCTGGCCTCCGTGCTGGATAAGCTGGCCGGGAGGCTAGCCGCCGAAGCCGCAAGCAAGACGGCTGTGAAGACGCTGCAGGCGCTGTCGGAGCAGTCTCGCGAAGGCGTCGCCCGCAACTTCCTGCGCGCCGTCGCTTATGACAACAACAGCGAGATCCGGATGCTGTATCCCATCCTTCACCGGCTGAAGCTCAGTCTGCTGGAAGCGGAAGGCGCCATGCTGGTCGTGGAGCTGGACGGATGCGCCATGCTGGAGCGCGATATCTCCCCCAGCGACTACGCCCTGTACCGCTACATTGTTCATCAGACGGCCATGGAGCTTGCTGAAGCGGAAGCAGGAACCATCGCCTTCATCGACAATGAGGAAAGAACGGTCATGCTGGTTCCAGGGGACGATGCGGACAATGTCAGCCGAAGATGCGCTGAGCTGTTCCGCCGACTGTCCGACAGCATCTCCTCCATGACCGGATTGCGGCTGTGGGGCGCTCGCGGCTTCTCTGAGCTGGATGTGCTGCAGCTTGGCATCTCTTACCGGAGAGCTTGTCAGACACTGAAGCACAGCGTATTCGCAGCTCCTCTCTCCTCAGCGGAGCTACTTGCCGACAACGCCGATCTGGACGAGCGAGTCAGGCAGCTGGACAAGGATATCTCTTCTGTTCAAGGCGCATTGCGCGATAATAATGAAGTGCAGCTTCACACCTCCCTTCTCAAGCTGACGAAGACGGAAGGTCCCATTAATCGAATCGAACTTCTTCGTCTAGGCGTCTATATGCTCGAAGCTTTGGCGTCGAACAGCCGGGCGGGAGAGCGAATGATTGCTCAGGAGGCCGTGTATCGCTCCCTGAAGCAACTGAAGCAGCGGTGTACGGCGGCTGCTTACCATACAGATGATGCCGCACAGCTGCTGCGGGAAGTGCTGGAGCCACTATACGACGGCTATTGGAGGAATGCGGAGCATGCGCTGCAGGAGCACAGCGGCAAGGAGCATGATATAGTGACGAAAGTAAAGGATTACATTCTGTCTCATTACTCCGAACCGCTTAGCCTTGCGCTTATTGCGGAGAAGATGAATATGTCCTCCGGCTATTTGAGCAGCCTGTTCCATAGCAACACCGGCGAATCGTATATCAAGTTCCTGACCCGGGTGCGCATGGAGCATGCGGCCTCCCTGCTCCGAGCGAAGCCGGACGAGAAGGTGTACGACGTCGCGGAGAAAGCCGGCTACACAAGCGTCAAGCACTTCTCCTACGTATTCAAGCAGCACTTCGGCATGCCGCCGGGCGAGTATCAGGAGAAGAGTCGTCGCCAATGAATTCAATCCCCAGTCGATTAACTAACTGGATTTCATGTCATTATTTTCGTTGAAATGATCCTACTTGCCACAAATAAATGGATTTCATGCTACTCTTTCTGACGATTTTAGCGATTTTTTATGATATAGCCTGATATAACTGTACTAAATCCATTTGCGGTGTCCTAGAAAGATAATTATGGTTTCACTAATGACATAGAATCGATTTAGCTGCCTCTGCGCCACCTGTTGTGCCAACTCGATCAATCTCTGCACCTACTTCAGACTTCTCTTCCCACTTCTACAGGCGCAAAGGGATGCCCCCGAGCAGAACAATCTGCCGGGGGCATTCCTTTATTCATTCCCTTATGACCATTCTTCTGTCAACAGAAGCTCTTATTCCTTCGTCAAGCGCACATCGTCAATATGAAGCACCGTTCCGCCAGGCGAGTCCAGATAGAAGCCTACGTCCACCTGTCCGCTGGTCACGTAAATATTGTCGATGCTGATATACTTCCACACGCCGTCATTGGTTATATTCTCGTATAAAGCAGTGCCGCCGTATCCGCTTATCTCCGCCCGTGCCGTCGTCGGATTGGCGTACTGCATGCGCACCCACGCTTCCAGCTTGTAGTAGCTGTTGTTCACCGGCACGTTCACCACCTGATGAATGGATTGCTGATATGCGCTGGCGGAATAGAAGTACGCCCGCTTATTCTCTGTCCAAGGGGATTGCGGCGGATGAGAGCCCGAACCGCTGTCCACACCGTACGCAAGCGCCTGCCCGCCGGGATGCCACTCTGTCCAGTTGCTGCCGTATCCGCCAGCTCGTTCGAAGTCTCCGTTATCCAGCAGATTCAGCTCCTCGAACGGTACAGCCGGCGTACCTGCCGACACCAGCAGCCGATCCAGATTGACATTGCCGCTGTCTGCTCCGTCATATTTGAACGCAATCGTATTCGTACCCGCTGCCAGCGTCAACGTCTGCACATTATCCTGCCATACATCCCAGCTGGCGCCCGGGCTTGTGAGGCTCGCTTGCGCTACATCGACTCCGTTCACATATGTGCTGAGCGTCTTTGTACTGCCCGTACCGTTGGCATAGCGCAGCGAGACGTTATAATTGCCGGCTGTAGGCACATCCACCTTGAAGGAAGCGGCTGTCCCTACAGTCGTCATGCTGTCCACGAACGCCTTGCCGCTATAGAACTGATGATTCTCATTCACGGAAGCTCCGCCGGACAGCTCCGCGCTCTCCGCCTCGTACTTCGCCGTAATCGGCTCCTTCGGCACCTCGATATAATCCAGATTGATATTGCCGGTGTCGCCGGCATCGGCGTAATAGCGGTAAGTAATCGTGTTGCGGCCGGCTTCCAGCGGAATGCTCTCGCTCACCTTCGACCAGGTGCTCCAGTTCGCCAGATGCGGCAGCGACGCTTGCGCCACCCGCTTGCCGTTGGCGAAGATGCTGACCGTCTTGGCCGCGCCCGTCGCATTCGCATAGCGAAGGTCAACATTGTAAGTGCCGCCTACCTTCACATCGGCATAGAAGGTGACCGCGGCGTCTGTGTTGTCGAAGCCGTCGACGAAGCCCGTTCCGGAGTATCCGGCATGATTATTATTCACCTTAGCCATCGTACCCGTCGTCTCACCCCACAGCGAAGCATCCTCCGCCTCCAGCTTGAACGTGGAGGAGGAAGCGGCTGCGTTGCCGCTAATGACGACGCTTTTGGCGGAGCCACTGCCTGCCGCTACTTTGACGTAGGTGACATCCCCATACTTATCCTCGCCCGTCGTCCATCCCTCACCGCTGGCCGCCCTCAGAGCGTCCAGATCCGCGTAAGAGGTCAGTCCGGACCCGTTGCTGGTCACGCCAGTGCCCGCCTTGCCATGCACCTTCAGCACATAATGCTGGACGGCCGGCGTATAAGAGCCCGACTTGCCCGCGACATTCACGTTAATGCCGCTGCCGCCGTTATCCTGCGCGCTGATGTCCTGCTTGAAGTAAGAGCCGCTCTCATAATTGTAGCTGGTGCCGTCATCGTCATAATAAGTGAAGCTCGTCGCCGCCGTATCCGGGAACACGTCCACATCGACCGTCGTCACCGCGCTCTGGCCGATATAGTCCTGCACATCCTGTGAAGGAATGATCGCCCCCTTCTTAATGAACAGCGGAATGTCCGACCATGTCTCGGCGTTGACGGGATATTGAATCGTCTGTCCTCCGGAGTAGACCTTGCCGGTGAAATAATCCGTCCACGTGCCCGCCGGCAAGTAGATCGGCTTCACGGTCTGCCCTTCATCGACGACCGGCGCCGCCAGCATCCAGTCACCGAACATCCAGGCGTCTACATAATTTTTCACATTGGCATCTGTCGGGTAGTCGAAAATAAGCGGTCGTACAAGGCCCTTGTTCGTCTCATACGTGCTCCTCTCGTAAGCATACATATACGGAATGAGCGAGTAGCGCAGATGGATGGCCGCCTTCGCCGCTTCCTCCGCCGTATTGCCGTAGAACCACGGCTGCCGCTGATGATACAGATTGCCGTGGACGCGGAATACCGGGGTAAGCGCGGCGAACTGCATCCATCTGGCATATAGCTCCGGACTTGGATTGCTGTCGTTCGGATTGAAGCCGCCCGTATCCATACCCCACTTCGGCTGTCCGTTGTTCACGGAGGACAGCATAACTGTCCGCTGCTCCTTCATGCCTGAAGCCCAGCCTACCTTGTCGCCCATCTGGAACTGGGCGCCGATATCGCCGGACCACAGCGTCGTCGCATAGCGCTGCGCTCCGGGATAATAGGTTCTTGCCGTCTGCCATACCCGCTGCGCATCGCTCGTATAAGCGCGTTGTCCCTCGTACATTGCTTGCGACAGATGGCCGGTCGTGAAGTTGCCGAACCACCACTGGGCGGCGCCGGATGACACCTTGTCCGTCTCGTCGTTCCACCAGCCGACGATGCCCTTGTCGTAAGCCGCCTCGGAATGATCCCAATACCATGACCGCATGCCTGCGTTATAGGGATCGATGCTCCTTACCAGCACAGGAATAAAGTAGTCGGAGTATTCGCTATGCCCGGGATACCAATACCCTGCCGTATCCGCATCGTAGTATTGGCTCGTTCGCGTATTGCTGGCATCCTCGGTCACGATTCTCGGCTTCGTAATGCCGATCATCTTGATCCCTTTGGCATCCATCGTCGATTTCAGCGCAGTGGTGCCGGCATCAGGGAAGTTCGACGTGTTCCAGGCGAACTCGCCGTAGCCGGTCTCCCCGTACTTCTTCCAGTCGTAATCCAGTCCGTAGCCGTCGATCGGAATGTTGCGGGCGCGGTACGTATCCACCATATTCGTCATCTCGGTCTGATTCGTATCCCACTCGAAGTTCATGAAGCCGAGCGACCACTTCGGCAGCATCGGCGCCTTGCCCGTTACCTCCGAGAAGCCGTCCATAATCTCATCCGGACTGCCGACGAACGCATAGTACTCCACGTCCGTCTTGCTGTAGCGCCGTCCCTCTGTCGGCGTACCGCCATAGTAGAACTCCAGCTTGCCCGTATTATCGGTGTAAGGATAGCCGCCGTCGCTGTCTACCAGGACGCCGTATCCCGCTGTCGACCAGATGAACGGTCCGCCGGAATCTCCTTGATGGCCGGCATGCGCGGGATGAGTGCTGGAATTGCGAATAATGTCAGGCGCGCTTTCGTTGGCGTTATAGCTTCTGATGCCGTAGACGTTGTGGCTCGTATGATGCTGGAAGCGAACGCCGTCGTAGAAGACACCGCCTGCCGCAGGCTCCCATAGCAGTGTCGTGCCGTCCGCCTTTTTAATTGTTACGCGGGCAGGGTTTTTGGCGATTTCCACCTTCATCTTCGACGTTGTGATGACGATAGGATCTCCCGATGTGTCGATGGTCGAGCCGACCGTCGTCCACGTCTTGGTGGGATCGATCATCGGCGTATCGGCGCTCGGCGTCACATTGTTCGGCCGATATGACACCTTCACGATATCGTCTCGCAATATATCGAAGATAAGCATGTCGTCATTCGGCTCCGCACCGTTGTCGATTGTCAGAGACAGCGAATCGGCGGCTGCAGTGACGCCGATCACATTGCCGAGCGCACTGACGTAAGCGGATACCCTCGGTCCCGATGCCGGTAGCAGCAGCGCGGTCATAAGCGAGAGAGCGAGTGCGAACAGCGCCGATCTTCTCATTCCTTGTCCATACCTTTTACCCGTCATATATGGCACCCCTTTCGATTAACTGACCGTTATTTCAAAATCTGTGCCTTCCCAGCGATCCGTTCCCGTCTCTAGTATGCCGTTCCCATTATCGTCCCACAGGAATGTGAAGTCCACCGTCGTGCCGGTCGTGAACGGTCCTACCGACGTCTCGTGATCCAGCAGCGCGTCGCCCGATCCGTTCGGTCTCATCATGACGTCGACCACATTCGTCCAGTTGTTCACGCCCTGATGCGCCCAGCCGGAAGCCCCGGTGCGGAACGTAATGCGGTAGCCTGCCGGCACCGACGTAATCTGCCGATCGAACTGCCACACATACGTTTTGTCCAAATCTAGATAGTCCAGATTGATGGCCCCGGTATTGGCCGCATTCTTCCATATCGTAATCGTATGAATGCCCTTCTTCAGCGAGACGGTCAGCTCCGAGGTCGACCAGTTGCTCCAGCTGCCGGTAGACGGGAAGCCGATCGTTCCGGCATAATTACCGTCGACGAATATGTCTCTCGTCGCATCCGATCCACCGTTCGCATAGCGGAACAGCAGCACTTGATCGTCGTCTTGCGCCGCCTTCACAGTGAATGTTACTCCGTCATTGTCCGCGAAGTTGTCCACGAAGCCGGTGCCGGAGTAGCCGGAGTGATTGTTGTTCACCCCTACATTGACCTTGTTGGCATTCTCCGCTTCGTACAGATCGTTCGTAGGCGCCGTGAAGGTTCGCTTCATATAGATCATGTCCCAATACTGCAGCGAAGGAATCGTGAACGAGACATACTTGCCCTTGCTGTCCGTGCCTGTCGTGTAAGAGAGCGATTGCGTCGCGCCCAGCGCAATATCAGGCGATGCCAGATAGACGCCCGATACCGATTCGTTGTCGCCGACATACACCTTCGTCGCCAAGCTCGTAAGCGTCGTCGGCGTATCATCGGAGTAACGCCAATCCGTGTCCGTGCTGTTCTTCAAGTTGATCAGATGCACAATATTGTAATCGTCGCTCTGCTTCATGAAGTGCCAGATGTTGCCCGCCGTTCCGTTGCCTGCGACAGGCTGGCCCGCGATCTCCACGAACTGGCTGCCGGAATCAGTGTTGAAGACATCCTTGTCGTACAGCAGATTCTCATACGCCGTTATAAAGTTGTAATGGTTCTTCATCGCTTCCTTCAAGCCGCTTCGCATCTGCTTGGCCCGATTCGGGAAGTACGGATGGCCCAGCATCTGGTCGCCCTCTCCCATCTCGATGCGCGATCCGCCGGAAGCGGCGATAGCCGCGCTGGTCAGCCGGACAGCGTCTTCGTCGAATGTGCCCAGCGTCAAGCTGTCCAGGTTAATGAAGCCCGTATCGCCGGCATCCTTGGCGAGCTTCACTGTATGCGAGCCCGCTGTCAGCCATACCGTATGGGACGCATCGAACTTCCACGTTCCCCAGCTGTCCTGATCCAGGAAGTTGTCGATCTGCTTGACGAAGTTGCCATCCACATACAGACTGCGCGTATTGTTGGCGCCGGTATCGTTACCGTATCGGAATACCAGTCCATACCAGCCTTCCTCCGGAACGGTAATGCTGAATTGCACATAGTCGCCCGTATCGCCGAAGCCGTCCACGAAGCCGCTGCCGGTATAGCCGGCGTGATTGTTATTCGTCGATACGCCGCTTAGCGTCGCCGATTCCGCCTCGTAGGTCGTGCCGCTATTCTCCTCATAATTCATGTAAGCAGCCAGCACGACAGCCTTCTGCCCGTTGTTGCGCCTTGCCTTGTCGATTAGTCCCTTCAGCTCGATATAATCGTTGGCGTGCCCCCAGATCTCGGTATACGTGAAGTCGTAATCCGCGTTCTTAGTCACATCGTCGAACGCCCAGCCTTCCGCCGCTCCGTCCACGTTATTGAACGTAATCACCTTGTCGGACATGCCGTTGCTGTCCAGATTGGCGCGCAGATTGTTAATGAAGCTGGAGAAGCTGTTGTCCAGATCGATCACATTGCCGTAATAATCGTAGGGGTCCGGGCGTTCGCCCATCTGATCCAGATGGATGCCATCGAAGCCCGCCGTAGAGATCATATCCCGGTACTCACCATAAATATGGTTCTGCCAACCGGCGCTGCCGGGATTGAACAGCCAGAGCCACGTATCCGGGTTGTTGTCGACGAAATCGAAGCCCAGTGGATTCATATGCGCGCTGTCCTCATACATCGCCCATTCCGGACTGACGCCGGAGATCGCCTCATAGTTGTTGAGCGCCGCATAGCTCATCGTATAAGGCATGGCTGCAGCGTTGTAATTGTGCATGGAGGAGATCATATTCTGGATTGTCGCCCAGTACATCGTATGCTTGCCGCTCCAGTCCGTCCAGGAGCTGTCAATGACACCTCCCGTCCGCTTGATATTGTTCTCGTGCCGCCACATCCAGTCGTACAGCTGGAACGCATTCGTGTGGTAGTCCTCGATCGTGCGCTGCACCCGCGCATCCGTTACGGTCGAAGACTCATTGGGGAACTCCGCCATATAGCCGTAGCGAGGGAATCTTGTCCAATCGCTGGATACGTCTATGGCGGTCGCTCCCGAAGCGGAGCCGGCTGTTACATGTACGAAGTATCCTTTGAAATCCGTGCTTGGTGTCGTCCAGGTGAAGGTCACTGTAGTAGAGTTGCCATTGGGAAGGCTGATTGCTGTGGAGTCGGTGTGGAGTTGCGTCTCGAGATGGTGAATCGCCAGATTGACATTGCCGCTGAAGGTGGAACCGGAATCGTTGGTCAGCTCCACTTTAATTGTGGCCGTACTGCTGGGGGCGTACCTCGCCTTGTCCGTGTACACCCGCTTGATCATGCCCGTTGCGGATGCATGAGCCGGCGGCGGTATAGCCCCCGCCATCGAGAGCATGACGACTGCCATAACAAAACCGAACAGATAGCTAGCCCTTCTCACATAAACTCTCTCCCTTCGATAGAAATAGTAGATTACACCTTCATTGTATAGCTACTATTCCCGCGATAGATAGTCCGATTATTTCATATATGAGTACGGAAATTAAAGAATGTGGAGCTAACGGTTGCAACTGCTCTTATCTTCGCTATCCCCCCTCATTTCCGCCATTAGGTAGACGCTTCGCACGAAGGAGCTGGTATGTATCATGTGTTTTCATAGTGTATAAGAATGCTTATCACTCCTTGGCAGAAGGTCGCCCTCGCGAACGCCACCTTAGAAAAAGTGCCCGCTCCAGCATCCCAAGTTCTTCTAGGAACAAGGTGATGCAAAAAGCAGGCACTTTCAACTAATGATTACAAGTCGCCTTCACATTCGGCCGACATTATCGCAAGATTGCCGCCATTAGTGCTCCAACAGGAGCAACGGCGGAATGATGCCATGATGGCTGTTGAAGTCGATATAACTTGTTCCGTACTCCTCTTCAATAGCCAGCACAACGCTCAGCTCCGACTCCCCCCTCTTTAACGCCGTGTACAGGAAATCGCTAATGTCCCATTCGTAATATCCGGCCGTTCCGTTTACTTCGACCGTATCCAGCAAATAAGCCGTTGTGCCGATACCTGTCACATTCCCGCTTAAGGGATCATGGTTAGGCGCAGCGTTGAACGTAATCGCATCTGCCAACCAGTTATTGTCGAGTATGCCATATGCACTAACGGGAGTTGCCTCCGGCGAAGTGCTGTTTTTGCCGTAAAGCCTGAGCAGCGCCCGATTCACCCGCTCGGTCTTCAAGCCGGACAAGTCGAGCTTGATGTATGATTTGCGGTCCGCTCCGGTTCCTGCGGCATTCTTGACAACAAGATGGGAGGAATATTCGTAGTTGCCGTCCGCATAGCTTCCTCCCCAGATGAAGGCCGCTTCCTGCACCTCCTCCTTGACTGGCTCGTACATAGACAATACCGGAGGCTCCGGTCCCAGACGCCCGTCAACCTTCACCAGCACATTGCCGTCCTGCAAGTCCGTTAACAGGAAGGAGGCATGGGAGGAAGACAATCTGCCTTGAAGGAATCGCGTCGCATCCACCGCATATGTGCGTTCTTCACTGTCTACGTACAGGGTTGCAATCGGAATCGCTGTATCCCCGACTCCCGTGATCCCTGTATCCCCTTCGGCATGATTGGGCGAATTCGCCCAGGTTAGCGATGATTCCGTCCAGCTGTCATCCGTGATGCCGTATACAGAGACGGCAACGCTGCCGACAGCTCCCGGAGCGGACGCCCGGAACTGCAGGATGCCCTTGCCCAATTCGCTGCCGGAATAACCGCCCATGTCGAATTTCATATAGGTTATTCTGTCGTCATCAGCGATCGGCGCATCCATCACTTCCGCCAGAACAGTGCCATCCATCTGCTGATGCTCATATTGACCTCCCCGGATATAACCGGTCTCCACCACTGCCAGATCTTCGTGCTCCCGCAGCATTAATTGAGGCGGTCTGGTTCCGCTCTCCTTGCTGGTCATGAATATCCAGTCGCTATATCCCTGATCTTCCGGCAGCACGATAAAGCTTATCTCTCCGCCGCCCCCGTGCTCCTGCACGAATGCGCTCACATCGACCTCGAACCAGCTGTAATTGCCGTCGGCCAAGCTGACCTTGTCGATATACCATGACGACACTCCCATGTCCGTTACCACCGTCTTGCCGGACTGGTCTTTGCCGAGCAGAGGGGCATTGTTCCACGTCAGAGATTCCTCCGACCAGCCATTGTCCGCTATGCCGTATACGGCGAGCTCTATCGGGTTATACGGGGCGGCATTGTCATAGGCATAGAAGCGAAGCTTGGCTTCATTCACCTGATTGCCGGTATACGTGCCCAGATCGAATTTCAGATACGCCGCCATGCTGGCACTGGAGGTGCCCGAATTTCTCAAGCCAAGCGTCGTATAGTGGCCCAGCACCCGATCCGGCTCCACCTCCTTCGCATAAGCATCCTCCGATGCGTTCAGCGTGAATTGCCGATTCCTTAATGTCGGTCTGGCCGCCATTGGCGCTTGTACCGTCACGTAGTCTCCATCCCGGCTGAAGCCTGCGGGAACGCCATCCACTCTTACCTCGTTCAATGTACCGGCGCCATAATAGAAGGTAAAGCTGGTCAGCGTCTTCTGTGCGTTCGAGTCTTCTTGAACGGTATTCGCAATGTCGACCGTACCGCCGCTGCCGTGTTCGACCGACAATCCGCTTAGCACTTGGTCGCTGCTCGCATAGATGCGGCCATCCAGAGACAAGCGGTTATCGTTGGCGATCTCCAACCTTGTCACCGCTCCGCCGCTATCCTGCTTGACCAGCTTGAAGCTTGTCTCTTCTGTAGCGTGGCTTATATCGTATTGCAGATGATACGATTCGCCGGACGACATTGCCACCTCTACTCCCTCTTCCGTAACCTGGGCACTCGCAATGCCTTGGCTGCCTCCAGGGGAGAACTCATGGAGCGCGACGAACTCGCCTGCACCATTGACCGTCTGGCGGGCCGTCAATACCGGTGTCTGCACGCCCGGCATATTCGCCCTTCCGAAGGAGCGCGATTCATATACTTGCATCGGCGCATCGTTCAACATCGTAATCCGGTATCGATTCTGACTGTCTACAGCATCGGTGAACTCTGCATGCCAATTGCCGGAAGTGAATGCTTCGGCTTGCAGTTCAATGAATGGATAGCCTTCCGAGCTTCCCAGCATGCCGCTTGCTGCTGTAACAGGCAAGCTCAGATTCATCGAGCTTTCCGGAACGTGGGCGAACCAGTCGAATGTGATACTGTCATATGTGCGAAGCTTGAATACGTCCAGCATCCAGTCGTCGACCATAATGACCGCACGGCGGTATTGCTGGACGTCGGGATAGATGCCGTCGGCGGAAGCTGCGCTGAAGTGCATGGAACGGGTATGACCTTGCGCAAGGAAGGAGCCCCCCATGCCGGCTTGCAGCTTATCCGGTACGACGACCGTATTATGCGCCGCGGACTTCCGGTAATATTGCTCCGCGGATACCGTGCCGTAAGGACTCATGCCCAGATCGTCAAGCCATACTCTTCCGTTTCCGTATGTCGTGACATTCAGCTTGTCATAATGATCGTGACCGCCGGTATGCGGACCGTAGTCCAGCGTGCTCATGTACGTCTCGCCGCCGACGTGATTGCGGGTCAGCAGACTTCCCAGCCCGGTCATGTTCGCATCGGATAGCAGGAACGGCTCGCTTGTCTCCGGTATTGCCGCATAGCCGAACAACAGCGAGTATAGCTCCGCGTCGCTTCGGGATACGGAAGCCATGCCGTAAGCCTGATTCATATATTCCCGATAGCTGGAATCGATATCGCTGTAGGCCCGGTCAGCCGTCTCCATCATCCAGAGATACATCGGCGTCAGCAGATTGGGCTTATATACAGAGTCGTTGTTCGCCTGCAGCGTCAAGTCCGGATACGGCAGCCGAAGCAGCGCGTCGAACATGGACTTGAACCGCTCATTCCCTTCGTACAGATTAAGCCTATCCTCGCTGCCGAACCGAAGAGCCGCATTCGCCAGGTAAATGTAATGCTTCAGCACGAAGCTGTGGTAGCTCGGCGATCCCTCGAACCAGAAGCCGTCCTCCCCTACGCCCAGTTCCAAAAGACCGTCGAACATGCCCAGCGCCGTTCCGTCCTGCTTCGACGGGGCATAACCAAGCAGCGCATCGGATATGAGGCCGCTGTCGTCATAGAGGTAGCCGGTCAAGCCCAGCGCCGTATTCTGAATAACTTGAAAATTGTTCATGCGATGACTGAACTTGATGGCGTCTGTCGCGGGATAGAACATGTCGGTGCGGATAGCCGCTTTGTCAGCCTCGTTGAACTCGCCGGAATTGTACAAGCTGTCCACGGCGAACACCATCGGCGTCACGAAGTAAGCGGCTTCATTCAAGGGGGAGTAAAATAGCCTGGTCGCGAAGTCGCGCGCGGGCTCCACCACGTCATGCTCCTCGTATTGCGGATACTTCGCCGCGAATTCGTTCACGATCTCCGCCGCTTTCTCGGCATAGGCCGACTCGCCTGTCAGAATATAGAGGTACGCCAAATATTTGGCCGCATTCGTATGATCCGTTATCCACTTCGCATACCAGCCTCGAGTAATCTGATCCATCACATTGGGGTCCGTATTCTGCGAGCTGATGATGTAATCGTCGGACGGATCGCCGGGGTCCAGACCCGGAGATTCGAACTCGGCAATCTGGTAATACGTGTCGTAATCGTAGCCGCTCGCCAGTATATCCTGATAGGACATATATTCATAGACGAGCGGAACGTTGTAGTCAGGATCGTTGAAGCGATTCTCCCAGATGTAGCTGGAATCGGGAATTAAGGCGATATCGCGCGTCAGCCATATATCGTATCGGTCCCGGTAAGCTTGCAGCACATCGCTTGCCCAGCGGTACCCGAACAGGCGGTCTCGGATGGCCTTCACCGCAACGAAGTGGGGCCGGGACAACGTCATCTCTCCCGCATTGATCTCGACATTGTCGATGTGCGCCTCATCCGTATGTCCCGATGCGGCTTCCATGGCGATCGCCACGACGACATCGTCGCCGGCATACCCCTGCAGGGCTGCGGCTATGTCTTGCCCTTCCGTGGTGACGCGGCTCCACTCCTTCACATGATCCGCCGATCCCGTCCCGTCATAAAGCATATAAGCATACAGCTCGCTTGACGGGTTGTATGTGTCGGCGGCGTTCGCTGTCTGCGACAGCTGGTTCCAGACCGGTACAGGCAGAATAACCAGCCTTAGTGAATGGGACTGACTCGCTCCCGAGCCGAACAAGCGGTAATCCAGCGATACGGTGAAATCCTCCGGCCCGCTGAAGAAGTCGGGCAGGGAAACCGTCTGGCCGATCAGCGCCATGCCTTCCGAAGCGGCCGATTGGTCGGCCAGCTTCACATAGGAGCCTGGAGCGCCGCCTCCGCTCTCGATGCTGACTGTCAAGTCAGGCGCAGCTCCTGCACCCAGCTTCGCGTATCTCGTCTCCCAGCCGCCAGGCTGATGAAGGTCGGAGGTGGCAGTCAGGCGGAATCCCGCATCCTCCGTCCATACGCCTCCTGTGTAGCCTATTCTGATCTTGCTAGCATACAGAGCGGACGTACCGCTTCCACCGTTCCAGGCAAGCTTGAGGTAATTCGCATTCGCCGCCCCATGCCACTCGTAGACCAACCTGTCCAACGAGCCTTCGCTTGCGCCTTCGTTCACTACGGCCGGTTCGATCGAAGTGAAGGCCGCGCCATCGCTGGATACCGAGAAGCTGAAGCCTTCGCCTTGCGATTGCGGATCGCGATAGGCCACAAGCACGAAGGAACGGATATCTCCCTTCTTGTAGACAATCTCGGGATTGCCGCCGTTCGAGGCGAATAGGAATGGGTCGCCTTCTACATCCGTCGGGCTAACCAGCGGACTGACGGAAGAGTCTATTGCCGCCACATCCTGCGAAGCATGAACAAGAGACAAGCTGTTCATCTCGTCTTCTGCAATAAGGCCTCCATCATCCGGTCCCGGACTTGCCGCTTTTGCCTGACTCCCGTCTCCCGGTACGGCGGCGGCTCCAATCGTATGAACAATCAGGATTGCGATTAACAGCTTTAACCATAAGCTAAGTTCTTTTTTCACGTCATTAACCTCCCGGAATAAATTACGGACTAAAATAAAGCGCTTACATTTTGTGGGAAAAGGAAAACCTCTATCGAGATCGAGGCCCTTTTCCCATTGCACCAGCGGGCAGGATGCGTCCATAGCTCCGGCATTGCCGACCTGTTATGAACGCATTCCCCTGCCAAAGCCGTTACAGCGCCTTGACGCTTGGCCAATGCAGCTCTACACCGTCCTGCTCCAGCCTCTCCTGCAGCCCCTTCAGCAATTCGCGGTTATGGCGCACCTCCCTCGGCTGCGCTTCGCGGTCCAGGCAGTAAGCCGCCAAGGCTCCCGCAGCTTCGCCGATGTTCCATTCGACGGGATGCAAGCGGTAGCAGCCGTTCGAAATATGCGTCACGCCTATATTTTTGCAAGCCGGAATCAGATTGTTCATCCTCACCGGTATAAGGCTGCCGAGCGGAATCTGGAAGGGATAAGACGACATGTCCAGATAACCCCGGCCGCCCAGTCGCGGATGCAGGTCGATTCGGTATGCGCCTACTCCGACCGTGTCCTCGAACTGCTCCGCCCCTTGATCGCCTCTGATCTCGGCGCTAATATGCTGCTCCAGCACGGTGAACTCCGCCTTAATTCTTCTGGATTCGCGAATATAAGGCGCCTTCGCAAGACCGTCCTCCGTACCTAGCGCCTCCTTGCACAGACGAATGCCGGGATAACCGCGGCCTCCGTCCGGACGGGGCGCTTCCGTCTGCATCCAATACAGCAGCGATAAGCTCAGTTGCTTCGCATTGTGCAGATGCTTCCGCCTCTCCTCCTCGCTTACATCGATGATGGACCCGAGCCAGTAATCATTCTGCGGCCAATTCACCGATACGATATCGCTCCGATACGTACCCGGCAAGAAATTCGACTTGTCCACAATACGACGGTATGCCCATCGCGAAGTCAATCCGCCCGGCTCGTCGAAGAACGGATAGACAACCGGCTCCAGCGTGATGAAATGCGGGACGATCCAACTGAAGAGAGGCCCTGTCCAAAATTCGTCGTTGCGATAAGCTCTCCAGAACTCATATTGTTCCGGCTTCTCAATCGTATGGTCCTCGCCCTCGAAATATTGAATCGCATACGTGTGAGTCAGAGCCTGCATGCCCATCGGGTCCGGCTCTCCGGGCAGCGCATGCGGTTCGCCCGTCTGCGCCCGGGACTCCATGCCCGTCACATATTCGACGCCCGCCAGCGGTAGCAAGTCGCCGGATTCCGTAGCATCCAGAATATACGGCGCTTCCAGCATATGTCTGCTTCCCGTCAACACATGCTCCACCGTAACGGATACGATGCGGTCGCCATCCACATCCGCTTCGACAGGCTTATAGTGTGTCATAATAACCAACTGGCCGGTATGCACATATGGCGCCAGCATCTGCTCCAGCACCGCCAGCGCCGTTCTCGGCTCATGGCACAAGCGGCTGACGACGCCATTGCCGGGATTCAGCCGCTCCTTCGCACGCGCTTCCGGCGTCAGCGGCATATAACGCCGATAGTAATCCCTTACGGCATTGCGGTATTGGCGATAGCTTCCCGTACAGCCGAACTGTTCAATCCAGGGATGCTCGTCGGGCGGTACCGCCTGGCTCGTCAGCTGCCCTCCTATCCAATCTGTCTCCTCCGTCATGACGACCCTCTTGCCTGCCCGGCATGCCGCCATGGCCGCTGCGCAGCCGCCGACTCCTCCGCCGATAATGGCGATTTCGCTCCGGTCATTCCGATTCATCGCTGTCATCCTCCTTCTGCTAATCATAATGGCCATCAATCGATCAACTGGCTGACCATGCACTCCGCATACAATCGGTGGCCGAGCGGAGTCGGATGGACTCCGTCGTCATCTCCGCTGTTCTCCTTCGTCCGAAGCAGCTCGCCCAGTAGAACGCCCCTTCCCAATTGCTCCATCCAATGCCGCTCCACATCGGCCAGCGCACATCCGCACTCCGCCGCCGCTTGGCGTATAGCCTCGCTATAGCGTTCGATCCAGCTTCCCGCTCCCGAAGGGGCGTACCATTCGCGGGGATGGCGTGCGTAATAATAAGCTTCGTCATCCCCTTCGATGATAGGATGTATCGTGCATAGCAGAGCACGTATTTGCCGTTTCTTCAGCTCCGTCACGATTCGGATCAGATTGTCACGGAACAGGGGCAATGCGACTCTGGATTGTCCGCGAGCGACAGCCACATGATCGTTCATGCCGAATTGCACGACGCATATATCCGGCTTCCGGCTCAGCACATCCCTCTCCAGCCTCGGCCATGCGTCCTTCGTCGTCTGCCCCGGCACGCCGGCATTCACCGACGTACCGCCCAGCAGGCAGGCCAACTGCTCGATATACCCTTCCCCGCGATTCATATGCACTCCCGCCGTAATACTGTCGCCATATCCGGCAATAAGCATCTTCGCCACTCCTTTTCCCCGAATTCCTTTCGAATAGCCTGCTATCCCTTTAACGCCCCGCTGGATATGCCGTTAATGATATGCTTCTGAAGCAAGAAGAACATAATGAGCAGCGGCAGCATGGAGACGACAAGCCCCGTCATGGTCAAGGAGTAATCGATGAAATGCTCTCCCTGAAATTTCATCAGTCCCGATTGAATGGGATGAAGCTCCTTGTCGGTAATCGTCAAGGATGGCAGCAGCCACTCGTTCCAGATCGCGCGCACATGGAAGATCGCTACCGTCGCGATTGCGGGACGAGTCAGCGGGACAACGATCAGCCACAGCTTGCTCCATTTGTTGCAGCCGTCTATCGTCGCGGCTTCCATCATTTCTTTCGGGATAGAGTCCATGAAGTTTTTTACAATGAACATCGTTAACGGTATTAATGTCGTGGCGAAGGGCAGGATAAGCCCCAGCCGGCTATTCAACAGCCCGAGCTCCGATATCACGATATACTTCGGTATGAAGATGCCCGGCATGGGCACCATCATCGTAATGATGATCGCGATATAGATGACGTTCTTGAACGGAAATCGATAGAAGGACACGACGTATGAGATTAAGACGCCAAGCGCGATGCCGATCGTAACGGAAGTAACAGTGTAGATAAAGCTGTTCGTTACGTAAATATGGAAATCGTATTTGAACAGCACATCCGCATAATTGGCTAGCGACGGCTCGTTCGGAATCAGCGTTGCGAGCAAATTTTCATTTTTTAAAATTTCCGCATTGGGCTTGAACGTATTCGCAATGATCCAGAAAAACGGATAGAGACAGCTAATCGATACCACAATCAAAAAAGCATGTGTGACGGTCATCTGCAATCGTTTACTGTTAATCATATAATTTGGCTCCGTATCTTCTTGAAATGAACAACTGGATGAAAGATACCACCACCAGCATAAAGCCGAACAAAACCGATAACGTAGTAGAGTAGCTCATATTGACGTTATCGAACGCTTCCTTCAGTATCCGCATCGCCGGAACTTCTGTCGCATAACCCGGGCCGCCGTTCGTCATAATGACCACCTGGCCGAATATTTGCATCGATCCCAGCACAAGCAAGATGGATACGAGGATCATCGTCGGAATGAGCAGAGGAAGCGTCACATAGCGGAACGACTGCATGCCGCTTGCCCCTTCCATGCTTGCGGCCTCGTACAGCTGCCGGTCGATGCCGGTCAGGCCGACAAGGAACAGCAGGAAGTACGTACCGAAGGTCTCCCAGATGAACGTGGCGGCGACAGCGCCCATAGCCGTCTCGCTCTCAGCCAGCCAAGCATGCGTCCATGACGACAGTCCGATCGTCTCAAGCAATTGATTAATAATCCCGAACTTCGGCTCGTACATCCACTTCCAGATCAGACCGACAATAATCGGCGACAGAATGGTCGGGATAAAGAAGATTGTCCGGTACAGGCCTCCTCTTGCCAATCGGCTCACGAGCAGTGCCAATAGCAGCGCTATCGGCACTTCAAGCAAGATGATGCCCGTAGAAGTCTTCAGAACGCGGAGCACGGAGTCCCAGAATACCGTATCCTCCAGCGCCCTCCGATAATTGTCCAGCCCGGCGAAGCTTGCCTTGGCCATCGGCGTATAGCCGCTCCACTTGAAGAAGCTGAGCCGGTAGCTCTGATAGAACGGATACACATAGAACATAGCGAACAAGATCAGACCGGGAATGACGAACAAGTAACTCGTGAGATAGTCCTTCCAGCGAGACGCAGCTTTCATGTTATTCCCCTTTCCTCGCGCGAAGCAACAGCAGGCTTACTTCTTATTGGCCAAGCTCTCCATCAACGATTGCTGAAGCCCTTCCGGCGTCGTCTTGCCTCCCACCAGCATCTGGACACCCTTCCAGAACTCTTCATAAATTTTGGCCTCGGTCACAATCTCATGCATGCGCCGCTTCGTCAGATTCTCACCAAGTCCGGCAAGGATCTTCACGTTCTCATCCAGGCTGGCCTTGTCCATAGCCTGACTGTTGGCCGGGAGCACGCCCGACTTCTCAGCCAGATGGATCTGCTGCGCATCGTCCGTGAACCACCGGATGAACACTTTGCTCTCCTCCTTGAACTCGCTTGACTTCGCAACGCTCAGGCTGATGGATACGCCCCCATCGATATTGACCTCTTCGCTATCCATCACTTTGGGCGGAGCAGCTACAGCCCAATCGAGATCCGGCGCATCCTGCTTCAGCATGGGCACGAACCAGGAGCCGTTCGATATCACCGCCACTTCCCCGTTCACGAACTTCTTCTCCACATCCGGCATAGTCAAGACGACCGTTCCCTCGGCAAGATAGCCCTGCTCGCGCAGACCGTCGATTGTGCCGAACACTTCTATCCAGCGCGGATCGCTCATTCCGTTATCGCCAAGCACCGCTTCGATGACCGCTTCCTCGCCTCCGAATATGTTCGTGGCCAGCGGGAATATAACCTGGTTCAGCGTGCCCCAATTATCCCCCAGATCGTAAGCGACGGGCGAGATGCCCCCCTGCTTCAGCTTCTCGTTAAGCTCCAGGAACTCGTTCCAGGTCACCGGGGGCTGCTGGAAGCCGACCTCATTCAGCATGCTCATGTTGTAGAAGTAACCCGAAGTGGCAACGACATACGGGATCGAATATTTTCCCGACGCCGCTCCCCACTCGTTGTCTGGCGCCAAATATCCTTTGAAGCTTTTATTCTCGCCCAGTACGTCGTAGCCCCACTCTTCCCATTCCGGAGTCAGATCCTCTACAAGATCCGCCATCACCAGATTGGCCAGTACCTCGCCGCCCAGCGATCCGCCGTAGATATCAGGGAACTTCCCTTCCTGCGCTCTCGTAATCAGATACTGCTGATTGGTCTTGGCATCGATCAGCGTCTGTGTAACGCGAACGCCGGTCTCTTCATAATACCGTTGCAGCAGTTCTTCGATAGCGTCTTGCTGGCCGGTTTGATAGTGAACAAATTCGATCTCGACTTCACTGCCCGGCTTGGTCTGATTGGCTTCCTGTCCTTGCTCCTTGTTCCCCTCCGTATGACCGCCTTGCTTGTTCCCGTTCGACTGTGAAGAACATCCTGCAACGATAGCCGCCAGCAAGAGAGCGATGAGCATGATAAATCCTGTTTTCTTCTTCATTCGATAACAGCCTCCCCTTCTATATGTGTATAAATAATGCCGGTACGTATCGGATTACCAATAACTTCCGGACATACGGCCGAACCTCATAAGCGCTTCCGCATAATAGTAGTCTCCAAATATGAGATATCCGTCAGGTACATTATTGGCGCCCACATGGTAAGCGCCGTGCTTCAGAAGCCCTTGCGCTTCCGGTTCGTGCATGGTGGATATGCGTACGAGCGCCCCCATCATTCTGGCAGCGGCATCCGACAGCAAGCGATAGTCCTCGGACTGTTCGTCGAGATGCTCCATAATCTCAAGCAGACCGCATAGACAGATAGCCGTAGCAGAGCTGTCCCTTGGCACTTCCGATCCATGATCGGCGGAGAAATCCCAGTAGGCGACGCCATCCTCCGGCAATTGCCCGATGAAGTGATTGGCCATACGAATCGCCGTGTCCAGGAACGGCGCTTGCTTCGTATAACGGTAAGACAAGGCGAAGCCGTAGACGCCCCAGGATTGCCCGCGCGACCAGGTCGAGCCGTTGTGCAGTCCTTGATGGGTTGTGCCTCCTATGGGATAGCCTGTAGCGGGATCGAATAGAAATGTATGGTAAGAGGAATCATCTCCCCGAATCAGGAAGCGGCGCGACTTCTCCGCATGCTTCTCCGCTATGGCGGAATACCGGGTATCTCCCGTCTCCTCGGCGGCCCAGTAGAGCAGAGGCAAATTCAGCAAGCAGTCCATAATAATCCGGCCGCCGTTAACTGCATCTTGCTTATCGCCCCAAGCCTGAATGTAGCCTCCCTCGGGACGCCAGCGGTCCGCCAGCGCATCCGCCGCACGAAGAGCCAGTGCTCTGGCTCCTTCATCCCCCTGTTCCAGCCACTGCGCCTTCGCCGACAGAATGAACAGGAATCCGACGTCATGGTCAATGTTCGTCCCGGCCGCCAGACGCTCCTCGAAGCTTGGCAGCAAGCGCTGCGCCTGCTCGGCGAAGAGCCGGTCTCCGGTATACTTATGGCAGAGCCAGAGAAGCCCTGTCCAAAATCCGTTCGTCCATGTCGTATTCGGAAACAGCCTGTACGAGCTGTTCTCTCCGATATGCGGGAATTGATCCCGAAATAACTCTACATTGCGGGCCGTACGTTCTGCCACATGCCGCAAAGCTGCATTATACATGAACTTTCGCCCCCTCTTTCTCGTTAATGGAATGTCTCTCTCGCTCTTCATATCCGTCAGTGTCTTGGCCAAAGCAACGAAAGATCAGGTCCGGAGGAAGCGACGCAGCCGACTTATCTTCGGCTAGCAATCCGCCACACTTCTTGCGGAAGCACGATACCTCCACTTCCTTCCTCTCGCCAGGCAGCAAGGTGAAGAATTGCTCGCTTGCCGCCAGCCAGTAACCATTCGTCGTCTCCTCGCAACGGACATGCAGCGCCAGTGCTTGACCAGTATTCTCGACGATGTAGCTCCTGCGCAGGGAAGACAGTCCCAGGGTCGCTGTGCCACTGGCGTTGATGGCTAATTCCGCAGGCTCTTCCGGCTCCCACCGGCCGACGCCTGACACTTGCAATACGGCGCCCCTCAGGCTGACAGCCCCGGCATAGACAGGCTCTTCGCCGTCTCTTCCGGCGGAGAAGAAGTAATCGGCCTGCGAGCCGTCCGATGCGTGGCCGTTCCCCGACTGCGACAATGTCAGCCGTATCATGAACAAGCCTCGAAGCTCTTCCGTAATCGGCAGGTGCAATCGTCCTGCTTGCCGGCTTCTTCCCTCCTCATCCAGGCCGGAATGGAACGTCTTCGACCACCTCAATTGCCCGTCCGAGCCGTAAGCTTCTGCGAGAACAGCCGTCTGCGCACCTCCTCTGCCGACCACGAATACCGGCGCATCCAGCACTTCCCCGATCCCATAATCCAGCTTGCGATAATCCAGCGATGCCGCTGCGGGGAGGAACGCTTGGCGCATCCAGTAATAAGCCATCTTCGCTTCGCCGTAATAATCGATCAAGCTCGTGCAAGATATATTGGGGTATGGCTCGTTCAATTGCCAGATCATGCTTCCGCTGTTCCGGAATTGCCTTCTCCGATTCGCTTCCAATATGAAGCGCAGCCCCTCCGCCTGCATCCATTGGCTGGCATCGCTGAACGATTCCAGCGTCTTCATCGATCCGAACAGCGCTTCATCCCTCTCCAGCGTATCCCACCATTCTCCGTGATGGCGCCATACCAGATTATCCTTCATCGAAGCCGGACTCTGGTTGTCCGCTCCGACGAATTTGCGGATACTCTTCGCAGAGCTTAATCCATCTACTCCGAACTCGCTATGGAAGAGGTGGTCGGCATCTCCGTACAGGGAGTAATGATCGGGATTTCCTTGATACTTCCAGAATCCGTGTACATCGTGGCTAACCCCTTTCTCTCTCGTAATGAACTCTACCGGGCCGGAAGCCGAAGTCGGGAGGAACAATCTCTGCGGATCGTATCGCTCTACCAATTCCTTCAGCATCGCTATGTTCTCATCTTCATACGTGCAGGGCTTGTTAGGCGCCTCCATTAGCTCGTTGCCTCCACTCCACACGGTTAGCGACACATGGGAACGCTTTCTCTTAAGTGCCGACACAGCCGACAGCTTCAGCAAGCGCAGATATTCCGGCTGCTTGGAGGGCATATTGTCCACACCGGAGCTGGACTGAATGAACTCTTGCCAGATCATAATTCCGTTGCGGTCGCACAGATCATAGAACTCTTCCTTCTCGATAAGACCGCCGCCCCACACGCGAACCATATTTACGCCGCCGCGCTTCATCATCTCCACCATGTAGGCATATTGCTCCGGAAGCACATTGCCGTACAGATGATCAAGCGGCGTCAGATTCACGCCCTGAATGTACACCTTGACACCATTGACAACGAAGGTGTAAGGCAACGCTTCCTGCGGACTTCCTTCATTGCGCTCGTATCGCAGCGTACGGAATCCGGTCAGCAGCGATTGCTTATCCAGGCAGCGCTCGCCATCCCTTATCTGAACGGTGACCTTATAGAGCGGCTGCTCCCCGTAACCGTTCGGGAACCATAGTCCGGGCTTCGCAACCTCCAGCTCCAGTTCCGTGTGACCCGCAGCGCTGACGTCCACATGATTGCAAGCGCATTCATTGCCTTCCGGATCAAAAACTTGAACATGCAGCGACAGGCGCTCATATCTTGCTGTGGTCTCCTCTTCCTTGATTGCCGCATTCCTTATCGCTGCGGACACGCGCACGATGCCTTGAGCGGCATCCGGAGCAGGCTCAGCGATGACATGAATATCCTCCAGTGTGCAGCTATCGGCTATCCTTACATACACATCCCCCCATATTCCGATATTGACCAGCCGCGTGGAGAAATCCCATTTGTAATTGAACCTGCTTTTCTGCGTATGCGTCTCGGATGTCCGGCCGATCTGGGCCATCTCATCCGGCGCATGCTTGACAATAACTGACAGAACCAGCGGGCCTTCGCTTCGGCATCGCCCGGATATATCGAACACGGCTTCATGAAACATGCCTTTGTGCTCTCCAAGCAGTTGGTCATTCACATAAATCAGAGCTTCATAATCGATACCTTCGAATACCAGCTCCGCCGACTCATTCTCCCCAAGCTGGATCTCATCAATCGTTGCCCGATACACCCACCATCTGTTTTCCACCCATTCGCAAGCCAAGCTATTCTGCTCGAACCACGGATGCTCGATCCAACCTGAGCGGTATAGATCATCATGCACTCCCCCTGGCACTGTGGCCGGCAGCCATTCCGTTACGCCAAGCAATTCGCTGCCAATCTCCATGCTCGACACCTTCAAAGGTACCCATGGCCAAAACCCTTTTACTTGCCATTTTGAATTTGTCAAGCTCACTTTACGCATTTTGTCACTCCAATAGCTTTATAAATTCACATGCGAAGTCATTTCCGCTTGTGGTGTCCTTCCTGTAATAAACGATAACCCCGTCAATTATCAAAATCAATTGTTTTTAACTTGACAAACCATTTTTGTAAAGTAATAAATACATTGATTATTGGCATGACATTTCTTAGAATAAAAGCAACCGCCGAGTTTTTACGATTTATCGTATAACTCCCCGGGCACATTCGCTCGATCCGCCAACTTTGTACGATTTTTCGCTCAAAAGTAGCGGACTTGCTGGCATTCTAGTCAACTTTGTACGTTTTTTCGTACAGCATTCATGAAAGGATTGTTTCCATTATGAAAGGAAAATCCAGGAAAACATCCATGCAGGACCTTGCCGACCATCTCTGCATTTCCAAAAATGCCGTTTCGCTCGCTATTAACAATAAACCTGGAGTCAGCGAAGAGCTGCGGGCCAAGGTGCTGGAAGCCGCCAACCAACTAAATTACCGTTTCACAAAAAAAAATAAACAGGTTAGAAATAATCTGTTGATCCTTATCCCCTCTTATATTAAAAATGATCGCATTTTTTATTACGAGTTATTCTGGGCAATTGAACAGCGAACGAAGGAGAATGGCTATAACGCCATGATTTGCGGTGTAACACCCGAGATGGAGGAATGGCGGACATTGCCGGAGCTGTATGACGAAATGCCGTTCCACGGCATCATCATTGTAGGCGTCTTCCGTCTTGACTACGTGCGGAGATTGCTGGAGACTGGACTGCCGCTTGTCACGGTGGATCATTGTTACGAGACACTTCAGCTGAATGCGGTCGTTACGGCGAATGAAGAGGAAGCTTACAAGATGGTGAGACATCTCATTGATTACGGCCACCGCGATATCGGCTTTATAGGCTCCATTGAGATGACCCGAAGCTTCAAGGATCGATGGAGCGGTTATTGCCATGCCATGAAGGACGCCGGCTTGGACATTCAGGAACAATATTGCTTGCTTCAACCTTCGCCTCTGGAGGTGCTTCTGGGCAGCAAGGACGAGCTTACCGCTTACATTGACGGGCTTCGCTCCATGCCTACGGCCTGGTTCTGTGCCAATGACGTCATCGCCATCAGCATGATTCAGATTCTACAGTCCAGAGGACTTACAGTGCCTGGGGATATTTCGATTGCTGGCTTCGACGATATCGCCTCCTCTACCCTTATTGCGCCGGCGCTCACAACCATTCAGGTTCAGCGGGAACAGCTTGGCTTCGAAGCCGTAGATTTCCTTATTCGCCAGATCGAATTCGGCGGAGCGCCGGCGAAGCTGTCCGTCTATGGTGAGCTTATTGCCCGCGATTCTTGCACCTGGGCGAAAAAGAGCGATTAGCAGCCGACAAAAAACAACGACGGCAAAATCAACTATCATTTCATTTGAGCCCACTTTTGCTCTAATACGCGGAGATAGACATCAGGATCACGATCAGAAGAACCAGGCACAGCAGATCATGCGGCACCTGGTTCTTTCATTTATGTTGTTTGCAAACCACCGCCCGCGAAGGAACGGGCAATGTTTATTCGTCCGTGCGCGAAAAAAACCGAATTCCGGCGCTGGCTATTATGCTCCAAGCGGAATTCGGCTATGAAACGCCGGAGCCAGACAGCAGCGCGACTGTTATCCAGCCGTCATTGTGTTGGCGGTGAACTGGCTATTGTACAGATCGGCGTAGAAGCCACCCTTGGCCAGCAGCTCCTCATGCGTCCCCTGCTCAATCACTGAACCTTTGTCCATGACCAGGATCAGATCGGCATCGCGGATCGTCGACAGACGATGCGCAATTACGAAGCTGGTGCGGCCCGCCATCAGCCGCTGCATCGCTTCCTGGATTTGCAACTCGGTGCGTGTGTCAACGCTGCTTGTCGCCTCGTCCAGAATAAGAATTGCCGGGTCGGCCAGGATCGCTCGTGCTATCGTCAGCAACTGCTTCTGGCCTTGCGAAATGTTGGAAGCCTCTTCGTTTAGTATCGTATCATAACCTTCCGGCAAGGTACGAATGAAATGATCCGCATGCGCAGCAACCGCCGCGTCCACCACTTCGGACTCCGTCGCGCCCGCGCGTCCGTAGGCGATGTTGTCGCGGATGGTGCCGTTGAACAACCACGTATCCTGCAGCACCATGCCGAACAGGCTGCGCAATTGCCCGCGCTCCATCTCCCGGATATTGCGGCCATCAACCGTAATCGCGCCGCCGTTCACTTCGTAGAAGCGCATCAGCAGGTTGACTAGGGTTGTTTTGCCCGCGCCGGTGGGTCCAACGATTGCTACTGTCTGGCCGCTGCCGACGTTAATGTTCATATTGTCGATCAGCGGAGCATCCGTGCTGTAGCCGAACTGGACATCGCGGAACGCAACATCTCCCCGAGGCGCTGTCAGCACAACGGGTGCAGCCGGCTCCGGACTTTCCTCTTCCTCGTCAAGCAGTTCGAATACCCGCTCGGCGGAAGCGATTGTCGACTGAATAATATTGGCAATGTTCGCCGTCTGCGTAATCGGCATCGTGAACTGCCGCGCATATTGGATAAACGCCTGGATATCGCCAACGCTGATTCGCTGCTGCGTCACCAGCACACCGCCGACCACGCAGATCAGCACATAGCCAATATTGCCGATCAGATTCATCATCGGCATGATGATGCCGGAGATAAACTGTGCTTTCCAGCTGGAGTTGTACAGCTTGCCGTTAATTTCATCGAATCGCTCAATCGACTTGCGCTCGCGCCCGAACGCTTTTACGATCGTATGGCCCGTGTACATTTCTTCGACATGGCCGTTCAGTTCGCCAAGCTCCGCCTGCTGGCTCTTGAAATACAGCTGCGACCGCTTCGCGATCATTCCGATAACAACAAAGCTTAGCGGCAGCGTCAGCACCAGAATAAGCGTTAGCAGCGGACTGATCGTCAGCATCATGATGACAACACCGACAAGCGTAACAATTGATGTAATAAGCTGCGTCAAGCTTTGCTGCAACGTATTGCTTATATTGTCCACATCGTTGACAACGCGGCTTAATATATCCCCGTGCGAGCGCGAATCATAGAACTTGAGCGGCAGCTTGCCCAGCTTCTCGTTCACTTCATTCCGCAGCCGGTACACCACCTTCTGCGCCACTCCGGCCATCAGGTATTGCTGGAAGAAGCCGAATATCGCGCTGACGACATACAACCCGCACAGCAGCGCCAGTATAAACGCAATGCCTTGGAAATCGACTGAAGCATCCGGAATTCCATTGATTTTGGCCATCATGCCTTCGAACAGCTTGTCGGTTGCCTTGCCCAATATTTTTGGACTGAGGATGGAGAAGACAGTGCTCAATATCGCTGCCAGCACCACAAGCATCAGCTTCATCCTGAACGGGCGCAAATAACCCATCAACCGCTTGAGCGACGCTTTGAAATTTTTGGCCTTCTGGCCGGGCATGCCCGCCATGCCGGGTCCCGGTCCAAAGCCCATCCGCGGACCACCGCCCGGGCCGCCCCTTGCTCCACCTGCATTTTGCCGGCTGTCTCTGCTTGCACTCATGCAATCTCCTCCTCCGACAGCTGAGAAGCGACGATCTCGCGATATACGGCGCAGCTCTCCATCAATTCGCGATGATTGCCGCTACCCGCAATCTGCCCTTCATCCAGCACAATAATCCGGTCGGCGTCCATAACAGTGCTTACGCGCTGCGCAACAATGATGACCGTTGCATCGGCCGTTTCCGGCTTAAGCGCCGCTCGCAGCTTGGCATCCGTCTTATAGTCCAGCGCCGAGAAGCTGTCGTCGAACAAATAAACCTTGGGACGCCGGATCAGCGCCCGGGCGATCGAGAGACGTTGCTTCTGCCCGCCGGACACATTCACTCCGCCTTGTGAGAGCATGGAGTCAAATCCCTCCGCCATCTCCGTCACGAAACCAAGCGCCTGTGCGGTCTCTGCGGCTTGCCGAATCTCCTCGTCGGTGGCATCTTCTTTGCCGTAACGGATATTATCCGCTACAGTGCCGGAGAACAACACCGCCTTCTGCGGCACCAAAGCAATGTTCTGCCGCAGCTCCTCCTGCGTCCAGTTCCGCACATCCTTGCCGTCTAACCGAACAGCCCCTTCCGCCGCGTCGAAGAAGCGCGGAACCAGATTGATCAGCGTCGACTTGCCCGAGCCGGTGCCGCCGATAATCGCCGTCACGTCGCCGGGGTTCGCCGTGAACGAAATCCCCTCCAGCGCCGGCTTCTCGGCGCCCGGATAGCTGAACGATACGTCCACGAATTCCACGACGCCGCGCACGGCAGGCTTCTCGCCCACAGCGGCCGCCGTGGAATCCTTCACCGTTGCCTGAAGATCCAGCACCTCGTTAATCCTTGTCGCCGATGCCGACGCACGCGGCACCATTACAAACATCATCGAAAACATCAACAGCGAAAACATAATTTGCATTGCATATTGGATAAAAGCCATCAAATCGCCAACTTGCATCGCGCCGTTATCGATACGCAAACCGCCAAACCAGACGATAGCAATCGTCGACAGGTTCATGATCAGCATCATCAACGGCATCATCAGCGCCATGATCTGATTGACCTTCACCGCCGTATCCATCAAATCGCGGTTGGCATCGACGAAACGGTCTTTCTCATGCTCCGTCCGGTTGAAGGAACGGATAACCCGAATCCCGGTCAGCCCTTCGCGCAATACAAGATTCAGCCGGTCCAGCTTCTTCTGGATTGCCTTGAAATAAGGCATCCCCTTGCGCACAATAAGCCAGACCGACAGCGCCAGCACCGGCAGCGCAACCAGCAGCACCAGCGTAAGCTCGGCATCCTTGTACAGCGCCATAATAATGCCGCCGATACACATCATCGGAGCCATCACCATAAGACGCAGCATCATCATCAGTACCTGCTGCACCTGATTGATGTCATTGGTCGTTCGCGTAATCAGGGAAGCCGTCCCGATCTTGTCGAATTCATGGAGCGAGAACTCCTCCACATGGGAGAATACCCGGCTTCGCACATCGCGTCCGAACCCCGACGATATTTTCGATGCGTAAAGACTTGCCAGCACGGACACAATCGCCCCCACCACCGTAACCGCCAGCATTAACCCGCCCATTTCCCAAATATAGCCGGTCTTCCCTTCCACGACGCCAATGTTGACGATATCCGCCATCAAGGTAGGAAGGTAGAGTTCCGCAAGCGACTGCATCAGAATCAGTACCATTACCAGCGCTATTAAAGCGCGGTATTGCCTGGCATAACGAAATAACCTCAGCATGGTTTCCAGCCGTCCCCTCAGGATTACTTTACTATTGAAATATTCAACGGTTTAATTATATAACCGTTTCCGAAACGGATTCAAGTCCAGTCATTCGTAGAAAAAAAGAAAGCCGATTATCCGCTACATAAGCGTGATAATCGGCTTTCTTGCTTTATTTCACAAAACAATGATTTGCAATTTGGTCGCGTGCAGGTCTCCCTCACAAATCGACAATCATTCCCCTTGCCAATCGTTAAAACCACAGGTATTTTCTTCTCCATCTCCCACTATCCGCCGCCGCTTCACAATCGAAGATATTTAATTCTGATGCCCTCCGTCTACCCATGTCGACATCGCATTATTGCGCCGATTGTATTCCACGTCGAAGAACTTGCCAGATGCATCGGCAATGCCGAGAAGACTGAACTCCTGACGTCGTTCAAGAATGGTATACGTTCCTGTAGAATAGATTTTAACGGCGTTTTCCGGTCCCGGAAGGATGGACAGATACGGATTGGCATCGCCCGAACGCAATGCCGTGCTTGATAAAGCACCGTTGTCCGGATACCACTTCTTCCCTTTTTCTGCAGCCGTCGAGCCCCCTACGACAAAATGAACGTTTAAATATTGAAGCGGCGTGGCGATGTTTCCTTTATTTTCGATAATTGCATAGAATCGCACAGCGTCTCCCGGCTCATATTGAGCTGCATCCACCCCTACTTCCGTAATCTCCAAATCGAAATAGGACTGCGGCTTATTTACCGTTACCGTTCTCGTTGCTGTCCATGTGTGCTGTATGCCATTGGCCGTTGTCACGGTAAACGCGGTCGGACTGTCGATATTGATATATTGGCCAGAGGCCGGCTCTACTGTGCTTCCCGGCATTATACCAATAGTCGGCTTCACATACTGGCTCTGACTATGGATATTCATCTGGAAATCAACCGTCTTATACACCGAATCCACAACGGAGACGCCCACTTGCGTGCCAATGAAGAAGTCAGTAATAAGCGCGCTGCTCACCATACTGGACCATGTGTTGTTCGTGCGGTCTTCTTCGTTCGCAAGATATTTGCTTGTCGAATCGGCTATCGCGAGCAGCTTAAAGTGAGTTCCTCCTGTTGGAATGGCGTAGGTGCCGTTCGATACGAACCGTACGCTCTCTCCGGGAGCGATAGACAGCTGCATATTAGAGAATGCAATGCCTAGAGCGGCACTGGACTGGTTACCATTGCCGGGATACCATCGCGTGTGGCTGCTTCCCGTTCGTTCAATGGCATCATCGTACCCTTCCACAAAATGAACCATGACATAATCAAGCGGGGTGGCCGAGTTGCCTTGGTTCTTCACAATGGCGTACAGATGCACATCATCCCCTTCGCGATATGCCGCTTCCTCCACGCCCACTTCCGTCACGATCAAATCAAAGCCGTCAATCGGAACATACTCCACGGTCAATGCAATCGCATTCCCTTCATTGCCCGCTTCATCAACCGGCCTGATGACAATCGAATTGCTGCCGCTCGTTAGAACTACTTTCGTTTGGAATGTGAGATCAGCTGCAATCGGCACAGCCGTACCAGCTACCTCCACGATTCCTGCTTCATTCACCGCCCCCGACACGACATACTCCGCCTGTCTTACTGTCTCATTGGCTTGATGGACTGTCGCGACTGGCGCCATAGTGTCGTAAGTGACCTCAATTCGCTTGGTAACGGTATTGCCTGTACTATCCTCAGCCGCAATTACTATGCTGTTGATACCAGGCTGAAGCGTCACCTGTTCATTGAACCGCAGCTGGGCATCTACCGTTGCAGAGTTTCCATTCACGGTTACAGAGGCATGCTCATTCACCTGCCCACTTATTTGCAGCAAGGGTTGATTCACAGCCGTAGCGATTTGATCCAGAGTTATTTTGGGCGGAGTAATATCGGTTCCTGCTAGTTTACCATACCGTACCCCTCGGCCTGTCGTTCCTACGAACACCAGTCCAAATACCTGTCTGCTGGCATCCATCGTCTGTGGTCTGTTGCCGAAGCCCGTATCACCCGAATCAATATCTTGCCAGGACTGACCATTATCGATGGAACGGAATAGCCCTTCTGTCTGTCCTATAACACCGTACATGTATACCGTTGGGTCTGCGCCCGTGACATAAGGCTTGCCCAGCGCAATATTAAAGGCCCGATTCACCCCTTCTGCTTGTGTGAATGTACAACCACCATCTGTAGATCTGAACAATCCTTTATCATCAAGACTGATCCACAATTCCCCTTCATCGGTGAACGAAGGCTGTATATAGATCCAGCGTCTATCATTCGGCAGCGGCAGCGTCGCCGTCTTGGTAAAATTCAAGCCGCCGTTCGTACTACGGTAGAAATCGCCCGTCTTGTCATCGATAAAGTAGAAGATGTTCCCGTTCAACCGATCCGACTTCAGCACATGGGACCACGTCCATGGTCCCTTAGCCGTCGTAGGCAGATCAAATATCTCGGTCCAGGTATGACCGCCGTCAGCAGTGCGAAATACAGAATAGTTGCTTGTCGTTACCAGAAATAACGAAGGATTCGTAGCGGATACAGCTACCTTCGTCGATAATGTGCCGACAGCCGGGAAGGAGGGAAATTTGGTCCAGGTCGTCCCGGCATCACTGGAAAATGCGCCTGATCCAGCGGATTTGGATCCGCCTACCATGACTACATGGGAAGGATTGCTCTCGGCATAATCCCAATCGTAAATTTCCGACATACCCAAGTAGTCAATGCGTTCCGGATATTCATCCGCATAATAATTAATGCCTCCGCCCATGTCGGCTCCCCCGATGGCAAGTCTCGTTCCTTGCGGAATAGATCTCACTGAACGAGTCGTCATCTCCTCGTGGCCTGCTTGAATCTGTTCCCACCTCACCGTCGATGCCGTTATATTCTCCGTCATCCATATGCCGTGCCAATCCGTGAACCACACCCGGTTGGCATGGTAAGGATCGAACTCCAGTGCACCGATTGAGGTTGCCCAATAAGCAGGCTTCATCCACGGAATGTCCGATTGAAGCTCAGAATTGGCGATGTCAATTCTCTTCCACGCGGTCCCGCCGTTATCCGAATAGAATAACACTCCTCCCATATTGTGAGGGCTGACGACTATCAGCTGCGGATTGGCAGGGTGTACGCTTATGCCGTTATAACCGGCCGGCTGTCCCTGATAATTCATCAAATTCGCGTCCGGCGTTAGATTAGTCCATAAGCCGTTCTCAAATTTAAGCACACCTTTGTCATGCTGCTCCGTAGTCACGTGCAGTGTTCCGGAAGAGGATAGCGACATTCGCGCAGGATGATGAGGATTATCGCTACCCGTCAACTTCACCCAGTTGTCGCCGGAGTCGGCGGACCAATATATGCCATCACCATAAGCAGCTGCATATACGACACCTTCTTGATTGCGGTCGAACAGCAAGGCCGTTATGCCATAATCGTCCTGGAGCGTCCCGGGGAATACGATCTCGCTCCAGGACAATCCGGCATCTTCAGATAGCCATAAGCCCTCCTTGCGGGATGCGACTAATATACGGTTAGAATCGAACGGATCAACCACAATCCGCTCCCCTACCCAGCGCAAATCGCCATTTCCAGAAAAATAGAGATCAATCGGTAGCTTGGACCAAGTCTCCCCTTTATCCAAGGACTTCAGCACAGTCCCCTTCGGATACGTATTCTGAGCATTGGACGCCAAGCCAACCGCCGCATATACGATGTTGGAGTTGCCGGGGTCTACAGCAATACCATCTACACTGTACCAGGTCCAGAGGGAGTAAGGCAGGTCATCGTTAAGCGCAATCCATCTCATGGAAGATTCATCCAAGCGGTAAGTGCCGCCCACATCTGTGCGAATATACATTGTGTCGTCTACGGGATGAAAGATGAGACCCGTTATCCATCCCCCTTCGCCGTAGAGCACGTTGCCGTATTCATAGTCAATTACAGGAATCGCTTTGCTCTCACTTTCAAAGAACATAACACCAATGAAAATACTTGCCCATAGAAGCACTCTTTTCATCTACCGACACCTCCAGTATTCATCAGCCTTGCTCGTTCAATTGCTCATAGAGATATTCATAGTGTCCGCGCATCCAGGTTGCGTTCAGACCGCTGGCGTAGTAAGGGCTGTAATCATAGTTCTGCAGCGGCAGCCGTGTGTGCTGCAATTCCTGCGCATAGGAATGGCAATAGCGGAATTCCCAACGGGCAAGCAACTCCTTACGATCTCGCAACAGTAAGGTCGTGCGTGTCATGTGATAATAGAACCTTACCATTGTCTGTCCATAATGGAATCGTATATCGTCTTCGATCAGCCTTTCGATGACATTCGGAGATTCTGCAGACATGATCGCTTCATCCAGAATGGCTCTGCATTCCTCCATCCCCTTTACCGTATCCACCAAGGAGATGCCCGCATTAGTCGTGTCCGTGGCCCCATGATATTGCATATGCTCAAGCGGAAACAGCTCGCCGGCCTCCTCTTTCATCTTCAGCCATAATCCATGCTTCTCCGGACTTCCGTAACTCTTCTGATAATGCTTCATGTACTTGATATTACTTAATGTCCGCTCCAAAAGAGCATAAAACGCTTTCATAATCGGGGAGACTTCCTTGTAATAACATTGAAAGTAAGCCTCTGTCAGCTTCTCGCTGTCGGCCGCAGCATCCCAAAGAAGCGCCGCATGCAAATAATTGTTCAACGCCAGCATGCCCCATCTTCCGCTCGTCATGTGCATGTAATAGAAATGCCGCGTTCCCGTCTTGTAATAGAACGGAATATCATGAGCAATGATCCTTCTCAAGACAATAGGCATTGCCGCAAATGATCTGACGCCGTAATATTCGCCGATAAACAGCTCGCCCTTATAATGGCGCTGCTCCCCCTCTGTCCAGTTCCGATAGTGCTGCAGTACGGGCAAGTTCGTCTCCGTGCAGCCCTCGTCGTCTATCGTATGAACATAACATCTCTCTATAGGAAAGAAGATGGCTACACAATTGTCATAATCAAAGCCGTCTGGCAGCGGCCGATCTGGCGCAGGAAGCGTCTCGTGATACGCAGGGAAGAGAATACGGACATTCCGCTTTAAACCTCCTGCCTTGATCGCCTCGACAATCTTCTGTCTAAGCTGGTGAACAAGCCCGATAAGTCTGCTCGTCAAGTTGCCGCTATCAGTACATGCTTCGCAGCCGCACCAATTACCGTTATCCAAAGGCCAGAAGTTCAAGACATCGACATACCTCAAATCTCCTTCGGCTAGGGCGCGAACAATGTTATGCGCCAGCTCCTCTGTCGCTTCCGGATGCGAGAAGCAATGGTTGTCTCCGGCAAAGAACTGTTCCTTCTCGGCATCAGGACTCCTCCTGCATTGTCTCTCTCCATTCACGAGAGCGAACCAATCGGGATGGTTATCGAAGTAGTGCAGCGGGTTCATAAAACGATAAAGAATATCATGTCCTCCGCCGCCAATGGCAATGCCTCGTTTCTTCCATGCATGCGGATTGGCAACCTTGTACAAATGAACATAATTCATCCGATTGCGGCCCAGCCAGTCTAACAAATCCATATGCCGATCATCAATAAATTCGGAATAGCAGCCTCTGGTGCGAAAATGCGGACTCTCTTGCATGTACAGCTCCGGAAGCTGGTGCAGCGCTTCCGGGAATACCGTCCCTAGCTTGCCAGGGGCGTACCACTGAAATCCAAGAGTGTCCAAAAAAGCATAGGCGGCGTATAACGTCCCCGTTCTTCCGCTGCCGCACAATGCCCAGCAACGTTCCCCTTCCCTATAGAAGGTGTCGATACGGAAGGCTTCATCTGACCTGTCCGCTGCGATCTCCTCGCGAATACTGGGTAAACCTTGTTCCATAAGCAGCTTCGCAAAGACACTGGAGCCGCCGCTTCCCAGAAAAATCCCGCTTCCTGAATGCATGCTTCCATCCATAGGCGCCAACCGGATATCGCTCTCTTCACCCCATACGAGCTGAAGATGGAGCCGAAGCTCCATCGCGGCAAAGCACTCTGTGCAATATACAGCTCTTGCGTCTCCATCATCCCACCAATTGATCTCTTGCTCAGCGCTAGCAGCCTCTTCAATGCTGGGGAATGTCCCTTTATCTACATAAATTGTGAGCTTCATCTCTTTTATCCTCTTATTCCATGCCTGTTACCGCTAAACGGTCGTACGCATTCTTGTACAGTGCCGTTAGTTCGGACAGTCCAAGATTATGGAGTCCCTCTACATACTTATCCCAGTCGGCGAAGCTTTGTTTCCCGATAATGAACTGGATGACGTTCTCATCCCGATACTTATCCAGTGCTGCGCCTTTCGTTGTAATGATTTCCAGCTCTTGCTGATTGAAATCAGGGATGCTCCGATACGGTGCATCGTACTTCCGCGCTTCCTGGTATGCCGTTTGCAGTTCATCCGATGCCAATACGAGCGACGAGTTGTAATCCACCCATGTATACGTTCCATTCGTTAGCAGACCTGTCTGAATGCGTTGATCGATCGCGTCCTTGTATGAGGTTACAAATTGCTTGTTCCCGTCAACGACTTGATAATGCTCTCCCTCCTTGCCCCAGCTGAGCAGTTCGCGTCCCTTCTCACTGTAATAAAAGTCGATGGTGCGCATAGCTTCTTTAATCTTCTTGGAATTGGACGCAACGGTAAGGCCCGAATTGACAACATGCATATAAGCATTTAATGGTTCTCCCCCTTGCAATCCCACTGGCGGCGCCATAAATGCCAGATGGAATGCCGGGTTGCCTTCACGCAAGCTGTTGTTGAAAAAGTCAATGCGTCCAATGTAATCAATGGTGACAAACGCGCGATCCGTAGACATCAGATCCTGCCATTTCTTCGCATCGACGGACAGCCAGTCAGGCGGGATAAGCCCTTCTTTGTAGAAGAGATGCAAATACTCCAGCATACTCTTGTAATGATTCTCTCCCGGCCCGAACTTCACTTCCCCTCCATCGTTATAGAAGCCCTCATTCGTGTCGAAATGAGCCGACAGCAGTTTAAGAAGCAGCAAATTATTGCCTAACCGGAAGCTGAGCGGATAACTGTCGGGATACAACTCCTTCAACTGCTTGAGTACGGTGTATAGCTCATCAAACGTGGCTGGCGCCTGCAATTGATGCTTGCTGAATATATCTTCGCGATACATCCAAATCATTCGATTCCCCTCGCCCATTCCCTCATTAGGAAACATGTACAAGTTGCCATCCGCCGCCAATTGCGCCTTCACGATTTCCGGATACTGCTGCATCCATTGTTTGAAATTCGGCATATCCTCAACGTAATCCAGGATATTAGCCAGCGCTCCTTGTTGACCGAATTTATTCGCTACAGCTTTGCCGTACATGAACATAATGTCCGGCATCTCCCCAGAAGCGATCGTCAAATTGAGCGTATCGTCCAACGAACCGGACGGCGTCTGAACTTCGAAGGAAGCTCCCGTCTGTTCTTCGATGAGCCTCCAAACCGGCCAATCCTTGTTGTAAGGATAGCTTGGGTGCGAATCTACCAACATGCTTAACGTGATTCCTTCAGTGCTTTTCCCTTCTTGAAGCCCGTTCTGTTGCTCGTTGTCCTCTTCCTCTCCTCCACAGCCGGCCACAAGCCCGAATATAAGCGCCATTAATGTCAGTAATAATACAGTCTTTTTCATCTTCATATCCATATCCCCCATCATTATTTTGCATGCGATGTATCCATGTCATAAAATTGCTTCTGCTTATCCCTTAACCGCTCCTACGAGAGCACCTTTCACAAAATACTTTTGCAGGAATGGATATACAAGCAGAATCGGAACGGTAGCCGCCATAATCGTTGCATACTTTAAGGACTCTTCCACGATAACGCCATCACCGACGCTGGTGGCATCGGATGAATTCAGTTGACCGGCGAGCACGATATTGCGAAGTACAATTTGCAAAGGGAACAGATCAGGATCCCGCAAGTACAAGAGCGGCAGCATAAAGTTATTCCACATGGCCACGGCGTAGAAAAGTCCGATTGTCGCAAATATCGCTTTTGAAAGCGGCAACACGATTTTAAAGAAAACACCCGCTTCGGTCAGTCCTTCCAGCTTGCCGGATTCCTCCAGTTCCACTGGTATCGCGCTGAAAAATGTCCGCATGATCAATAAATTCCATGTGCTTACAGCTGCCGGCAAAACCATTCCCCAAAGTGTATCCATCAAACCGTAGGACTTGACGACAAGAAAAGTGGGGATCATTCCGCCGTTGAAAAACATCGTAAATATAATAATTAGCGTAAAACTCTTGCGGAAAGGCATCTCCCTCTTGGACAAGGCATACGCCCCAAGCGAAGTAATGATCAAGGATAGCAATGTCCCAATTATTGTATAGAGAACGGTATTGGTGTAGCCAGTCAGTATACGAGGGTCGCTCAGCACGAACTTGTACATGTCCAGGTTGAAACCCTTGGGAAGCCATAATACCTGTCCTTTCATGACATAAATATCCTGACTTAAAGAAATAATCGCCATATACCAGAAAGGATACAACGTTATGAACACAATGCCTGACAGCAAAACTCCGTTAAATACGGTAAAAAGAGAAAGCCTGCTTCTCACTCTTCACCCTCCTTACCATAAGCTCGTTTGCGATAATTTTCGGCTCAAATAATTCGTTGATAGGATGAAAATCATGCTGATTACGCCGGTAAAGACATCAATCGCGGCCGCATAGCTAAAGTTCCCTTGCATAAGCCCGACACGGTAGACAAATGTGCTTAATATATCGGCTGTCTCATAGGTGGCGGGGTTATAAAGCAAAAAGACCTTCTCAAAGCCAATCTCGATAACCTTGCCGACGTTTAAAATAAGAAGAACCACGATCGTCGATGAAATGCCCGGAAGTGTAATATGCCATAGCTTTCGCCATCTCGATGCGCCGTCAATCTCAGCAGCTTCGTAGTATACGGGATCAATTGCAGTCAGAGCAGCCAGGTACAAAATGCTCTCCCAGCCTATATGCTGCCAAATTTCCGACATGACGTATACGGAGCGGAAATATTCCGGCATAACCAGAAAATTGATCGGCTCAAATCCTAACATCGCGATCGCATCGTTCACAATGCCGCCAGACGGTGATAAAAACATCACAACCATACTGGCGACTACGACATTGGAAATAAAGTGCGGCAAATAACTGACGGTCTGCACGAAGCGTTTGAATACCATATGGCTTAATTCATTCAGCAGCAGTGCCAGAACGATTGGTGCAGGAAATCCGAAAACCAGTTTGTAGAAACCTAGTAGAAACGTATTGCGAAGCAGTTTACCAAAGTCAGGATTTTCAAAAAACATGCTATAGTACTTTACTCCAACCCAGTCGCTTTCCCAAATACCAATGAAAGGATTATAGCTTTTGAATGAAATGACAATTCCAAACATGGGCACATACTTGAATAACAGATAATAAAGCAGACACGGTAAAAACATATAAAGCAAGTATCTGTGTTTTCGAATGTTGCGGAACACTCCCGCCCCTCTCACAGATCCGGTAGCGGCTCCTAGCTTTGCTTGCATGTTGATTAAGCATTCTCCCTTCTGATCATTCGTTGGTGCTATCATCAGTACCGATGGCTGTCTTAACCTTACTGGGCGAGACACATCTCCACAATGCTCAATATTCCGGAAAACAAGCAAAATGCCTGCTGTTATCAAGTTTACTGATAATACGGATAACTATTGATAAAACGGATATCTCTGCAAAAATGAAAAATGTGGTATCTTTATTTCTATACAAAACGGAAACAGAACAGGATGATCAGCGTGCGTAGAACATTCATGATGAGAGCAACGAACACAACCATATTTCTGAAACTATTTACTAGTTTTTTAGTCATTATTATGATGCTTGTCTCCTTCAGTTTTGCGTCCAACGTTTATTTTCTTCGGCATGCCCGAAAAGAAATCCTCGATGCTCACCTGTCCAATTTCGTCACCACTGTCAATAATTACGAAACGCATTTGAAATATGCTAAAAAATTCGGCATGAATCTCTTTGTCAACGATCAGGTAAATGTGTTCATAAACGCAGCCCAACCTTCCGCCGATTACGATTTTATATATCAGATCTGGAAAAGCCTGCAAGCCTCTCTGTCGGACACCAACATGATGATCCATAACATATTCTACTTACTGCCGGATAGCGGAATCGTTATCGAGAAAGATGGAACCCGCTCCTTCAATGAAATGTTCGCCAAATACTATGAACATCCCGTATACACACAAGATTTCTGGTTGAATCAGCTTAGCATCCCCTATAGCTACAAGCTGTTTCCGGAGTCAGAATTTCATTCTCATGTCGGGATATCTTCGCAGAGCGTAGGAAGTTATCTGCCCATACTTATTAAAAACCGTTTTAACGATCGTTTCTCATTAATTATGCTGCTGGATTCTGGAAAAATGTTCAATACATTCTACCAGCCTGCAAGAGACGGGGACCTCTATATATTCGACGAGGAAGACAATCCAGTATTCTCATCTCGCAACATCGAAGACTCTCCTATGCCGGCCTTGCAGGCGACAACGATCAGGGATGGATACGTGAAGCAAGGAAACCACTATTACTATTATCGGAAAGGTCCGGAATCCCAGCTCACCTATGTAAGCGTTATCCCAACGGTGCTTATCGAATCCAAATTCACCCAGCTAAACGGGATTCTTATTGGATTTTTGGCTCTTTCCTGTGCGCTAAGCTTAGGATTATCCTTATACTTTACCAGAAATCTAAATACACCTATTCACGAGCTGCTGAAGGTGATTCGGCAAGAAGTTGTGTCCAAGCCAAGAAAAAGCAAGATTAAAGAGCTGGACTTCATGCAAGACAAGGTGCAGGAAATGATGCGGGCCTATCAGGATATCAAACAGGAAGTAACCCAAAAGAAATCACTGCTCAAAAACTTTGTCTATATAAATTACTTAAAGAAAATTCATACCCGGCAAAGCGACTTCAACATCCAGCCCGAATTAACAAAACCATTTATCCTTATCGGATTTCATATTCTCTATCGGAGCAACCATACGCTTCCGTCAGGCACTGATGAACAAAAAGCATCCTATTACATTAAAGAGCTGGTTCATGCGCATTTGGCCAAAAGCTACAGTGACCTGTTGACCCTTCAAATGGAGCGTCAAATTATTCTATGCATCTTGTTCCCCAAGGAAGGAGAACAACGTCACATCACTGACCATCTGGAGAAATTCAAAGTCATGATGGAATTGGATCATGCCTATTATTTGACGACCATTGCCGCGAGTCCTTATCAATCCGACCCGGCGGCATTCACTTCTTCCTACGAGAATATTATGATGAGGCTTGAGCAGCGAACACTCGGCATGGATGCCCAAATTATTGCGGAGAATGCTTGTACTCCTGAACCCTTGCGTGACGATTGGGAGCGAGCTGAGATCGCAACCCATCTCGAGGCCGGCAATGAAGAGGAACTATGGCTCATCGGGAGAAAAGCTCTTGTTCACTTGCACAAGAAGCAAGCGCCTCTTGCCTCTTTCACAAATCTTGCCGCCGCATTCAAGCAGCAGCTGATGAAAGTGTTTACGCCTGTTGAGCAACTACATTTTGAAGAGCTGAGCCGATATGAAGAGCAGCAATTGTTCACGCTCGAACAATACGAAGCATACTTCGGGCTGTTATCCCGCACAGCATGCGAGCTTCTCGCCCAGAAGAGGGAGCGAATTGAGCCGGTGTGCGACTTTGTGCTTAAGTATGTGGACAACCACTACGGAGAAGACATTTCCCTGCTTATTCTTGCAGAACAATTAAAGATAACCCCTTCATATCTTTCTTCTTACTTTAAAGAGAAGATGGGTGTTAACTTTAGTGAATATGTGCAAACTTACCGCATGCAAATCGCAATCGGCCTGCTGAAAAAAACAGACATGCGAATTCAGGAGGTCGCACAGAACGTGGGCTACCAAAGCGTCAATTCGTTCATTCGCAACTTCAAGAAATTTACCGGCTATCCTCCAGGCGAATATAGAAAAATGAATCATTAGAAAGAAAGCTAAAAAAGAAAGCCGATCATCCGCTTCATAAGCGTGATAATCGGCTTCCATGCATTATTTCGCGAACCGGTGATTCCCGATCGTAACAACACTGTCGAGACTGGACCAGAACTTGCCCTTGGATACTTTCGGATTATGGAAGTACAGCGCGCCTTCTACGTTGTTCTTGCCGTTCAGCGCATCCTTGGCCGCGCGCAGCACGCTCTTGTTCGGCTTGCTCTTATCCAGCAGGCCGTTATGAGCCGGCGGGAACTGCCGTCCGGAATAGATGACATCGCGAATCGTTCCCGGGAACCGGGAATCCTTCACTCGGTTCAAGACGACGTTGGCCACGCCCAGCTGCCCTTCGTACGATTCGTAGCCGGATTCCACTTGGGTCAGCTTCGCTAACAACATGAATTCTTCTTCTGTGAATGGCTTCGCTTCATTGTCCAGTACAGAAGGCACGACGACACGCAGCTTCGCTCCTGCCTCTATGCTGTCCTCGCTCTCCAGCCCGTTGCGCTGCAGCAACTCCTGCTCGCTGAAGCCATGCTCCTTCACCGCGTCAGCAAAGCCATACTCTTCGGATATGACGGCGAGCGGCACCGCTACCAGCTCTGCTACCCGCGCTTCCTCATCCCACTTCACGGTCGCATGCATCAATTCCGCTGCCTGGCGCAGCGGCAAGTACATGCGGCCCGCTTCCAGGAACGGGAGATCCTCCAACACATATCGGCCCTCGTTAAAGTATACGATCGGAATGTCTACGCCAAATACAATGCTATCTCCCAGCGTCGTCTTAACGGTCACTTCCTGATTATCTCCGTTCCATTCCGCCTTTCCGCCGAACAGCTTGGCTACACTTGCTACCGGCACGAACAGCCGTTTCTCCTTGAGCAATAGCGGATCGTTAAGCTCCACTACCTCTCCGTTCATGCTAATAGAGATATTCTCCGCCACCTTCACTTGCTCCGCCGCCGCGACAGAGGCAGCTGGCGCCATGCATAATAAGAATAATACAAGTGTCATGGCTATACTGTGCGTTCCTATGAATAATTTCTTCCTTGTCCAATGATTCAAATGATCGTACCTCCCAAGCTGTTATGAACATTGCGCAGACGGACATGAGATCGCTATGCAAGCTCAAGGCCTCCGCTGAGTTCATCCATTTGTGTCTATTGCAATTGCACGCTCATCATTTCCGCAAAATTATATCACAGGTCCAAGTCAGGCGAAGATTAACAATTTCACATAATTCCGGAATCCCGCACCGTTACTGCGTTTATTTAACTAACAAAAATAAAGTTATTGACTTATTGAATGTTAACTCACTACAATGAGTTTGAAAATAAATCCAAAAACTGAGGTGACGCCACCATGCAAATCGATCTGAGCGACAAAACGGTCCTTATTACCGGGGCAACAGGCAATCTGGGAAGAGTCATGGCACGTACGCTGGCAAGCTGCGGTGCGAATATTGTATTGCATTACAACCGTAACGAAGCAAAGGCGAAGGAGTTGGCCGGGGAAATTGCGGGCATGGGCGGACGAGCACTTATCGTGCAAGCGGACATCACCGATCAAACCCATATACAGAGCATGAAGGAGAAGATAGAGCAAGAATTGGGCCATGTGGATATCGTCGTGGCCAATGCGGTCATTCAATATCAGTGGACATCCGTGCTGGAGCAATCTCCCGACGATTACAAGAGCCAGTTCGAGTCTTGCGTCATGCAGAGCGTCTACCTGGCGAAAGCGTTCATCCCCGGCATGATTACGCGTAAGAACGGCCGGTTCATCGGCATCAATACGGAATGCGCGATGCAAAATTTCCCCACTCAATCCGCCTATACAGCCGGAAAGCGTGGAATGGACGGGGTATACCGCGTGCTGGCGAAGGAAGTAGGAGAGTATCAGATTACTGTCAATCAGGTAGCGCCGGGCTGGACGATTAGCGATGCTGACCGGGCGATCAACTCGGAAGACCAACCCGGCTATTCGCAGCATGTCCCTCTGAAGCGCAGGGGTACGGATCAGGAAATTGCGAATGCCGTCGCCTTCCTCGCTTCCGATCTGGCAAGCTATATTACCGGCGCTTACATACCGGTCAACGGCGGCAATGTGATGCCTGCGATTTAAGAGAAACGCCTGACAGCGTCGGCGTCCTACTCTCTCCCTGTACACACGCCCTTTTCGATGCTCCAATGCAGGATTCCTACACTATTACTGCTCGCACGCCCCTTTTCGGTGCTCCAGTGTAGGAATCCTGCACTAAATCTACTCATAACCGCATTTTCGTCTCCCAGTGTTGGCCGCATACACTCGAGTGATGCATAGGAAATGATGTGTTAGGAGCGACCACACTTCCGTTTTATGGAACATTTTTCTCAGAAGAAAAGTGCCAGCTTTTTGATGATATCCAGCAAAAAAATTCTAGAGATAAGCTGTGGAAGCGGTCAATCCTTGCACTACCATACCAGGGGGAACGCAATGCAACTGAACTATGGGGGATAGATCTATTGGAAAACCATATTGAAAAGACCATGCAACTTTTGACTTGCTGCAGAAAATGATAGCAGCCTGTATCCATGATTTTATTTGCGTGAGATAAATACTTACACCTTTATTGAACTTTATAAAATTGTGCCGATATTTGCGGCATGAGCGGACTGGGGATGATGGGGTGGCATTCAGCAAGGTTAAGGAATTTGTAGTCATTATGCTTATTGCAAGTATACTACCTGGCTGTGTGAACAGCGGAGACGAGTCCGTAAAGACAGCTCTACCGTCTCCCGTAACGCCTACAACACCAGCAACGTTCACGGATACCGCTAAGCCAACACCTTCGCAACCAGTCGAATTGAATTTGGCTGAGAGTACTATTATCGGCGAATCCAGTGTGGGTATGGTTTACGAGTGGCAGAACAAATTATTCACTCGGGAACGCGAAGGCATTATCAAGACATTAGGCGACCCTAACATGAATAAGTTCCAAGCATCCATATCGGCGGACGGCAGCCATCTACTCTATAATCGTAAGGAGAGTAAAGGTGCTTTAAGCCAAGTTCCATGTGAGATATCGCTTTTAGATGTGGAGTCTGGACAGGAGATGAACGTTTTAAACCCTGACGAATCCATTTTATGCCACAAATTTGGTTGGCTAGACAACAACATTTATGTGCAATGGAATGAATTCCCGTCATCAGGGTTAACCGATCTTACCATCTTTGACGGTCAGTCAGGTGAAATATTGGAATCAGGGTGGCTATACCAGTACTTGGAGAAATGGCAAACGAGAATTGTATTACTGCACCCGCCCAACAAGGACGAGGAACTCGAATCATTAGGTGCCGATATTCGTATTGGCGCATTAACACCAGATGGCGCGTTTCACCTTCTATTTGAACAAAATATTTACGAGGTCCAATTTCTCGATATCCAGGTGTCCCATTCTCTGGGAGCTATGAGCATCTTGTCTCATCATTTACCAACCCAATCGTCGCAACTTTGGATGGCACCGGTTGATATGGAGCAATGGAGCACTGGAGATTGGCAGACGGTGGATATCAAACCTGACCCGGATGGCAGGACAATTTCCTTTGACAAGGACGGCTTCGTTGTGCTGAGCGACGGTAGACGATTTGAGCTTCCATGGCTGGACTAGAACGTTACTAATATAAATATGACTCAATCGGAGTTAGCTAGGAAACTGGAAGTATCGGAAGCACAGGTTTCTCGAGATGAGCGAAACGAGTATTATGGAGCCACTGCAGAAAAAATTGAAGCTGTAATGAGTGCTATGGGAATGAGGGCAAGCAACGATAAATATTGAGGTTGCTACTGGATTAGGCGCATAATAGCGGGAATGTTTTTTGGACCAACAATTGAATATATTACCCCAATATAACGATAACCAGTTCATTTTTAGCGTATGTTGAACTAACGAAAGACGAGAGCTCAATAAATACCCGATGACGATGCTGCCGGCATGACCTGCAGAATCGTTAAGCTATCGGGGGAGTGTACATTAATGAGCTGAGTTGAAGGATTACATTCGTTGAACCCGAATAATTAAGTAGCTAACGCATGAGATATGTGAAAGTTACAAAGTTTAACCCAGGTGGAGATAACTTGTGAAGCACTTATCAGACTATCTATATGTTCAATCGATTGCAAAATGTTCAATGGAAGAACTAGGAGCTTTCATTAAAGAGGGGATAACTGAACGTGAGATCGTAATTAAAGCGGAGGATATTTTAAGTGAAAACGGGGTAGAGCGTTTTTGGTACTACAATATCGGGGCTTTCGTTCAAGTGGGAACGAGAACAAACATTTCTGAATCAGGGAGGGTTTACCGGCCGTCGGAGCAAAAAGTAGGCAAGAACGACATTGTGACGGTCGATCTGAGTCCGGAGATCAACGCATTCTGGGGAGACTATGCCCGTACCTTTATTGTGATCGATGGGAGTGTGGTCGATGAAAAGCAGCTTCTATGCCAACCAAACTTTATTGCAGATGAGTTTGGGCATGGGATACATACTGAGAAGCAGCTACACCGTATGTTTAAAGCGTATATTGAGCCAGAAAAGACCTTTGAGGAAGTCTATCTTTATTTGAACAAGGCGATCCAACAACTCGGTTACGTGAACCTCGATTTCGCAGGAAACCTCGGACATACCATTGAATTTCATAAAGAAGAAAGAAGTTATTTTGAACGAGGAAATACGAGGAAGATTGGAGAAGCGGAGTTATTTACATTTGAGCCGCACATAAAGCATGTGAACGGAGCGTACGGCTTCAAAAGAGAGGATATCTATTACTTCTGGAACGGCGAGTTAAAGGTCTTATAAACGAGAAACGGCGGTCCGGACATTCGCTACTTTAGCCGTCTTCTTACTGAGGGGGGAAGAAATGTGCCCGAACGTACTTGTCTAGGTTGCCAGCTAGCCAATAAAGAGATTGAAACTAATATTATTTTTGAAAATGATCGGGTCACTTGCATTCTAGATATCGCTCCATTAAATGAAGGGCACATGCTGATCCTGCCTAAGAAGCACTTTCACGATGTCGATGACTTAGATGAAGCTACGGCAATTGATATTATGCGTACATCTAGGTTCCTCGCTAAGCTACTAAAATCTCATTTTCAACCGCAAGGCATTACCATCCTTCAAAACAACGGAAAGTTCAATGATTTAACCCACTATCATATGCACGTCTTCCCTCGCTACGAATCTGACGGTTTTGGTTGGTTAGAACCTATTGATGCAACAAATGCCAAAGGCCGCTTAAAAGAAACCGCGGCGGCTTTGGTTGCTCTCATCCATCAACAACCGTTACGCTAACGGGAGGCGATAGTGCAATAACTTTTGAGGGTATCTGTTTGAATAATAGTTGCTTCCATGGTTACAATACTGAGCGAAACATGTGTTCAACAAGGTAATGTTGTATACTTTATGCAATAACCAATTTTTTTATGGAGGAAATATGAAACTGGGCGCATTCTCTGTAAGTTTAAGTGTAAAAGACATTTACAAATCAAAATTATTTTACGAAAATCTAGGTTTTCATGTCCTAGGTGGCGATATTACTCAAAAATGGCTCATTATGAAGAATGAAAGTTGTATCATTGGTCTATTCCAAGGAATGTTTGAAAAGAATATTCTGACCTTTAATCCAGGTTGGGATGAAAATGGTAAAAATCTTGATTCGTATACGGACATTCGAGATATTCAAAAACAGCTTAAAGCAAAAGGAATTAAAATACTGTCTGAAGCAGATGAAACAAGCGAAGGACCTGCCAGTTTTACAATTGAAGATCCTGATGGTAACCCCATTCTTATAGATCAGCACAGATGAAGTAGAGACTGGAATAGCTATATACATCAGGGCCTTCAACAAAGAAAGCTTTAAGCTATCAGAACCGATAGCTTCATGACGACAGGCTGCCGACCATAACGGCAGCCCGCTCAAAGATTTGGCAGCATTCTGGAATCCACGGGATAGCGGAACGCCGGTTCCTTAGGTGTGCTCGGTTCCGTTCATTACCGCCGACCATTCACGGCTTACGAACGGGCGGAAACGGCCTCTGCCTCGCCGATCAATGCCAACAGCGTCGCTGCATCCTCTAGAAACTGCTTCGGCTCTCCGTCCGCTACAAATTCGATTAACGCATAACGCGAGCCTCCGAATGTATTCACTTGCTTAAAGTGCGACAGCCATGCCTGATCACCGGCGGCCAACGGCTGCTGCACACGATCCTGATAATAGGACACATGCAAGTTAAAAAGACGGCCGCGCAGCGCTTCAATCTCTTGCCTGAATAACTCCGACTCTCCTTCGTGCAAACGCTGCCAATCGCAAGTGAACGACGGTTCCGGCACAAGCTGCAACAGCTTTAATGTGCTCTCCAGCGTATCGGTCAACGTATTCTGGTGATATTCCAGCGTGACCGTCATGCTCCTTGATGCCGCAATCGCCGCTACTCTTCTCGCATCCTCGGACACGCGATCCCAAGTCGTCTCATCCGCTTCCGCCGAGCCACAGCTTCCCGCCCATACCCGAATCACCTTCGTGCCTAGCGACTCAGCCGTCTCTGCCAGCTGATCGAAATCCTCGCCTTCCCCGCTGCCCAACCTATAGTAGCTGGCATATGCCGCCACCTGTAAGCCCGCATCGGTCGTCAGCTTGCCCACCTCTGCAGCCAATTCGAGATTTCCTGCCGGCACATGCACATCGCTTCCCCAAGCGATTGCTTGCAATCCAGCCTGTTTCGTTAACGTGACAATCTCTTGAGGTGCAAGCTTTCGAAAAGTAACAGACAGCATACCAGGAATCATCATACCATCACCCTTTGCTACATTTTCAAATTACCACATTCGTCCATTATACTGGTTGCCGCGCCGAAGGTATAGTCAATAGCCGCCAGAACTCTGAATTGGAGGATTATCCCCTTGTTTAAGGCGGCTTCCGAGGCATAATGCTAAAATAATTGTACTTTTTGATAAAGACACCTTCGCATGAATTCTCTATACTAGCCCTAACATGAAAACTAATGGAGGTTTCCCGCATGAAATTGGCCGTCATTGGGTATGGACATCGCATTCGCCATATGGTGAAAGAGATCATAAAAGCGAATCCGGAATGCTATGTAGCCGCTATTGTAGACCCCAGAGAAGATGAGATTAGGTTGCAGTACCCCGATGAAGTCAAGCGTGCCGCCTTCTATCCCGCTATTCCGGACATGCTAGGCGCTATAAAGCTCGATGGCGTTCTCGTCGGCACCCGCTGCAATCTGCATACCGAGATGGCTGTCCAGCTGCTGCCCACCGGCATTCCGTTGTTCCTGGAGAAGCCTGTCGCCATCAGCTACGAACAGCTCGAGCAATTGGAGAGAGCCTATCAGAAGTCCGACAGTCAAGTCGTCGTATCCTTCCCTCTGCGCAACACGCTGCTGGTACAGACCGCGAAGGAAATAATAGATTCCGGGAAGCTAGGCACGATCGAGCATGGGCAGGCCGTGAACAATGTTCCTTACGGCGGCGTCTACTTTCATAACTGGTACCGGGATGAACGGATTACGAACGGATTGTTTCTGCAGAAAGCTACCCATGATTTCGACTACATCAACTATCTGCTCGGTATGCGGCCCGTCATGATCAGTGCAATGCGATCGAAGCAGATTTTCAAAGGCGATAAGCCTGCGGGGCTTCTCTGCAAAGCATGCGACGAGAAAGACACCTGTCCGGAAAGCACAATCGGTCGGGAGGATCTGGGACCTTACTGTTGCTTCGGCGAGGATACGGGCAATGAAGATTCCGGCAGCGCGCTCATTCAATACGAGAGCGGCATGCATGCCGTCTACACGCAGAACTTCTTCGCAAGAAGGAAAGCGGCAAGACGCGGCGCACGCCTGCTCGGATACAAGGGAACGCTGGAGTTTAACTGGCAGGACAATGAAATCAACGTATATATGCATCACACGCCAAGAGTGGAAACACACAAGCTGACGATAGACGACTCGGCGGGCCACGGCGGCGGCGACGGCGCACTCGCCAGGAACTTCGTCGGCATTATGCAAGGCAAGGAAGTCTCGAGGACGCCGTTGGAGGAAGGCTTGCTTAGCGCCCGTATGTGCCTGAAAGCAACGGAGTCAGCAGTGACGCATACGTTCTGCATGATTTAAGCCATGACGAGAACAGCGCTGCAAGGATAACTTATCCCCTGCAGCGCTGTTCCCTATTTGTTCCCTATTTGTTCCTTATTTGTTCCCTTTATTCAGCTTGTACGTATACTCACTCTGTTCACTGTAACCAAACCTTTCCTTTTTTTAAGAGAAAACCTCTTTCACATACTCTACCCAGCCTCTGGCCGCGTGGGACAAGTAGCCATCCTTCTTCCAAACAATGCCCAGATTCCACTGAATGCTTGGCTCTACACCGTTCAAGACACGAACTTTCTGTGTATCGAACTTCGCGCAGATCGTCTCCGGAAGCAAGGAAATGCCTTGATTGGCACAGATTAATTCATAGATGAAATCCCACTGGCTGCTCTCGTAAGCGACTTGAGGCTCGAAGCCCTCCTGTATACAAGCCTCCTTCACGCGGTCGTGCAGATTGAATTCATGACGGAACAGAATGAACGACTCGTCACGCAGATCGCCAAGCTTCACTTCTTGTCCAAGAGCTAGATGATGCTGGATTGGCACAACCAGCTTCAATTGCCGCTTCACAATCGGAACGATCTCGAATAAGGCATCGTCCACGGGTAATACAACTACCCCCAGATCAATTCTCCCCTCCTGCAAAAGCTGCTCAATCCGCTTCCCTCCCTCTTCGACAAGCTGAATCGTAATCATGGGATGCCTGTTACGAAACTCCGTAATGACTTTGGGGAAGAAGCTGGCTCCTATGACCGGCGGGAGTCCCAATGTGAATTTCCCCGCTTTAAGCTGTGTGAGGTCGGCAACCGCCGTTTGCAGGTTATGGGCAGCGTTCATGACAGCTTGTGCATGATGCTGCACCACTTTCCCGGCCTCCGTCAACGTCACGCTTCGCGTTGAACGATTAAACAGCACCACGCCTAGCTCTTCCTCCAGCCCCTTCACCATTTTGCTGAGCGTGGGTTGAGAAAGATGAATAGCTTGACTCGCCTTGGAGAAGCTCTCACGTTCGGCAACTTCCAAAAAATAGCTCAACTGTCTGAAATCCATCCGCAGCACCTCTTATAGATGATTGGAATAAATACCATTCTATATATGTATTATCACTATATTATGGATTCATGTAAAATGAAAGAAAACAACGACCCAAGGAGGGTGGAATGATTGAAGCACATTGCCGTATTAGGAGCCGGCACGATGGGTCTTACGATCGCCCGCCTGTTCGCGAACTATCGGTACGAGGTTTCCCTGTATGAGCCAATCGGCAAGCGACTCGATGCTGTAGAAGCGCAACTGAGCGGAGAGGGCCTCGGCATTTGTCTGACTGACGATTTATTGAAAGCGGTTGCAGATGCGGATCTCATTATAGAATGCGTCCCCGAGCAATTGACGGTCAAACGGGAAGTCTTTCTGAGGCTATCCGCCATGATGAAGCGGGATGCCATTGTCGCTTCCAATACATCCAGCTTCTCACTCCAGACATTGGCACAGGATCTGCCCTATCGAGATCGGTTCATGATTGCCCATTTCTTCAATCCGGCGCATCTCATACCGCTAGTAGAAATTGTCGGCATGCCCGATACGCCTCCACATCTCTTGGAAGAGCTCGTCTCGCTGCTTCGGCAATGCGGCAAAACCCCCGTCGTGCTGAACAAGGATATTCCCGGATTTATTGCCAACCGTCTGCAAGCCGCTCTGCTAAGAGAAGCCTGCTTCTTGCTGGAAAGCGGTATAGCTGACGCCAAGGGGATTGATACCGTTGTGAAAGAAGGACCCGGTCTTCGTTGGGCCAGTAAAGGGCCATTCGAAATTACTGACCTCGGCGGATTGGATATATGGGCCATATTGACTGGCCGGCTATTCCCCGAATTGAGCAATAGCAGCGATACACCTGGAACAATCATGGAGAAATTGGCTAACAACGAGCTGGGTGTCAAAAGCGGTAGCGGCTACTACGAATACAGCAGCTCTACTCAAGCAGTAGAAGAAATGGGCGACAGTCTGCGGCGCTTGCTCTCCGCGAGACAGTCCGGAGGAGATGATCAAGCTGACAACACATAATGTCGTCATTACGAGTGCGGTGCGAACCGCTATCGGCAGCTTTAACGGCATGTACAAGGATGTATCCGCGATTCACTTGGGTACGACTGCCATTGCCGCAGCAATCCGACAATCGGGAATCGCTTCAACCGATGTGGATGAAGCGATCATGGGCAACGTGCTACAGGCCGGACTTGGCCAGAATCCTGCCAGACAGGCGGCACTCGCCGCAGAGCTGCCCATCGAGAGTCGCGCCGTGACCATTAATCAGGTGTGCGGCTCAGGACTGATGGCCGTCAGTATGGCGGCCAATGCTATTCGCTGCGGGGATAGCGACATTATCGTCGCCGGCGGCATGGAGAATATGACTCGCTCTCCATACTTGATGCCCGGGGCTCGCTCCGGCTATCGCATAGGCAATCAGACGATTCAAGACAGCATGATGCATGACGGGCTGCGATGCGCCTTGCACGATTATCCCATGGGCAATACAGCTGACGAGCTATGTGAGCGTTATGGATTATCGCGTGAGGAGCTTGATCGCTTCGCTTATGACAGCCAGCGTAAAGTGAAGGCAGCAAGGGAAGCGGGCAAATTCACAGATGAAATCGTTCCCGTCAACATTCCGCAAAGGAAGGGCGCACCACTCTCCGTCTATACAGATGAGCATCCTCGTCCAGACACCACCTTGGAGGCTCTGTCGAAGCTGCACCCGGCATTCAAGCCGGACGGCAACGTCACTGCCGGCAACTCTTCCGGAATTAACGATGGCGCTGCGGCACTCGTTCTGATGAGTGAGGCCAAAGCAGCCTCCCTCGGACTGCGACCGCTCGCGATCATTCGTTCAAGCGCTACTGCCGGAGTCGAACCCGCTCTCATGGGATTAGGGCCCATCCCGGCAACTGAACGTGCGCTTGCCAGAGCGGGTCTCCACATGAATGACCTCGATCTTATTGAGGTCAATGAAGCATTCGCGGCGCAAGCGCTGGTCTTCACCAAGCGATTCGATATCGATCCCGGCATCTTCAATGTCAATGGCGGCGCTATTGCACTCGGTCATCCGATCGGCGCAAGCGGAGCGCGGGTGTTAGTCACTCTCTTGCATGAGATGAGACGCAGATGCTCTCGCTACGGATTGGCATCGTTGTGCGTCGGCGGCGGCCAAGGCATTGCAACGATAGTGGAGAACGCATTTTCATAGAAGGGAGTCGATCCTATTGAAGGAAATAGCAACATCATGCTCGGACGCCATCAAGGGTATTCATGACGGAGCGACGATTATGGTCGGCGGATTCGGCCTCGTAGGCATTCCGGAGCAGCTGCTTATCGCATTGGCCGATAGCGGCATCCGAAATTTAACGGTCATATCGAATAACTGCGGGGTGGACGACTGGGGACTCGGTCTGCTGCTCAGGAATCGGCAGATCACGAAAATAATCGCCTCCTATGTGGGAGAGAATAAAGAGTTCGAGCGTCAGGTGCTAAGCGGTGAAATTATAGCAGAGCTTGTACCGCAAGGTACGCTGGCCGAGAGAATCAGGGCGGGCGGAGCAGGCATTCCAGCCTTCTACACACCGGCGGGAGTAGGCACCCTACTGGCAGAGGACCGGGAAACCCGTGTCTTCAATGATACCGAATATGTGCTTGAGCATGCCCTGACAGCAGATTTCAGCCTCATACGCGCCTACCAAAGCGACCGAATGGGCAATCTTGTCTATCACAAAACTGCGCGAAACTTCAATCCCATTATGGCGGCGGCAGGAAAAACCACCATTGTAGAAACGGAGCAATTGGTGGAAACGGGAGAGCTGGACCCGGATCGTGTCCACACACCGGGCATCTATGTGCAGAAGCTCATCAGGGCTGTGCAACAAAAGCGTATTGAGCGGTTAACAACTCGTTAACGAATGAGAGGAGAATCGGCATGAGTGAACGATTATCGGTGCGAGAGCGCATTGCGAAACGGGCAGAGAAGGAAATCAGGAGCGGATCTTATGTGAACCTCGGTATCGGGATGCCTACATTAGTCGCCAACTTCATCTCGCCGGACAAACAAGTGATCCTGCATTCGGAGAACGGCTTGCTGGGCATCGGACCGTATCCCTCTCCGGATCAAGTCGAGCCTGATCTCATCAATGCAGGCAAAGAAACCGTCACCGCCGTCGAAGGCGCATCTTACTTCAGCAGCTCCGATTCATTCGCCATGATCCGCGGGGGACATATCGATCTGGCTATTCTAGGCGGCATGGAAGTATCCCGCTCCGGCGATCTGGCCAACTGGACCATTCCCGGGAAGATGGTGAAAGGGATGGGGGGAGCGATGGATCTCGTACACGGGGCGAAAAGAGTGGTCGTCATTATGGATCATGTCAATAAAGCGAATGAGCGGAAAATCCTCCACGCTTGCCGTCTGCCGTTAACCGGCAAACAAGTGGTGCACCGCATCATTACCGATCGGGCGGTCATCGATGTGACGACTGACGGCTTGCTGCTTGTCGAGGTTGCGGAAGGCTATACCATTAATCAGATACAAGCGACGACAGAGCCTCCGCTTCTATTGCCGGAGCAAGTCGTGATGAATGCTTACTAGACTAGCCAACAGCTTTACATGATAGGGGGAAAACGTATGTTCAGTAATCGCGTCATTATCGTGACGGGCGCCGCCCAAGGCATCGGATTCCATCTGGCCAAGCGCTTCGCCCAAGAAGGCGGTTCCGTCGTGCTGGCCGACCTTGAAGGCGCCGCTCTTGCAGCCGCTGAAGAGCAGCTTGCAGAGACAGGCTGCCAAGTGGTTGCCATCCCGGCAGATATGACCGTCGAGGAAGATATTATCCGCTTAATCAACCAAGCGTCCTTGCATTACGGACGCTTGGATGTTCTTGTCAATAATGCGGGCATTCAGCATATTGCCCCAATTGAACATTTTCCAACGGACAAGTTCGAACTCATGATCAAGCTCATGCTCACCGCTCCGTTCATCGCCATCAAGCATGCCCTTCCTCTTATGAAGCGACAAGGCTATGGCCGAATCCTGAATATGTCCTCCATTAACGGCCTTGTAGGATTCGCCGGCAAGTCAGCCTATAACAGCGCCAAGCATGGGGTTATCGGCCTCACTAAGGTCGCCGCCCTGGAAGCCGCGCCCCACGGTGTAACCGTAAATGCGTTATGCCCCGGCTATGTAGACACCGCATTAGTACGCGGACAGCTGCAAGATCTGGCGGATACCCGTCATGTACCGTTCGAACGTGTGCTGGAGGAGGTCATCTACCCGCTTGTGCCGCAACAGCGCTTGCTTGCAGTGAAGGAGGTCGCCGATTATGCCTTATTCCTGACCGGCGAATGCGCCAGAGGCGTGACAGGCCAGGCAGTCGTACTGGATGGCGGCTATACGGCACAATGAACCCCAGAGCGATGAAGGCACACGCCTGTATTCGCTCTGGGGTTCATCATGTTATAGCCGAATATCGTTAAGATGGTTCATCGGCGTCTCGCCGCGCATCACTCTCATCATATTATCCAGGAAGAAACGGTACCTGACCTCATGGAACTTGGTTCCGTCCGGCATGCCCGCCGTGTGTGGCGTCAAAATGGCATTGTTCAACGAACGAAGCTCGCTTCCCATCGGCAGAGGCTCCGCTTCGAACACATCCAGGCACGCCCCGCCGATCTCCCCGTTCTTCAGAGCTTCAATCAGATCCGCCTCATTGACAATCGGCCCTCTTGCCGTATTGACGAGCAATGCATCCTTCTTCATCTTCTTCAGGAACTCGCGATTGACCAAGCCGCGCGTCGATTCGTTCAGGAAGATATTCGTCGTAATAATATCCGAGCTCCGAACCAAGGTGTCCAGCTCCACGAACTGCACGCCGTCCACGCTCGCCAGATTGCGGTTAATATCATAGGCGAGCACGTTCATTCTGAACGCGCGAGCCAGCTCGGCCACACGGGAACCGATTGCTCCGAAGCCAATAGTGCCGATCGTCTTGCCGCTCAGTTCGCCGCCGGTATAGACAAGCTGTGTCTCATCCCCGCCGTTCTTCATGAACCGGTCCAGATATACGATATTTTTGTAATGCGCCAGGACGAGCGCCAGGATATGCTCGGACACCGCATTCGCATTCACGCCGGCGGCGTTGCTCACCCATATGCCCCGCCTGGTGCAGGCATCAATGTCCACGTTGTCGAAGCCCGCTCCCGTCTGAACGAACTTCAGCTCCACCGCTTGATTCAGCAGCTCATCGTTCACTTCAATATGCTCGGGAATGAGCACGCTCGCTTCCCCGATATATGAGCCGATTCGCTCAGGCTCCACGATATGCACCTGCCAGTCGGCCGGGAAGCAGGCAATAACGCGCTTCCTCGATTGCTCGGGGAAATAACCCGTAATTAACACGTTCACTTCAACCACTACCTCTGCATTAAATTAGACGTTAGCCCAAGCTTCCAGGAAAAAGCGCTTCATATTGGCAATGACCAGCCGCGGAGATTCGTCGGCCAGCCGGCCCATCTCGAACGTCACGACCGGCCTCCGCGTCGGCTTTGGCCGCTGGAAGAAGCCGATTTCCTTCAATGCAGCGAGAAATGCGGTCAATTCATCTACGCCGACCTCGGAATCCTTCACGCCGAACGGAATGTGCTTATCGCCGAAGTAGTCCGCTTCTCTGTTCTTCATGTAACAATTTCCAATATGAATATGAGTCAGCTCATCCTTTGCCAGCCACAACGACTGCACAGCATCTTCTTCCATGAGCGGCAGATGGCTCTGATCCAGCAGCAAGCCGAAGTTATTGTACTGGCTGCGAATTGTTCTGGCGACATGGACGGCCTCGTGCGTCGGCCCCAGCAGATAATGACGGTCCATATGGCGGTCGCCGATCTCCAGCGAGATGTACAGCTCGTAGCCATGAGATGAGGCTCGCTCCTTCGCGTACTGACAGATCTCCATGGCGGAGAGCATGAACGCCTCCACATTCCGGCTCTTCTTGTCTTCCCCTTCGTACTTCCCCGTAACGATATGCATAATGCGGGCATCCATCTCGTAGCAATGGTCGACCAGCATTTTACACCGTTCCACGGATTCCACTCGCACCTCCGCATCCAGAGAGCTGAGGTCAATCCCCAGCTCCCGGAATGCATCGCCGCCGTTGAACAGAATGTCCACACCGCTATACTGCATATACTGCTTGGCCAGCAGGCGCGTTCGCGGGTCCGCAATGTACGATACTTCCACAGCCGTGAAGAAGGGGTCCTCCAGTATCGTCATCAATCCTTCCAGCATCCGCTCAGGCTTGTCCTGCGGGAACGGGAACAGCTTCGGCAGCACAATGCCGATGCTTGCCGTGCTTTCTATCGCTTCTCTCATACGACTTTGCCGGAAGCAATCAGCTCCGGCAGCTCCTTCACCGTGTTGATGACATGCGTATGGTAATACTTGCCCCACACTTGAATAGGAGTTGATCCCTGCATGACCCCAATAATTGCGCGGCATCCCGCGTTGTAGCCCTCCAGCATGTCGGCAGGCGTATCGCCCACTTTGATGACCTGCCGTACATTCTGCACGTTCAAGTACTCCATCGCTTTGAAGATCATGAACGGCGCCGGGCGACCCTTGCCCTCCGGCACCATATCCAGATCGACCGCGTAATCGATCAGCCCGTTCTTCACCCAGCCGAGCGTATCCATGATGACATTGTTAATGTCGCGGTGGAAGCCGGTTCCCGTCGCCACTTTGATGCCGTTCTCCTTGCACCATTGCAGCGTCTCGGTAGCCCCTTCGATCTCCTTGCAATGCTCCTTGTAGTAAGCGATCATATATTCCGTATATTTGTCGTAGAGCTTGACGGCTTCGTCATGCGTCGTCGGATCGATGTCGACCTCGAAGTTTTTGAAGTCGATGATGTTCCCTTTCGTCCGCGCAATGAGGAATTGATACAGATGAATTTTGTTCGTGCCCATATGCGTACTGATCTCATCCTTCGTCACGTCTAGCCCGTAATCCACCGCCGCGCGGTGCAGGCAATCCCTTACGCCGTTATCGTCCTGTACCAATGTTCCCGCCAAATCAAATACTGCCAATGCAATGTTGTCTCTCATCTTCTGTCTCTCCTGTCTCTAATTAAAATAGGATGAATGCGATATATATCCGGTATCCCTCTTACTCGCCGCTTACGGCTTCAGCACCTTATCAAGCTCTGCTTGCGCCTTCTGCTGTGCTTCCTTCAACGCTTGCTCGGCAGGCATGTTCTGAACGAGCACCTTGTCCTTCGCCAGCTCGATCTCCGCATAGATCTTGCCCCCGGTTGGATCGACGTAAGGCGGAATGCCGTTCGTCTTAATCTGCTCCAGCGGTACCGACAGATAAGGATTCTCCTTCAGCTTGGCTTGATAGATGTCCGTATTCACTGCACTCTCGCGAATCGGAATATAGCCTGTCTCTACCGCCCAATAAGCCGTCTGCTCAGCTGCCGTATAGAACTTCACGAATTCCCAGGCTCCTTCTTGCTGCTCCTTCGGTGAATCCTTGAACAAGTTGAACATGACAGATACCGCTACCGGTCTCGGCTTGCTGCCCATGAAGCCCTTCTGCATGCCTGTCGCCACCTGCGTGAAGTCCAGATCGCCGCCGTCTCCCGATGAGCCTGTATAGCCTGCTGACTTCCCGTTCATTACGTTGTCAATCGTCTTGTACCACCATTCCCAGCCGTTGCCGCCATAGACGGTCTCCATAATCTTGTCCTCGTGAATCCACTTGCGGATGCTGTCCCATGCATAGATCCATTCCTCGGAATCGATCGTTACCGTCTTGCCGTCCTCGCTGACGATGTCGCCCCCGGCGGAACGAGCGTAGTCAATCATATGCTCGCCGTACCACATGACGGACCAGCCGAAGATGCCTTCCTTCTCCTTGATCATCTTCGCGACTTCGGCCAGCTCCTCAAAACTTGCCAGCGCATCGTAATCGATGTCGTACTTCTCGAAGACATCCTGACGATAGTACATCATCTGGGAAGCGACGTAAGCGGGAACACCAAGCGTCTCGCCTTCGTACAGACCTTGGTCTAGAAGCAGCACGTCGTCCTTGTTGTACTCCGGCTTGCTAATATAATCATCCAGCGGCAGCAGCACATCACTGGCCGCCAGCTTCATGAATTCGGGGTAACGGTTAATGGCGAGGGCGGGCGGCTGCTTGGCCGCGAGCGAAGCTTGAAGAGCCTGCAGCGTCTCACCGTAATCGCCCTGCACGACAGGTACAACCTCATACTTGTCGCTGCTGCTGTTGAAATCCTGAATCAGCTTCTCCATCGTCTCGCCCAGCTTGCCGCCAAGGCCATAGTAAATCTCCAGCTTCACCTTCTCTTGCGGTGCGGGAGTGCCGTTTCCGCTTTGACCCGAAGCAGCATCGTTCGCTTTATTCATATCGCTGGAGCAGCCGAGCACCCCTGTCATCATGAATACGAAGCTCATCACAAGCAATAAGGCGTTTTTCATCTTCTTGTTCCTCTTGTTCACTGTGTTAATCCTCCTCTGAGTTCTTGATGTCATGAACAGCCATCACGCTCTAACCCCGATTTCACATGCTCTCTCTGTACATCACCACCTTATTTATTCACATACAGACTGGACATGGATTGTATAATTCGTTTGTTCGATACGGCGAGCAGAATGAACATCGGCAGCAGCGATACTGCGCAGGCGGCCATCGCCAGCGGGAAGTCCATGCCGTAGCCCGCCTGGGTCATGAACAGCCTGCGCAGGCCGATCGTGACGAACATGTTGTCCTCGGACTTAATAAGCAGAGACGGCCACATGTAATTGTTGTAGCTATAGATGAAAGCAATGAGAATGAGCGAAGCGATCGCATTTTTGGAATAGGGAATATATACGGTGAATATAAGCTTCAAATGCCCCGCCCCATCCAGCTTCGCCGCTTGAATGACATCCTTCGGGACGCCAACGAACGTCTGGCGCAAGAAGAAGATGGCGAATATACTGATGCTCTCACTGAAGATGTAGCCCAGATGCGTATCCAGCAGATCCATCTTCGAGATGATGATAAACGATGGAATGTACGTGACGGCCGAAGGCAGCATGTAAGTGGCCAAAATAATGACGAAAATGAATTGCACCCATCGCTGCTTCATCGCGGCAAATACATAAGCTGCAAATATCGCCGATAAAATCTGAAATGCAATAATAATGACGCTGACATACACGCTGTTCCACAAATACAGCAGCATCTTCGTCTCCGTAAACACCCGAATATAGTTGTCAAAGTGAAGAGAAGAGGGCAGGATGCTGCCGCTGTACATCTCGTTCTTCGGTTTGACAGAAATGATGAGCATCCATAGATAAGGAAACACCATGACGAAGCTTAACAGCGTTAACGTTGTGTAATTGAGATAAGTCTTCCATTTCGCCAAGTGCACAAGCCCCCTCACTTTCTGAACAGCAATCTGGATACGACATAATTAAGCGCGCTAATGAACAGGCACAAGCCAAGAAAGAGGATGGCGAGCGCCGCCGCCGGACCCGTCTCGTACCATTCGAACGCCAGCACATAGAAGTAGTACAGTATAGTTGACGTTGCGCCTGCCGGACCGCCTTGCGTCAAAATATATATCTGGTCGTAAGCCTTCAAGGAATCCAGCGTGAACAGAATGAACAGAAAAACCAGAATCGGTGCGATTGCCGGCAAAGTAATGCGCAGCAGCTTCCTTAATCCTCTGCCGCCGTCCAGATCGTTCGCCTTCTCCACCTCGGGGTCCAGCTTGGCCAAGGAAGAGGTAAGCAGAAGAATCGATAGCCCCAAGTACTTCCACACCGTCACAATAATGACCACAGCCATCGCCGTATTCTCTCCGGCCAGCCACGCTACCGGCTCTGAACCGAGCAGACTCATGATCCGATTGACAATGCCCGTATCCTTATCGAAGATGCTGATCCACACCATCGATACGACTACGGTCGGCGTCATCCATGCCGAGAAGACAGAAGCGACGAAGAACGTGCGCAAGGACTTGATCTTGTTCAGCTTCACCGCGACATACAAGCCGATTGCAATAGGCGGGAAGACAGTGAAGACGGTGAAGACAAATGTATTGCGCAATACTTTCGCAAAAAAGTCATCCGTGAAAAAATCCTTGTAATTGTCCCATTGTACATAGTTGTAAGCCGGCGAAATATAATTCCAGTCCGTAAAGCTGATATGAAAGGTCCTGATCATGGGATAAATCCAAAACACAGCTAGCGGAATAAGCACCGGCAACAACAGTGCAATCGACCAAAGGTTATCCTTCACCCTTCTGTTTATCCATCTAATCATGCTGTACCTTCTCCCTCATGAGGCTCCTCATTGCAATGCCTTCGCATGCGTGCGATATGCCGAAGAGCTCGGCAATTGTCGACGCAATATTCATGATGGATTCCTGCTGAATCACGGTATTCTGCTTCAACCCGTGACCGGCGCATACCATAAAGCCGTTCATCTCATCCACAGCTTCAGCATGATAGCCGTGCAGACTCTTCAGCTCCTCATACTGCGCCCGCTCGTCCGGCCCGACATCTTCCCCGCATACCTCATGCTGCAAGCTCATGATCGCAACGGGACAATAAGAGGATGAGGCATGAATATCCATCTTGTAGAAGCTCTGTACCTCCGGCAATTGGCTGAAATAGTCCATGATTTCTTCGTTGCGTTCCCTGTCCAGCGAGCTGTACATGAGCATCGCGCCGCTGCCGTCTCCGACGAAGAGTAGCTCATCGTTCTCCATATGAGACCGCCAATTCGTCCCCGCCAATTCCTTGTTAGGGTAGAAGAAGGAGCGCACGTCGCTCTGGCCATGGTCGGAGAACACGATCAGATTAAAGCTGTCATGATACAATCTCAAGCTGCTGTCGATGCGCTCCACGTAGGCGAACAAGCTCTCCAGGCAACTCAGCGCTTGCTCCGAATGCTTGCCGTGCTTGTGGGACATCGCGTCATAGCCGATGAATCGGGCTGCGATGAAGTCAAACGATTCGGATTGAATGGCATGAATCACTTCCTCAGCCGCCATCTCATCCAGCACGTACACGGAACCACGATCGATCCCCTGGTTCCTCTTCTTGCTGCTTGACTCCGTTACAAGATGATCAATATAGGGATTGCCCGATGTCAGCGGCCAATGTATGCAGCAGCTTCGCTTGCCTTGACGGGCGAGCGAATAGAACAGCGTCTGCTCGTGCAAGGAATGGTTACAGATGGCATCATCGTCGCCGTAAAGCGATATTTTCTTGTTCGTATCCCGGTCCGCGACTATATTGTCGAACACCTGATGCTTGTATGAGCTGCTCCCCGTTATCGCCGTCGCATGGGCGGTGAAGGTGACCGAAGGGAACGTCGTCGTCAGCTTCCGGCAGCAGGAATAGTTCATAGCTGTGAACAGGTGTGCATACTCTTGGAATGTCTGATGGCTTACGCCGTCTATGGAGATGAGTACGTTCATGGGAAGCTCCTTACATTTTTTTCTGTACGCCGGTCGAATAGATGGACTTTGTTAGGCTGTACGCCGATGCGAAGCCGCTGTCCTTTGGCATACGTTCCATTGAAGCTCTCCTTCACGATGAAGGACAGCGACTTGTACGTCATATGAAGCAATACTTCCGTGCCGATGATCTCCGTGAATACGACTTCCATCTCCAGCCCTTCGCTCTCGTCATCCGTCACGAAGCAATGCTCCGGACGAATACCCGCTATGACGAATGGGTGATACTCCGCCACAGCCGCCTGCAGATCGGATTCCACCAGCCAGCCATCAATATCCGCATAGACTTCACCGCCGTGGTTCACCAATGCGGCGTCCAGATAATTGATTGGCGGCGAGCCGATGAAGCTCGCGACGTACATATCGGCCGGACATTCTATAATCTCTAATGGTGTGCCGATCTGTCGGAACCGCCCATCTGCCATAATCGCGATTCGGTCCCCCAGCGTAACGGCTTCCACTTGATCGTGTGTGACGTAGATGAATGTGGAATCAAGACGCTCGTGCAGCTTTTTGATTTCAATCCGCATCTCATTCCGCAGCTTCGCATCCAGATTGGACAGCGGCTCGTCCATCAGGAACACCTTCGGCTCCTTCACGATTGCCCGTCCGATTGCCACCCGCTGCTTCTGACCGCCCGACAACTGGCTGGGAGACCGCTTCAGCAGATGCCCGATTTGCAAGATTTCCGCCGCAGCCTGAATCCTTTTTTCCCGTTCCGCACGCTTCACCTTTTTAATCTTTAAGCCGTAAGCCATATTCTCGAACACCGTCATATGTGGATAGAGCGCGTAATTTTGGAACACCATCGCGACTTCCCGATCCTTCGGCTCCACCTCGTTTACGCAAGTATCTCCAATGAATACTTGCCCCTCCGAGATATCCTCGATACCGGCGATCATTCTAAGCAAGGTGGATTTGCCGCAGCCCGAGGGGCCGAGCAGCACGAGAAATTCTTTGTCCTTGATCGACAAGCTGATATTGTCCAAAGTTCGTTTCTCTTGATTGTACTGTTTGGACAGAGATTGTAATGAAATGCTAGACACTGCCGTAATCCCCCTATCTCCATTTTCCATTTCTTAAATTCAATATTTATTTAATTTTGTTATAATAACGGTATATTGCTAGGTAAAACCCTCTTTCGTACAAAAAATATTGTACATTCAATGTAAACGTCGAGTGTTATCCGAACGTCAAATTCATTTAAACTTCTTGTAAATCTCATATGAGAAATGATGGAAAATGGATAGGGAGTGAAGGAAATGAAGAAGTCTGAGGCTGCTTATGCTCAACAACGGGAGGTGTCCAAACACCGTGAATTGCGAGAGCAGGTGATCGATGCCATCGCACAGACAATGGATCTGTACGGGGCCAATTATTCATTCGGCAAGCTGTATGGGCATATGTTCTTCGAGAACCAGGCGATGACGCTTGAAGATATGAAGGAATATATGAATATGAGCAAGAGCAATATGAGCTATGCGATCCGTTCGCTCCTGGATGCCAAGATGGTGACGAAGCTGGAAGAGAAGAAGGACAGGAAGGATCAGTATATCGCGGAGACGGACTTCTTTATTACATTCCGTAACTTCTTCACAATGAAGCTGCAGCGGGAGACGGACATCATGCTTCATGCCGTTAATGAAGTTATTCCGGAGCTTACCGCCATCATACTGGCAGAGGACACGTCTGAAGAAGAGCGAAGAGAATGCCTGCAGGATCTGCACAAGCTGCAGCATAGCGTCAGCTACTACACCTGGCTGCAACAGTTCATCGATCAGCTGCAGGGAGGAAAATTTATAGACCCGGAATAACTCTAAGGCAAGCTTGAAGGGGATGGTGGAGTCGGCGATAGTGAGAACCAAGCAGCAGTAAGGACCTCATCCCGCACGATAGCGGGAACGAGGTCCTCTTAACGCTGTTCTGCATATGGCTTAGCCGTTCGATGTGGTGTTGCCGCGCGGCCGCGATCTCGTCCATACCACGACGGGAATTAGAACGAGGGAGAGCAGGCCGCCTACGAGGGATAATACCGCATAACTGGAGCCCGCCACGATCATGCCTGACATGGCCCCGCTGGTTGCCCCGGCAAGTGCAATCAGCACATCGACGGCTCCTTGCGTCTTGGCACGGTTCGCCGGAGTCGTCGCATCGACGATCAGCGTCGTGCCGCTGATCAGTCCGAAGTTCCAGCCCAGCCCGAGCAGAGCGAGCGCCAGCGTAATGGCTAGCATGGAATGCGCAGGTGCAACAGCGGCAACCACGCCCGCTGCAAGAAGCGTAATGCCGGATGCCACCGTCATGGTCATTCTGCCCAGCTTGTCTACGAGGACTCCCGTAATAAGAGAAGGCAGATACATCGCCGCTACGTGTATGCCAATAACCATACCCACATCGCCCAGCCCGTGCCCATGATGTCGCATATGAATGGGCGTCATCGTCATAATGCCGACCATGACGATCTGCGTGACCAGCATAACGGCAGCGCCGACGATGACCAGCTTCCTCTGCATAGGCTCAGCAGAATCGCCCGAGTCAGGCGCAGCGCCCTGACCGGATGAATCCGCGCGAGCCGCCTGCTTCCTCGCCAGCTCCTGCGCCATAAGCAGCGGGTCCGGACGAAGAAACAGCATAAGCACCAATCCCGCCAGCAGGAAGGCCGCCGCCGCAAGAATGAAGGGCCCAGCCAGTCTCGGAATGCCTATTCCGGCAGCGAGCTCTCCCATCACATTGACGAGATTGGGACCGGCAACCGCGCCCAATGTCGTCGAGACCATTGAGATGCTGATCGCCGTCGCCCGCTTCCCGGAATCCGCCAGATCAGTAGCGGCATAGCGCGCTTGCAGATTGGTTGCCGTCCCGGCGCCGTAGACGAGCAAGGAGGCGAACAACAGAACGATCTGGCTGTATATCGCAGCTACGATCACCCCGACAGCGCCGAGGCTGCCCAGCAGGAAGCCGGTCGACAGGCCGATTCGGCGACCGAATCGCTGTGAGAGCCGACCAACCAGCAATGCCGCCCCGGCAGATCCAAGCGTGAACAATGCCGTCGGAAGCCCCGTCACACTGTCTGATCCCAGCATCTCTTGCGCCAGCAGAGCGCCGACTGTTATGCCCGCTGCAAGTCCCGCTCCTCCGAATACTTGCGAGATGACGACAATAAGTAGCGAGCGCTTGTATAGCTGCTGTTGTGTATATTCTTTCATCTCTGAAGTCCCTTCCCGCTACCCCTGTTCTCCTCTGTCTGACGGATACCCTCACTCGCCGCTTTTCTCGACAGTCGCTCCTTCACATCCTTCATCTCTCATGCCTCCGATTCCCACGATCTCCCCGTGTCTCTATCATCCTGTCAACATTATAGCAGAAGAGATTCCGCATCGGACAACAACAGGAATAGGAGCCCCTTATAAGAGGCTCCCATGCAGCTTGGCCATATTCACATCAGCTCTCATAAGCAAAGCAGCTGAATACACTTCCGAAATTCAAGATTCCGCTTATTCCGCATCCTCGTTAGCATCTGTCGATTCTTGTTCTTGCTCCAGTTGCGACTCATCAATCACAATAATGCTGGTAGTCTCGGCATCCCATTCCACATCGGCCTTTAACGCTTCACTTAAGAATCGGATCGGCACAAGCGTACGCTTGTCTTTAATTTGAGCGGGAACATCCAGTTGATATTCCTCTCCATTTATCAGGACCGTGTAACTGCCCAGTGTTAGTTTAACTTCCATATCATCGCGCATGACGGTAACCGTTCTCGTCTCGGCATCCCATTCCACTTCCGCATTCAACGCTTCGGCGATTGCCCTGAACGGCACAAGCGTGCGCCCTTCAACGATGATCGGCGGCACGTCGAACTCTGGTTGCTTTCCGTTCACATACGTTTTAATTCCTTTTTTGCCCATCTTCTCTTGAAGCTTGCTTAGCTTATTGTATTGCTTTATATCCTTCAGATTATCAAGAATAATTTCTGCTTGAGCTTCTGCTGCAGCGTCCAATTGACCGTCTTCTTCAAGAGTGTCGACAAGTTCGTCCAAATCTTCCTCTTCGCTGACTTCAATATTATATTTGCTTTTCAGCAAAAATGCGATGCGCTCACCGGCAGGCTTGTCCTTTACATTCTCATAGGCTTGGAGCAGGCCATTGCTTCCATTGGGACCACCATACACAGAATCTTTCACCGTTTTTTTTGAATCTTCCTGAACAGAAATCTCTACACCCGTTCCGGAATTATCGGGCATATTGCCTTTACCGTTATTTGGTTTTCCGGGTGCGGCAAATGCGCTGGTGGCCATCATGCTGACTATAATGGCAGAAGATAGAACCGTTACTGTTTTCTTGTTCAATTCATCATCACTCCAATATCATGTTAGTAGTTATGCCTGTCTATATATTTCGCACCCAACATGATTTTCAGGGGGTACTCGCTGCTGCGTCTTACCAATAATGAGCGACCGCTTTTAAAGGCAGTTTTTGGTGGTTAAAAAGAGCAAAGAGAGCCTCTTAAAAGAGACTCCCTTTGCTCTATCCATCATAAATATAAGTGATCTATTGAGCCGCTAACACTTCCCCTTCACCCGTGGACTCCTTAATGGGATAAGCATACGTCCAAGAGTAGCTGCCGGAGCCGATCTCCAGCTGCATGCCCCCGCTGGCCTGCTGTGCCTGCCACTCCGGCAATACGCTGTCAGGTTGGGCGCCGGGAAGCAAGATAGAAGCCGTCGTGTTCATGGGAATCGTGACATTCACCGTCAGCTGTCCATCCTCCTCCAGCCGCCACTGGCTTCTAATCTCGCCGTATGGGGAAGCATAGGAAGCCTTTACATACGTTAATCTGGCGTCTAACTCAGGAGCGATAACAATTCGCTTGAAGCCGGGCGCTTCGGGGTCCCCATCAATGCCTGCCGCCTTGCGGAACAGCCATTCCCCGACAGAGCCGTAAGCATAATGATTGTAGGAGTTCATATCCTTGCTCCAGAATGTGCCGTCCGGCTTAATCCCGTCCCAATGCTCCCATATCGTGGTCGCTCCTTGCTCGATAGAATACAGCCATGACGGGTATTGCTTGTTCAGCACTAGATTGTAAGCCCAGTCGCTTCGCCCGTTGTCGCTTAGAGCCAGACACAGATAAGGCGTACCGACGAATCCGGTCGTCATGCAGCCTTTATTATCTTCTATAAGCTTCACCAGCTCCCTTATCGCCCTAGGCCGATGCTCCTCCTCTAGAAGACCGAATTGCAGAGCCAGCACATACGCCGTCTGGAACGGTCCGGCCAGCCTGCCGTTCACCGTGACGAATTCATCGCGGAAAGCCTGCACAATCGTTTCATATAATGCCCGGTATTCCGCCGCATCCTCCTCATAACCGAGTACCTCCGCCGACTTCACCAGCAGCTCCGTAGAATAAGCATAGAAGGCCGTCGCAATCAAATCCTGCGGCGTCGCGCCGATGTAGCTGCCTTCCTTCGCATCCAAGCCAAGCCAGTCACCGAAGTGGAAGCCCGTATTCCAAAGCGCCTCCGTATCCCCTTGCGCCCGGATATATCCCACCCAAGCCTTCATGCTGCCGTATTGCTGTGCAAGCATCCGCTTGTCTCCGTACATCTGGTATATTGTCCAAGGGCATACCGTTGCCGCGTCGCCCCAAGCGGCGGAGGAATGCTGATCGACTCCCAGCACATTGGGAATGACGAACGGAACGCCGCCATGCGGAAGCTGCTCCGAGCTCAAATCCTGCAGCCACTTGGCAAAAAACGGCGCCACATTCATATTGTATGCCGCTGTTCGTATGAACACCTGAGCGTCTCCCGTCCAGCCCAGGCGTTCGTCCCGCTGAGGACAGTCTGTCGGCACATCGACGAAGTTGCCCTTCTGTCCCCAAATAATATTGCTCTGCAGTTGATTCAGCATAGGATCAGAGCATTCGAACATACCTGCTTGCTCCATGTCGGAATGCAGGACGATTGCGGTGAATTGACTGAGTTCGATGTCGCCGGGATAGCCCGTCACACGTACATAGCGGAAGCCCTGGAAGGTAAAGTGCGGCTCGAATACCTCCTCCACGCCCCCTTTGCATATATAGCGGTTCTCCTGCTTGGCGCTGCGCAGATTGTCCGTATAGAAGTTTCCTTCCCTATCCAGTACCTCCGCATGATGCAGCGTAATGACATTACCCGCTTTCGCCCCCGAGACGCGCAGTCTTACCCAGCCCACCATATTTTGGCCGAAGTCAAGCACCTGATCACCTTCCGGCGTCTCGATTAGCGACACAGGAGACAACTCGCCCGTCTTTCTAACCGGCTCGTTCACCTGTGCCACTAGCCGATCATTCTGCGCTTCCACCGGCCATACGGGGAGCCACCCCTCCGCTTCATAATCCGGATCGCTCCAATCCCCTAGCTCCAGCCTTGCATCGTACACCTCTCCATGATAAATGGAAGAGGTGCGAATCGGACCTTTGCTTCTGCTCCAGCTTCCGTCCGTGCTTACAACACCCTCCGTACCGTCCTCATACCATATATGGAGCAGCGCGCTTAACGCTCTCTGCTCCCCGTAGAAGTCTTTCTGATCCTTCCATCCCAGCTCTCCTCTGTACCAGCCGTCCCCGACAACGCCGCCGAGGCCATTGCCCCCTTGCCGCAGCAGTGCCGTCACATCATACGTCTGGTACTGAATGCGCTTTTTGTAATTCGTCCATCCCGGTGTAAAATAGCTATCTCCAACCCTCGTCCCATTCAGATACATCTCATACATGCCGCAAGCGGTGGCATACAGACGAGCTCTTCGCACGGCCGATTGAACCCGGAAGGTCGTTCGCAAGTAGTCGCAAGAGGCTTCATCTGTTCCATCGTCGCCGCTTATCCATTCCGCCGTCCAACGCTCAGCTGGACGAAGCAAGCCCGTCTCGAAGGTCGATGCCGTCCATTCGGACTCTCTTCCTGCATTGTCCCATATTTTGATCCCGACTATATAGACCGTCTGGGGCTTCAATGCCTCGCCGTCATATTCCACAAGCACAGACGCGTCGCTCATCCGCTTGCCGCTATCCCACACATGTGCGCCACTGCACTCTTCATGGACCTTAATGTGATAAGCCGATTGCATGATATTCCGGCCATCCCCGGCTAGCTTCCAGGAGAAGCGCGGACGCTGCTCATCGATTCCGATCGGGTTATCGCGATACTCGCAGCGTATGTCGTTGACTATCAGGGTAGAGTCTGTCATATCCCAGTCACCTCTTCATTTATTTTCTTTCAGTATAGTGGGATAGAAGACTTCGTAATAAGGGCTAACGCGACATTATTATAGGCATAATCGGCAAAAAGTAGTATAGTTGCATGAAGGCTAGACGAAGGCGGTGAAAGGAGGGAATAGAGGTTGAGCAAGCGGGTAATCGATAAAATAGACGCGCTTATATTCGAAGATGAATTTCCGATCTATGTCAATCGCGTGACAGAATCGTTCACGCAGTTGGAGCATACCCACGACTTCTATGAGATGACTTATGTCGCGGAAGGGAGGGGGACGCATTACATTAACGGGCAAGCCGTTCCCGTCAGCAGGGGCGATCTCTTCTGGATCCCACTAGGCGTCTCCCATGTGTTCCGTCCGGCGGGGGCAAGCTCTCGCGAATCGCTTATCGTCTATAATTGTATCTTCCAAGAGGAGGCGATGAGTATGGCGGAGCAAGCCCACACCTCTTCCCTGTTCACCTTCTACAGACAGTTGTCCGGCTGGAGGGGGATACGGGCTGTCGACCATGCATTCGCTTCCTTATTCGAAGCGCTGCATCGGGAATATACGGGCAGCCTCGACTTCGGCCGCCTCACAGTGCAATGCAACTGGCTTATGCTGCTGATCCAATTCAAGCGCGCCCTGGAGCAGCCCTCCGCGTCCGCTATGCAAGGCGTGGCTACGACGTTCGACAGCATGCTTCTCGAGATTCGCAATCATCCCGAGCGCGACCATACGGCGGAGAAGGCCGCCCGAAGCTTGCAGCTCGGGGTCCGCCAGCTCCAGCGATTATTCCGTGAGCGCATGGATATGGGCTTCAAGTCTTACCTTCAAGATGTCCGAATTCAGCAATGCTGCGAGCTGCTGCGTACGACGGAATTAACGGTGACGGAGATCCATCAGGCAGTCGGTTATCAGGACGCCAAGCACTTCCACGCCTTGTTCAAGCGGAAGACGGGCAAGACGCCCGGAGCTTACAGGCGGAGCGTGCGTATGTAGCGTCCTCCGGCCAGCGCTGCTGCACCTGCGTATATCCGTTGCGGCGACTGCATTCACATCCGCAACTTTAACGGTCGCCATAGAAGCTCATTGACCATTTCTGTCCCATTCTGCATTCTAACGTGTGCTACTGATGCTATTCGATAGATTCTGGCAATATTCGCTTTATTCGGCACCAAATAAGCGCAATGACGCCCATTAGCAGTTAGAATGTAGCATATTCCTTCTATTAGCCTCTGTGGCGTTCTTTAGCAGGTTCACCAGTTTTTTTGAATTGTGCCGACCCTTTATGCCCCTATAATTCTGATCAGGACAGTTTAGGTCGAACATTTCCGCATGATGTCATTTGCTACGGATCACGCTCACTCCCTATTCCGCCAAAAACTTAAACAAGCGTTAAGCGTCGAAACCGAATTGGTGTCAACAACCAGAAGCTAAACGCCAAATGTATTTCATGTCATTAATTCTCGTGAAAAGAGGAGAAACGTCCAAAACAAATGGAAATGATCCAGTTAATAAAGCCAATCTGCACTGGATGGGCTCATATCGCTGAGAGTAAGTACAGTAAATCCATTTATTCAGTCCGCCCCTCCTCATAGGAGTAAAATTAAGGACATGGAATCCATTTAGCTACCCATCCTTCCAGCTCGCATGCCCCTTTTTGCGCTCCAGTGTAGGATTCCTACTCTATTCCGGTTCGGAGGCTAGCTTTTGGTTCACACGCTCCCTTTTCGGCTCGTATGCTACCTTCCGGCTCGAACGAGTCGCTACTCTAGCTTTCAATCATTCTTCTCGAACTTTATATACGCTATATAACGCAGCAAGAAGCCCGGGAATGACAGCTTCCCGGGCTTCTCTATTGCTTATAGCGGCAGCAAGCCGATGCGATCCTTGCTCCTGATGCCTTCCATCATGTCCAGCCACTGCTGCGGCTTGTTCGGCAGTACCGTGTAATAGGTCGTCAGGAAGTCCGCTACCAGAGAGGCCGGGACATCCTGTACAGTCTCGTCCGTCGGCATGAAGCAGAAGTCCAATCCCTCCACCGCCTCGCCGTCGTTCTTCCACGATGGGTGAACGTAGGCCAGATCCAGCCGCTTGTAGCCGAGATGGGACAGCACTTCGCGGCGGACGTACGGATGCATCGGCATGACGCCGCCGAAGTCGTGATCGTCGCGCTCGTAGGGATCATAGATCTCCGCGAACATGCCGTACAGCTCCTTGCCGCCCGCCTGCGCCAGCTCGTGCAGATCCTTCTCCCGCTTCCGCGCCAGGAAGCGCCCGATACCGAGGCCGTGCCTGCCGATAATCGTAAAATCCGTCATCGCAATATTCCAGTCGGGATAGTAGCGATATTCCGTCGCTCCCACCACTTCGCCCTCATGCACGGCGACGAATACGCGTATGCGGGGGTCTTCCAGCGGTTCCCGCCACAGCTCGTATTCCAGCACTTCCTCGGGAGGGAAGATCTCCCCCATTAACCTGTGCATTTTCTCAAATAAAGGATCATCGATGCTCGTTATTCTTCTATAGTCCATACTGCGTTCTCCTCCATTCCCTTGAACGGATTTCTCCATTCCATCAATAAGGCGTAATGCAACGATTCCTCATCGTCCAAGTAATCTGCGACAAGCGATACCGGCGTTCTTCCGCATCGAAGCAGGAAGGATAGAACGGGATCTCTCCGCTCGCCGCGAATCACCTCGCTAACGTACTGCTCGGGAGTCAGCTCGGCTGCCGCCTTATGGTACCCCGGCATTCTTCCTCCTCCAAGCAGCCGATCCAGCCCCAGCTGAATAACGACACCGTACATCGCTTGCATCATATGCTTGCCCAGCCCCAGCTTGCGATGCTTCGGCCGGACGCTGATATCTACAATATAGAGCGTATTGCCCAGCGGATTATGATTCCGGATATAGCCGTTATCTGTGATCTCCTCCCACTTGTGGGCAGGGTGGGCGGGATTGAAGTCCACGCGAAGCCCCGTCAGCGAGCCCGCCAGCTCACCGCCCACCTCTACGCAGAGCGCCCCTTCCGGGAACAGCGCAATATGGCCCTTCAGCTGCTGCTCGTTCCACCACAGCTCCGATGGGAACGGAGGCGGGAAGCACTCCGCCTGGATGGCGATCAGCTCCGCTATATCGCTCACCGTATAGTTGCGGATGACGACCGGTACCGGCTTCTCCTGATCGTAGACATAGAATGCGCTGCGGTATGCCATCTTAAGCCTCTTCCCAATCGGGATACAGGTCGGTGCGGCGGTCGCGCCACGTCGTGACGGAGCCCTTCTCCCGCACCTCGTACAACAGGCTCAGATCAAGGTCGGCCGTCACCACCATATCATTGTTCAGCTCGCCTTGCACCATAATGCCCTGCGGCGGGAACGGCACGTCGTTCGGCGTAATCACCGCCGCCTGACCGAAGTTGCCCCGCATGAAATCGACCGTCGGCAGCGAACCGACAGTACCCGTCAACACAACATACACCTGATTCTCGATCGCGCGGGCATGGCTCGTATAACGGACGCGGTGGAAGCCGTGCCGGTCATCCGTGCATGACGGACAGAAGATCACGTCCGCCCCCTTCGCCTTCGCCATCCGGACGATCTCCGGGAATTCAATGTCGTAGCAGGTCAGCATGGCAATACGTCCCTTGTCCGTATCGAACACTTGAAGACCGTCTCCCGCCGACATGTTCCACTCTTCCACTTCCGTCGGCGTAATGTGCAGCTTCGCTTGCTCAGCGATACGCCCGTCCGGATAGAACAGATGCGCCACATTGTAGAGCTTGCCGCCTCTGTTCACTACATGTGTACCGCCGATAATATGCATGCCCGTCTCCTGCGCGAAGCGAACGAACAGCTCCCGATATCGCTCCGTGAATCCCGGCAAGTCGTTAATCGACAAGGCTGATCCGTGTCCGTCGCCGATGGAGAGCAGCTGCGTCGTGAAAAATTCGGGAAACAGAATGAATTCCGAGTTGAATTCCTGCGCTGTCTTTATATAATGCTCGCATTGCATCGCAAAGTCTTCGAATGATTGAATCGTATGCAGATGATACTGTACAACGGAAACACGTATTTTCAACGTCATCCCCCTCTTTCGCCAATAAAAAAATAATCATTAATGCCTCATTATTTCATATCCATTGTTGCAAATCAATTAAACGCAACTTCATTGATATTCTGACGGACTCTTCCCCGTATATTTCTTGAACACTCTTGCGAAATAGCTTGGATCCTTGTACCCCAGCCGATCAGCCACCTCATATACCATCACTCGTTCAATCTGAAGAAGATGAATCGCTCTCTCCATCTTCTTCCGCATGACGAAGTCAGAGAACGATTCCCCCGTTACATCACGGAACAGTCTGCTGAGATAAGAACCGTTGACATAGACGTGCTCTGCCGCAGCTTCCCGGGTCACTTGGTCATAGATGTGCCGGTCGATATATTCCTTCGCCTGCTGCACAATCTTCGTCTTGCGGTCAGAGCGATATCCCTCATAAGCTCGACTGAGGTCAATAAAGCGCTCCAGCCACCACTCTTGCATCTCATCCATGGAACGAAATAACTCAGGATCTCTCCACTTCTTCATATTCTCCTTATTAAGAAAAGCACGAATCGTTTTCCCAAGACGATGGGTCAGACCTGTGAACAAGCCGATGAATTGGAAGGAGACCTCATCAGGATAGGCTAGAGGCATCTGACTCTTCCACTTGTCGAACAGTCCCTTGATGCTTCTCTCGATGTCCGCAATATTGTTCCTCTCCACCGCATGCGTCAGTAGCGTCTGCTCCGACTCGTAGAGCACAGCAGCCGCCTCTGCTGAATCGGCTTGCACCATACGCTCATGAAGAATCAAGTCCGTTCCGAAGCTCAGCTTCATCCTCAGCATGCGCCTCGCTTCCTGGAAGATACGAGGCAATTGCCGGATATGCACAGCTTCAGGCCCTATTCCTACAGTGACGCTGACATTCAGAATAGCGCTGACTTTAACCCTGGCCTTATCCGCCCATAACATGACATCATCTACCAGATCGCTCGATACCGATTGATAGATGACAACCGTCTGTCCGTCGCCCCTTTGATATACAATTCCTACTTGCTCTGCAAGCTCGCTTACAATATTATGCATAGCGAACTCCAGCAGCTTGCGGTCGGAGATCGAGTAATTGCCGCCCTCCCCTATATCCAGCTCGAAGAGCGCCAAGGCAGCAGAATTGTCGAAATCATAAGTCACCCCCAAAAAAGCAAAAGATTCCTGCAGCGCCTCCTCTGAAAGCGACGCGTTGCCGCTAAGCCAATCGTCTAGAAAAGTATTGTACAAAACAGGCAGATGATTTTTCAGTTTCTCTTCCAGCAGATGAATCTGCTCGCCCTTCAGCCGATCTTCCCTCCAGCTCTGAACCACCTTCGCCAGTTCTGCGTGAAATTGCTTCTTGCCGATTGGCTTGAGCAGATAATTCGTCACTCCAAGCGCTACACATCGCTGAGCGTACTGAAATTCGTCATAACCGCTGATGATTAGCACCCTCGTATCCGGCTTTCTCTCCAAAATCGCTTCTGTCATGGCGAGTCCATCCTTAACCGGCATGCGGATATCCGCAACGACAAGGTGAGGCTCGCATTGCAGGAACAATTCCAGACCTTCCAGTCCGTTCGCAGCGGTTCCTGCAAGCTCAAGACCGTACTGCTCCCAGTTGACCAGCTCGGCTAATCCCTTCCTTACCTTCGGCTCATCCTCTACAATTATTGCTTTCATCCTCATGCGCTCACCTCTTTAGCCGCGTCAATCGTATGCGGATCGATACACAAGTTTCCTTCATCGGCTCACTCCGGATTCCAAAGCTCATGTCGTCGCCATATTGTATAAGCAAGCGTTGATACACATTGCGCAGTCCGTATGTCGTACCGGAGATGCCATTTCCATCCTCACGCATCATTTCTTTCATCAAGCTGGACAAGCGATCCCTTCCTATGCCTATCCCCGTATCCGTCACAGTAAAGCATGCATCTTCATGCTCGCGGTAGATGGCAATTGTTAATTGACAAGGTTCAGCCGCTCTCTCCAGACTATGCACGATCGCATTTTCCACAATTGGCTGCAGCATCAGCTTCATAATTTTGATCTCCTGCAACTCCTCGTCTACTGCCCAAATAACCTCGAATTTATCCGCATGCCGGAATTGCTGGAGGCGTAAATAATAGTCGAGATGCTCTACACTTTCCTTCACAGTTACGTAATCCTTGCCGCGGCTAAGGCTCAATCTGAAAAATCTGGACAGGTCCAGCACGACTTCGCTGATTTCATCCAGTTCTCTTTCCTCCGCAAGCCAATATATAGAATCTAGCGTATTGTACAAAAAGTGCGGATTAACTTGAGACTGAAGGAATTTCAATTCAATATCCTTCTTATGCAATTGCTCTTCATAAATCGTCTTGCGCATGCTCTGTTCATTATGAACCATATCATTGAACCGCTTCTGCAGATAACCAAGCTCATCCATTCGATCAATGGGAATAGGCTTAAAGGACAACCCTTTTTCAATCTGAACCATACTCTGAATCAGTCGTTTGATCGGATTGAAAATTTGCAAATAGAGCAATCCGAACGTGATCAGCATAATGAACGCTAACAACGAAAAAATAACCACTACCACACGTTGCATGACCAAAACATCGGACATAATCTCTCGATAAGGAATAATGAGGCTTGTGGTCCAGCCTGTTACATGCGAAGTTTTGTTCACGACAATATACTTCTGTCCCATGACAGCAATGGAATCGTAAGCCTTCTTCGCAATCGGCATTTTGTCCAGTTGCTCTTCTGTCAACCTTGCCGTATAGAAGACCTTGCCTCGCTCATCGCTTATGGCAATCCCGGTTCCCTGCCAGAGCTTTGCGCTTCCGGTATACATATCCAGTATCTTTTTGTTGAAATTGATGAGCAGGATATGCTCCTGTTCCTGACCCGGCAGCTTGCGCATCACACTAATCATGGAGCGTCCTCTACCAGCGTAGCGGGGCACAACCCCCTCTGCATCTGCTATCATGGTCAACGGCTCAGTGCTGCTTCTGATTACCTCTTCCCATTCCGCCCTGTCCACAGACATATTGAATATGCCATCCGTTGTCGACAGGATTTTACGCGACCCCATGTTATATATAGAGACCGAATCTATACTCTGATTCATGGCGGAGAAGCTCTTCAGCTTCTCCAGCAGCTGCACCATGGACCAGACCGAACCGGGCGAAGAGAAGTCCGGATGCTCGCGGAGCAGCTTGATCAAGCTGCTGTCAATCGCGATCGTATCCGACAGCCGGATATGACTCTCCATATACAAATCTACATGATTGATGATCATATCCATCGTTTGCATGGCCAACGCGCTGATTTTATTCTCCAGGACGGACTGGAACCACATGAATAGGGTGAACAGCAGCACAGAGAATAGAAGAAGATGCCCGATAACGATGACCATCAGCTTGTTCTTGATCGTTGAATGGTTCCGTTTATTAAGCATCTTCTTCATTGTCAATCACCGTGCCTTCCGGTTGTTTTGGAACCTCGGGAGTGTAAGGAGCGTGGATACTACTCCTACCTAGAGCTCATGTACCATTGCTGCACTTCCTGTGTAATGACTTCTCCACCCTTGGCATTGTATTCTTTGACGAATTCGTCGAAGGCATCGACGGGCAGCTCGCCAACAATCATTTTCGTAAATGTCTCGGTTCTTAATTTCTCCAGACTGCTCATGTTCTCAATCATTGAAGGTGTCGGAGCGCCCATGAACAGGTTTGGAATCGCATACTGAACGGAATGCTTAATTGTCCCGACAAGATCGAAGTGTGCTCCGAGAGACTCCATCTTCTTCTCGTTCAATTCCTTAGGCTGCATGTACATGAGTTGTTGGCGGTACCCGTATTTATTATGATTCTCGAAATTCAAAGCGTATTTGCCTTCGACGATATCGAATAGTACGCCTTCACCCAAATCCCCGAACCCGAATACGAATTTATCCATCGTGTCCGGTACGGCCATCCAGTTCAACATCTTCAATATGGCCTCCGGATGCTTCGCTTGACTGCTGATGACGGCAATTGACTTAAAGTATGGCCCGCCGAATACGCCTTGCTTGCCGTTCGGACCTGTCGGAGGAGCGATGGGAATCCATTCCGCATTGGGATCGTTCTGCACGCTCGTGTTAATCTCTCCACGCGGCGCCGCCCAGCTGCCTTCGAAGATGCCGGTCTGGTTATTCGCGACCTTCTCCTTCAATGCGGCAATCTTGGTAATCGGCCATTCATTGTCCAGCAGCTTCTCCTTATACAGCTTATGGATATACGCAAGCGCTTCTTTCATCTCCGGCTGGATATCGGATATCACCAATTGTCCATCCTTCTCTACCCAGAAGCCAGGCACGACTCCGAATGCACCGAATAGATGCGACCAGCCGAGCATATTGTCGTAAGCGACCATAGCGTAAGTATCATCCTTGCTATTGCCGTCTGGATCTTCATCCCTGAATGCCTTGATCACCTTCTCATAGTCTTCCAGTGTCTTAGGCACATCCAGCTTTAAGCGATCCAGCCAGTCTTTGCGTATATATAGATTGTCTGTCGCTTTGTTCCCATCGTTCAAGACAGGAATCGCGTATATCTTTCCATTATACTTTACTGCTTCCCAGGATTCAGGATAGACAGCGTTCATAATGTTGCTGTACGGATCAAGCTTTCCATCCAGTTCCATTAGTGCTCCCAACTCGGCATTCTCCATCAACCAATTCTGATAGCTGGAAGGAATGACGAACAGATCGGGAATATCGTTGGAGGCGATCTTCAGATTCAGCTTGCTCATGAACTCGTCCGGAGCTGCCGGACCGTAATCAATCTGAAGATCGATATTGTTTTCTTTCTCTATCATCTCTGTCCAGGGATTATCGTTAATGTCTTGCCCATCGGGGAACTTGGCTCCGCCCATCATGAACACCTTGATGACGGCAGGCTTATCCGCACCATTTTTATCCGACGAATCGCCTGCTCCACTCTCACCTGCAGTTGAACCTTGCCCAGTCGACGGTGCGTCCTTATTTGTGTTGCCGCTAGGGGAATTCACTTCCTTACCAGAACTGCAGCCTGCCGCAAGGACAACAGCAAGAATAAACGTTAGTGCAACAATTGCCATTCTCTTCATTGATATATACCCTCCTCTAATTCATCTATCATTTCACCATTCACTTTCGACAAGCCATTCACTCCTTGACCGCGCCGAGCATGACACCCTTGACGAAAAAACGCTGTACAAACGGATAAATAACAATCATCGGCAGAACACTCGCTATAATTGTCGCAGCCTTCAGTGTCTCCGGCGCTACCAGGAATAGTCCGGTCAGATTGGTCATATCGATGTTCGAATCATTCAACACAATAATATTGCGCAGATACACCTGAAGCGGAATGAGCTTCGGATTGTTGATATACATGACCGCGTCAAAATAAGTGTTCCAGTGCATGACCGCATAGAATAAACTCAATGTGGCCATTGCCGGCATCGACAGCGGCACATAAATCCGAAACAATATCGAGCCATGAGAGGCTCCGTCGATCTTCGCTGACTCCTCCATGCTGTCAGGTACGGATTGAAAGAAGTTCTTCAGCAAGATTAGATTGAAAGCGCTGACAGCTGAAGGTAAGAGCAAGGACCACATCGTATCCAGCATCGACAGCTCTTTCAACAACAGGAAGGAGGGAATCAGTCCGCCTTGGAACAGCATTGTGAAGATCACCATATTCATGACAACGCTTCTTCCCGCCAGCCTTCTTCTTGATAACGGATAGGCCATCAGACAAGTCAGCGTCATATTAATAACGACCCCCGCAATGGTACGAAGAATCGAGATGCCGAATGCCTGATAGAATGCACTGTCATTGAACAGGAGACGGTACGCCTCCATCTGGAAATCAATTGGATAGACGGTCACCTGATTCGATACGACGGCAGTCTGGCTGCTAAGCGACTGGGCAAGCACGTGAAGAAGGGGAAACAGAGTCATGCAACCCAGCAGTGCGAGCAGACTATAATTCGTCAGATGGCCCATTCTCGCGGACAGAGACGCTCTCATCTACCATAGCCCCCCTCCGCCATAACGCTTGGCAAGAAAATTCGCCATATAAATCAGAATTAATCCAACAGTAGCTTGGAATAAACCAACGGCAGTAGCAAAGCTGTATTTCTGTTCCGTTAGTCCTACCCGATACACGTAGGTATCAATAATATCTCCTACTTCATAGACCAACGGGTTGTAGAGCATAAATACTTGCTGAACCCCCAATTCAAGAATATTGCCCAGCTGCAAAATGAATAAAATGATTATGGTACTCTTAATGCCGGGTAAAGTCACATGCCAGATTTCATGCCGCTTCTTAGCCCCGTCCATTCTCACAGCTTCGTATAATGCGGGGTCCACGCCTGCAATGGCCGCAATGTAAATAATCGATGCCCAGCCCGATTCCTTGAGTATATCCGAGATGACCAGAATGCTGCGAAAAAACGACTTCTCGGCCATGAACAATATCGGATCCCCTCCAAAGAAAGCAATCACACTGTTGACCATGCCTTTAGATGACAGCACTTGGATGACGATCCCTCCGAAGATAACCCAAGAAAAGAAATGAGGAATGTAAAACAACGTCTGAGCCGTTCGCTTGAACCATAACACTCTGACTTCGTTCAGCATAAGCGCAAGAATGATCGGGACGGGAAACCCGAAAATCAGCTTATACAGACTAATGAGCAATGTATTGCGAAATACAGTGATAAACGCATCATCTTCGAAAAAACGCATAAAATGCTTCAGCCCGACAAATGGACTTCCCGCTATTCCTTTAAACGGGCTGTAGTCCTGGAAAGCAATCATAATACCGTACATGGGCAAGTACTTAAATATGACAAAGTACAATAGACCAGGTATTAAAAACAGATACAGCATCCAATCCGCTCGTATCATTCGCCCCCATCTTCCTAGAACCATTCGCTTCACCTCTTCTCAGTGTACTAGTTCGACGATACGATTGCGTTCATTGTAGAAGACAGTAGACGATATGTGCAGATGATTACCGTTGCAATTTCTGCACTTTTATGACCGGATTATTCCTGCGTCAAATAGCGAGCGGCAGTCTGCTGCAGGGCTGGCGCGCGATCATACATCAACAAGCAGGGAATTCCAATATCCCGTACATCGTACTCCGAACCGAAGTGAATCCAGATTCCTCTACTGACCCGCTTCATTTCATTCTGGAAAAGCGCAATCCAGTCATCGGCCATCGGCTTATGATGACATATGGCAAAAATGATATGACGGCCGGGCTGTATGTTCCTCAACTGATTCAGCGCTTCCTCGAAGCTGTCTATCAAGCGATCCTCAATCTTTGGGAGTCTTCTCTGCACACCTTCTGCGAAGACACCTAATTGACGATCGCGAATGAGCGTCCATGCTATGTCTGATTGTTCAAGCAGCACCCCCGCTCTCATGCCCCCTATCGGCGTAGCGGCGAGTCTTGCCAATTTCAGAGCTGTCTCTTCCGACTCCCTTTGCTTGAACACCTTTTCTTCATACACCGAAGGACGGTACAATGGTGCAGTTAACCGGTACTTTTGTTTCATTCGCATGATGCGGCCATAGGACTCCTCGATGCGCTCCAGCGGAATTCTCCCCTGTCTTACAGCTTCCACTACGGCTTCCAGCATAGAGGCAGCTTGCCGCACATCTTCCGCAGTTGCCAGCAGTATATCAGCCCCGGCAAGAACGGCCCGTATGCACGCCTCTTCCATCGAGAACTGATTAGTGATCCCCTTCATGGATAATCCGTCTGTGACGATAAGCCCCTGGAATTGCATGCTCTTACGCAAAAGCCCCGTCGTTATCTCGTAGGATAGAGAAGCCGGCATAAGTGAAGGATCGATCGCTGGAACTGCCATATGCCCTACCATAATGGCATCTGCTCCTTGTGAGATCGCACTGCGAAACGGCATCCATTCCATAGATTCCAACCGCTCCTTCGTGAAGGAAAGCACGGGCAAATCCTCATGAGAATCTACATGGGTATCGCCATGTCCCGGAAAATGCTTAGCTGTAGCTATCATTCCATGTTCCTGATAGCCGCGAATAACAGCATTGCCCAATCGGCTGACCAGCTGCTTATCTGCACCGAATGAATGGGTTCCGATGACCGGGTTTTTGGGATTGTTATTCACATCCACGACAGGGCTGTAATTAAAGTTAACACCTATAGCCAAGCTTTCCATCGCCGTTATCCTGCCCGTCTCATAAGCCAGGCTTTCGTCCGCCGCCGCTCCGATTGCCCGATTTTTGGGGAAATGAACGGCACCTTGCACCTTGCAGCCTGCGCCGGCTACAAAATCCGCCGAGATGAACAACGGAATACCGCTGCCCTCTGTCATGGACAAGTCTTGCAGCTCTGAAGTCAGACTGTGCACCTGCTTAGTGTTTTGCAAGCTGGCAGTTCCGAGGAACAGTCCTCCTGCTTTTAATTCCGTCAGTAAAAACCGGGTATCCTCATTCAACGACGCTCCGAAAACAGAGAACGCAAACATTTGGGCTACTTTATCTCTCAGCTGCATATCCTGCTTATTCATCAAACACACCCTCCGGATCATTTAATTTTTCAGGGCTCAAGCTTGCTTAGATGAACATTGTCGACATACAGGTGATTGGAAAACGGCAAATAGTTGCTAGTTTCCAATTCAACATTTGATTTGAACCGCAATGCTATTGTACGGATAGGTGCCGAAAGATTATAGATGAAAATCGTAAGATTTTGCGTAGTATTATGACTTCTTGAAGAAACAAAAAATACGCATAACGGCCTTTAATAGCCGTTATGCGTTATGAATAAAACGAGCAAGTAAGGGGTTATCGCTCAAAATGATCACATAGCATCGGAATAATAGAGAAAAGTCTGCGCTATCGCTCATTTTGCTCACATAGCCCCGCCAAGCGTGACTCGTACTGAATGGACCTAAGTAATAACCTTCGCTTGCACAAGCTCGGCTTCACCCTTGACCGTTACCCTGACACTGACAACCGGCTTGGGATCGCCTGCGAACTTGCAACTGAACGACAGCGTCTGGCCGCCGCTCCGAAGAGTCGGTGCTTCCGCATCCGCCCGCACCTCGGACAACAGATTCCAGTTCAGATCGTAGATGCGACCCGTCCGGTCGCCGTCGCATACGAGATACTGATTCGCCTTGACTTCCGTATCGAATGTCATATATACGCCGTTCGTATAGAAGGTCGGCCGACTAATTGATGCATCGTCATTGCCGTACGAAGCGTTCACGCGCAAGCAGAACGCCAGCGATTGGGAGTCGTACGGGTTGAAGTACGCCCAGTCCGCTCCTCCCGGCTGCCCCGGCTGCAGCTCCTGCGGGTCGCACTCCAGCGGCTTCGAGTAATGAACGGGATACAGCTGCCATGTCCCTTCACTCGCCGCTTCAAGATGCCAGTCTCCCTTGGGATCTTGCAGACGTTCCCGCTGCTCCTGCGTGAATGCATTCGCATGCCGGGCCAGCTCCCATTCGCGTACCGCGCGAAGCAACGCTTCGCCGTTGCCGATACGCTTCCATACGGCAAGATCAGCGACGAGCGCGAAGCCTGCCCCGAAGCCCGCCGCCTTCGACAGCACCCATTCGATCTCATCCAGCTGCGTCGCCTGGAAGCGCTCGGAATGGGCACGAATAAGGAACCAGCCCAGCATCGGCGGAATGAAATTTCGTTGGAAAAAACGCTGATTGCTCAGCCGCCATTCCAGTTGCCCCTCGCGAGTAGCGGCCCCCCAAGGTTCTCCCCAATTGAATCGCGTGAAGATATGCCACAAGTAATTCGGAACTACGATGCTGGCATCATTAATGACTTCGTCGCCCCAGCCCTCATAGCACCGCTGGACGAAGCGATTCACGCCGTAGCCATCCTGTCCGGTGGCATATACGCCTTCCAGACCGTCGAACGATATCTGCTTCAGCCCCGTCTTCGCGAACAGTCCGGCAAGACGATCGCTATATCGATCCTGCAATTGATGATTCGGGAAGAAGACGTCGTAGGGATGATCCCACAATCGCTCAACCACTGAGCCCGCCTGATGCGCCGACACCATAGTGCCGTTAGCTCCGCGCTTCACGCCGAGAAGCTTCCACGGAGCCGATTCCGACACGCCGGAATACTCAATAATCTCAGCTCCGATGCGTGCAGAGCGGCGGAACAAGGCGACAGTGAACGGACCGGGATCATCCACTTCCCATTCATCGCTCGTCTCATGAACGTCCGCGACAAGCAATGCGCTTCCCACCGTCTGCAGATCTCGCGACGGCTTGGGCGTGACATAAGGATCATTGAGCGTCGTGAAGTTGGACAACGTATGGACGCCTACCTTCACCCCTTCGCCCGCCGCATAGTCGACACAAGCCCGCAAGCCTTCATCCCCGTTCGGGAAGCTGCCCGGCTTCAGCGTGAAGTGTCCCCACTCGCTGAACGGGTCCGGATGGTACACATACGAGAGATTGGCCATACGGGCATAGCGGACGGCATCGGAGATCGTCTCCTCCGTGAAGTCGGTAATGAGATATGATTGATTCGCCGCTGGAGACGTCTTCCCCCATACGCCTTCAATCATGGGATGAGGAAGTCCCTCTCCGAGCTCAATATCCTCAATCGTATGCAGCACATCCTCGAACCGGCTTCCGAACAAGGCAATTCCCGTTCCGACAATAAGCGCATCTTCTCCCTCGATAGGCGCCACTGGTATATCCGGCAAGTTCCACACTTTCCTTCGTGCAGCCCGCGTGCGATTTCTGGCGTAAGCTTGCAGCATGCTGCCGTCGCTGGTTGGCCAAGCCGCGCACACCTCGTATTCGAATTTATTGTCCGAAGGCTTCCTGCTGTCGGGGTCCGGCATGCTGGCATCGCTACCTGAATAGGTATCCTGCACGCCTTCCAGTCGATCCAGCTCGACGGGCCAGCCTCCGATCGTCTTCGCGTTCAATGCTTGTATGCCGCATGCGAACTGCCCGTCACGCACGACGCCGACCGATTCCCCGATCGAGCCGCAGAGAGAGGTCATATAAGGTCCCCAGATGATCGCATCCGGCTCCTCTCCCGTTATACCGCTGACTCGAAACGAGGCATATCGGTCCCGAATCGTAACGGCAATGTCGATTCGCGCGCCGCATTCCGCGAACACGAAGGTGAGCGTATTCGTTTTTTCCGAGTAACTCATCGACGTCGGCATTTCCGTCTTGCCTGCCAAGGCCGCCCGAATGAATGGCAAGCCACACTTGCCGGCAATCAGCTCCCGGCCGCTGTTCGTATCCTGCCAATTCACCACTTCTCCGGCTTCATTCAGCCGAATGAGCAGCTTGCCCGCTTGTATATGCATAGTGTCTCCCCACTCCCCGCTTCTGTCATCAATTGGATTATTTTAAGTACTCCTCGTACACTTGCTGAGCTTCCTCCAGCACCTTGTCTCCGCCATTCTTCTTCCAATCCGCTACGAAGTCGTCGAACTCACTCAGCGATTTGCGCCCGGTAATAAAGTCAATGAAGGTCTGCAGCGTATACTGCTCCAGCTTGTCTTGCACTTCGTTATAGACAGGCTTATTGAAAGGAGCGAGAATATCGATATGTCTCGTCATTGCTTCACGTGTCTGCTGCGCCAGCTGCCGCAATTCCTTATCCGACGTATAGGAAGTCTGGAACTCGTAATCGTTGAACGAGCCTGCCATGGAATAACCGACCAGTCCTGCTTTCTTCCGCTCATCCTCATCGGTATAAGGCGCTATAAATTCAACCGTCCCTTGATCGGACAGCTTCCAATGCGTGCCCTTCACACCGAAGTTCAACATCTCATACGTCTCCGGATCGAACTGGCTGGCTTCGAATACTTGCATATACTTGATCATCTTGTCACGGTCGTCCGCCAGCTGCTTGCCGAACATGACGCCGGAGGCGAATGCCGGATTGTATTGCGACAGTCCATAGCTGCCGTCCGGTCCCTTCACTCCGCCGGTAATGGCGAAGTTGAAGTCAGGGTGCTTGCTCTTCAGCTTGTCATACCACTGCTCGCCCCCGAGGAAAGCGCTGCCAGGCAGGAACGCCCACCAGTAGTACTCAATGGCGCCGATCTTATCCGTCATCATCTTGTCCTCTACATTCTCGGCCTTGTTCACGACGAACTCGGGATCGATCAATTCATTCTGGTACCAGCGATGCAGCACTTCAAGCGCTTGCTTCGCTCCCGGTTCGATCTCCCCCCGCACAATCTGCCCGTCTTTCTCCCGGAAGATGTTCGGATACGCATCGTATGCGCCGAATACGGAGCTGAATATTCCTCCGATACTGGAGCCCTGCGACGTAATGCCGTACGTGTCCTGCTTGCCGTTCCCGTCGGGATCGTCATGCCGGAACTTGGTTAGGGCGATTTCCATCTCTTCGATCGTTTCCGGCGTTTTGTCGATACCGACGTTCCTGAGCCAGTCTTCGCGGAATGCCAGCCCCAGTCCGTCCATACCGATATCCCAGATGACAGGCAGCGCATAGATCTTTCCGTCTCTTCTTACGTACTTGAACGGGTCTTCGCCGAGGAATCGCTTCAACCAGTCCATATATTTTGGCATATGCTCTTCAATAAGTTCTTGCGGGATTTCCGCTGCCACTTCCTGCTGCAGGAATTTGTCATAGTCCGTGAACGACGGTTCTTTCCACCAGTCCGGAATATCGCCGGAAGCGATTTTCAAGTTCAGCGTCTCCTTCATCGCTTCCCGTGAAGCGTTAATGAAGCCGATCTCTACATCGAACTTCTCTTCCACATAGCTGAGTCCAGCCGACTCCGTTACATTCTCATCCAAATTCCAGAAGGTCAGCTGAGTCTTCTCCGCAGCTTGCTCTTCGCCCTTATTATTATTCGCGGGACGCTTATTCGAGCCTGAGCCGCCGGATTGCTGCTCTCCCGTATTGCTGCTACATGCCGCCAGCAAAGACACGATCAAGAAATAACAAAGCAACGACTGCCACTTGAACCAGTTATTCACTGTAACCACCCTTTCATTTTTCATGTATGAGTTGCAGTACATGTACTAGCCTTTAATCGCGCCAATCATAACGCCTTTCACGAAGTACTTCTGGATGAACGGATAGACGATCAGCATCGGGATGATCGAGAACATGACGACCGTCGCTTGCAGCTGTCGGCCGGAGAATACGGTCGTCTTCCCGATATTTTGAATGACGTTATTGATGTCGGCCATATTGTTCTGGATAATAATTTTGCGCAGCACAATCTGGAGAACCTGCTTGTCGGGATCGGTGACGTAGATCATACTGTCGAACCAGGCGTTCCAGTGGCCGACGGCAACCCACAGCGCAATCGTCGCCAGGACAGGCTTGGATAACGGCACGATGATGAGCAGGAAGATGCGGAAGTAGCCAGCTCCGTCGACTCTAGCCGATTCTTCAACCTCTCCGGGAATACTGCGGAAGAAATTCCGCATAATCAACACATTGAACGCTCCGATGGCGGTTGGAATAACCAGAGCCCAGATCGTATTGAGCATATTCAACTCCTTGATCAATAAGTAGATTGGAATCATCCCGCCGGAGAATAGCATCGTGAACAGAATGAAGCCCGTTATCGCGCGATTGAACGGCAGGTCTCTCTTGGCAAGCGGATACGCCGTAACCGCTGTCAAGCAGACCGACAGAGCGACTCCCATCACAGTCCGCACGATGGTATTCCGGTAACCGGTCCATAATGCATCGAATTGAAAGGCCAGCTTATAACTTTCGAACGTCAGCTCGGTCGGCAACAGAATCACGCCTGCAGAATAAGCTGCGCTGTCTGCGCCTGCACCATCCATCGAGATGACCACTTGCGTCCAGAACGGATAGAGTGTAATGAGCGCGATACCCGCCAGGATGATCGCCAACCCTGCGTCGATAAGGCGGTCACCGGTTGATTTCTTCGTATGAATCATCGCATTCTCTCCTTGCCGCTTATCGTTACCATAGCGCATGCTCCTTGCCACCGATCAACTTCACTGTCTTGTTCACGGCAAGAATCAGCAGCAGCGCGACAACTGATTTGAACAATCCGACCGCCGTCGCATAGCTGTAGCTCATCTCGACAAGCCCCTTGCGATAGACATACGTATCGATTATATCGGCCACGTTGTATACTTTCACATTGTACATATTGAATATTTGATCGAAGCCCGCATCCAGTATGCCCGACATGGACAAGATCAGCATAATCGCAATGACAGGTGTAAGCATCGGAATCGAGATGTAAACCATTCGCTTGAATCGTCCGGCACCATCCATAACGGCCGCCTCGTGCAGTTGAGGGTCGATATTCGACAATGCAGCAAAGTAAATAATGGAGCCCCAGCCGAATCCTTGAAAAATATGCGTCACGACCAGAATGGTACGGAAATAGCGGTCATCTGCCAAGAAGAGCAGCGGATCGCCACCGAACAGCTTGATGATACCGTTCACTGGTCCGTCGAGCGAGAAAATCGTAAAAAAAATGCCGGCCAATACAACCCAGGATATAAAGTGCGGCAGGTAGGAAACGGTTTGTACCATTTTTTTAAATTTGACACTCGTCATCTCGCTAAGCAGCAGCGCGAATAGAATGGGTACCGGAAATCCGAATACGAGCTTGTATACGCTGATGATGATCGTGTTTTTTAGCACCGTATAGAAATAGGAATCGTGAAGAATGGTGGTAAAGTGATGGAATCCCGCCCACGGGCTGCTCAGTATGCCTTGCGTAATTTTAAAATCCTTGAAAGCCAGCAGCACCCCGTACATCGGCATATAGTGGAACACCGTAAAATAAATGACGGCCGGGATCAGCATGATAAACAAGACGCGGTATTGTCTTATTTTCTTCCGCCTCTCCCCTCTCATGAGCTGTTTGACTGGCTGCGGTGCTGTACCCAGCTGCATGGGCACTCCCCCCTTCTTAAATGTTAGCGCTTTCTACCTACCTCACACTTTATCACAGACAATCTCCGATGGAATTATCAAATCCTTCCGAAATGATTCAGTAATTTACGTGTTTTGGAGAAAAGAAAAAATCTGCCATGAAGGCAGATTGCTCAGAACTCACTATACCCTCTTATTCAATTTGAACCTGTTCTATACTGCGGACAAGTGATCCGCATTAATGTGCCCTCGCCAGGCTTGCTATGAACGGATACGCCGAAGGACGGTCCGAACAGCAGCTGCAATCGTTCATGGACGTTTTTCAGCCCGTAACCGGAAGAATTCATCGACAATATCGCATCCGCAGTCTCCGGCGGCATGCCTGGTCCGTTATCCTCGATATCAAAGACGATCGTCTCTCCCACCAGTCTGGCGCTTACCTTCAACAGGCCGCTTCCCTCCCTCTTCTCCTTAATGCCATGCTTGATTGCGTTCTCGGCAAGCGGTTGAAGTATCAAATTAATCGTCGAGTATTCGTACACCGCTTCGTCGAACCGGTACTCCACATCGAACCGATATTCGCTCATCACTTGTACGATCTCAATATAGGACATAATATTGTCCAACTCGTCCCGAACCGTAATCAGGTTATGACCCCGATTAAGCGCGGTCCGGTAAAACCTGGCCATAGCCGTAACGACCTGGCTGATATCCTCTGCGCCGTTCCTTAACGCCTGCCAGTTAATAAATGACAACGTATTGTATAGAAAATGGGGATTAATCTGCCACTGAAGCGCTTTCATCTCAGCTTCCTGCTGCTTGATCTTGCTCCGATAAGACTCCTCAATCAAAGCGTTGAAGCGTACTAGCATATGGCCGAACTGATTCGTCAATTGTCCGATTTCGTCCTTGGAATCGCTCGAAATCCTGATATTGGTGTTGCCGACCTCAACCCGCTTCATCAAGGAATTCAGCTTGTGTATCCGTCTGAGCATCGTCTTCGAGAATATCGTAATCATGGCAAGCAAAGTGATTATGCATACGCCAATTATGACTAGGGTAGCGCGAATAATCGAGTCCGCATCGGATGCCACCTGAGCAATCGGCACGAAGCAATAAATCGTCCATCCAGCATGCTCCACTTGCTTGCTGACAAGAAGAAATTTCTTCCCGTCGATCAGGATTTCACTGTCTTGCAGGTCAATCAATCCCGCGATGTCATCGGCCGCCAATCCCCATTCGCCGTAGTTGCCGTACAGAATCTGATGCTCTTGGTCGACAATGACAATGCCGTATTCATTCGTCAGCTCCGACACCGGCTTGAAGAAGCTGTCTTCATTGATTCGCATATAGACAAAGTGACGGTCCGGTGAGAACAGAATGGGGAACGTTCCCGTTGCGAAAATGTCTCCGTCATAAAACCAGCGAATCTCGCTGCCTGTTCCTTCCGTGGCCTCGTCGTACCACCACTCCTCCCGCACCCTGCCGGCGGACTGCACCAGATTGCCATACTCCGGCACATTGCCTTGCGCATAGACAGTCACCTTCTCCACATCCTGATCCAGATTGGCAATCATGGTGACGTAAGGCGATAAATACGACTGCAAGTCGCGGGACAAGTTGACCAGATCAATATAATCGTTCGTGACGATCTTTTGGAACGTCCCGTTGAACAGCATCGAGCGAAGGAGATGATTATATTGACCGGTCGATCGACTCATGCTCTCAGATACAGTGCTCACTGTCTTGTCCAGCCCCTGCAGCATCTGCATGTTCAGCATTGTCTTGGATTGCCAGTAAGCATATGCGCCCAATACAGATACAGGAATGATCACGACAATCAAGTAGGAGAGAAAAAGCTTCCGATTAAATCTCAAATGGTTGAAATAGCGAAATAATGCCCGTATCATCGCTTAGGCCTCTTCCCGGTACTGGGACGGAGATACGCCAAATCGGTTTTTGAACAGGGAGCTGAAGTAGGGAAAGTTATAATAGCCGACATCCCGGGCAATATCGACAATTTTGCGATTGGTCGTTCTCAGCAGTTCCTCGGCCTTGTTCATACGGAATAGCGTAATATATTTATTGACGCTAATCTTCTTCTCCTTCTTGAACAAATGGCTTAAATAGTTGGGCGACAAGTACACTTGCTCGGCGAGCCATTCCAGCGACAAATCGGAAGCGTATCGTTCCTCAACAATGCGAACGACCTGCTCGATCGCCTTCGATAGCCCTTCGTCGGCCATCGGAGCCGTTCCCGATGACCCGTGCAGCTTCGCGGTCTTGCGCGATTGGCGTTCCTCCTCGCACATGCGGATCACTTCGGTTACGACACTGACGAATTCCGAGACTTGCACCGGCTTCAAAATATATTGAACCGCTTTCAAATGTATGGCGCGCTTCGCATATTCGAACTCGCCGTATGCGCTCATAAAAATGACTTTGGTCTGCCTGCCCATATCCCGCACCTTCTCGGCCAGCGTAAGTCCGTCCATCTCTCGCATACGGATGTCCGTGAACAGAATATCCACCTCGTTCTGTTCCATATATGCAAGCGCGCTCTCACCGCTGTCGGCTTCAACGATTGCCGTGTTCAGACCGTACTTGTCCACCAGGAATTTCACGCCTTCTCGCTCGAACTTGTCGTCGTCGACAACCAGCATTGTCAGCATTGCCCTCATCACCTTCCGGCCAGTGTCTTTTTAAGAGAGAGTCTACCACAGCCCTCCAAGAAAGCACAATGACCCAATGCTCAGGCTTGCTTGGCGATTAAGCGCGTCTGCCACCTGTATACCAAGCCCTTACTGCATGCGCCGTATCCGGCTTCAGCCTGACGGGATTGCGGCAGGTCAATCCGATGTCCATACCCTGCAACTGCGCGATGAGCTTGGAGGTCATGGGGTGCCGGATCTGAGCCCAGATTGCCGGTGATGACGACAGGGACATTCCCAGCCAGCTTCACCGCCCTGTTCGCCAGCTGCTCGCGCTCTTCCAGCGTCAGCCACTTCATCTCGCTACTGCCGCAGACGCCGAACAGTCCATTCGGCTTCCGCTCCAGCTGCCACTCCACATAACGGTCGTAAGCTTGCCAGTTCACATCGCCATTCTCATGGAATGGCGTCAGCAGCAAGGAGAATACCCCCTCGAACTTGCCGCTCGCTTCCCTTGAATACCATTGTGCCATCTCCCCATTCCCCTTTCCTCATTCCGAATTAGTCTAGCTCCACTTCCCTTGCGCGCTGCCGCACGATTGCCGGATAACCAGCCGGTGCTGGAACTGTACGGATACCGGCGGACTCGCCTTTCGGCTCATCAGGTCCACCAGCAGCTGGACACTCGATGAAGCCATCTGTTCCACGGGCAGATGAATCGTAGTCAGCGGCGGAATGCTGTACTTCGCTGTCTCGAAGTCATCGTGCCCTACGATCTCCATCTCTTCCGGCACCGCGATGCCAAGTTCATGGAGTGCGCTAAGCGCCCCTACCGCCATCTGGTCGCTTAAACAGAACAGCGCGCCAGGCAAGGAGCCGCCTTCCGCCATCCGCTTCACTCCGCGATAGCCGCCCTCCTCCGAGAAGTCCTCCAGCACCGTATGATCCTCGGCCACTTGCAATCCTCTGGCGGCGCACTCCTCCAGGAATCCGTACCGCCTTAGCAGCACCGCCTTCGAAGAGACATTCGGCACGAGAAGCCCCGCTTCCCGGTGGCCCCTATCTGCCAGCAAGCTAGCTACCGTCCTGCCTGCTTCGTCATTGTCCACGTTCACCGTACTGTACTTGCCGGAATCCCGCTGGATAAGGACGATCGGCACCGGGATATCGCTGGCTTCCAGATAAGCCTCATCCTCTTCCGTTGGATTGGCAATAATGGCGCCGTTGAATCTCGTCTGCGTCAGCAAGCTCTTCACCTCGGACAAGCGCGAGCTGACATAGGGCTGAATCAATATCTCGTGCTCCGTCTCCAGTAGGCTTACCGCCGATTGCACACCTTTCAGGAAGCGCCCCATTAGCTCCCAGCGGGTATCCATCGTCCAGAACAAGGCGATGATGGGCGCGACCGACTCCCCTTGGCTTCTGAGCCGCTTCGCCGATATGTTCGGCTGGTAATTCAGTTGCCGAGCCGCCTCGAACACCCGCTCCTGCGTCGCAGCCGCTATGCGGTACTGGTTGCCCTTGCCGTTTAGTACCAGGGATGCCGTCCCTTGCGATACGCCCGCCTGTCGGGCAATTTCCTTCATACTCATGTCGTTCATTCCACCTTCTTGCTGCTGCTTAATGATTGCTGCTGGGCAATTCTGCTGGCTTAGTTGCTTGCGCTAACGCTGCTCTTCTGTCTGCTGATATCTGGCATTATTATATTGCTAATACGTATTAGCAGCAAGTGGATAGTACATAAATAGACGATATTAGCATCCAATACCATGATCGATACGGCCAGGTCTTAAGCAAAAGTTGATCTTGCCTTTCCTTCATGATACGCTGAGCCAAATCAGCAAAAAGGAGAACCCAAATGAATGCATTCAAGCAGTTAAAGGAAGTGCGAGCCGCCATCCAGGAGCATCGGCTGATGCTGCTCTTGATGAAAACAGAGCATTGCGGCGTATGTGAGGCAATCCAAGCTAAAGTGAAAAGTATGATGGAGGAAATGCCCGGTGTACATAGCGGATATGTGTATGTTGAGGATGTGCCGGAGCTTGCTTCCGAATATTTGGTGCTTACAGCCCCTGTCTTGCTCCTGTTCTTCGATGGACGAGAAGTGCATCGCTTCTCCCGCTTCGTCAGAATGGAAGAGCTGTACAGCGTGCTAGAGCGATATATCCAATGGATGGATGATGGTCATGAGCAATGACAAATGAGCGGAAGGATATCGTGAACCCCGTGAAGAATTAGGGGGGTAGAAAGTTAATCGTACTAATAGTATGGAGGAATTGTTCATGGAGATTAAGGAAGCAGAATTTGGATGTAAATACCTGTTGTTTGGCTTTGATTCCCCATTTGTTCATGGAGGACTAAATGACTTCTTAATTGGATTTAATACGGTTGAAGAATTCGAGGAACGCTTCGTGGACTCGGAAGAGGAAGAGAAGTCTGCAGTGACTGGCTTCGATAACTACCAGGTGCTGTGTACCGAACTCTCAGAGGCGATGTACTTCGAATCAGAAGAAGCATTGCTTGATTGGGTTCGGAATCGTGAATAAACGACAATCTCACATGTCATTTCGCACAGACAAAACAAGGGGAATGCGCACGTTCTTCGCACGCCTCCCCTCCCCCATCCCTCTAAGTCATTCGCCTCAGTTCGCCAATCATCTATTCTACACTACAGAAGCTTCGCCTCCAGCCTATCTATGCGTTCGCATAATTCCCGCTGCCACTCCAGATCTCCGCTTTCATACGCCACGAAAGCTATCGCCTTTAAAGAATCCAGATCGAACACGAGATCATAGTTCACCTTCAAGCAATGCTCCAGCTCCTGCCGCTCCACCAGAGACAAGACGTTGTAGCCGCCCATCTTCCTCGCTTTGTTCGTCAACTCCGCCATTCTGCGATGCACGGGATGAATACCAATCATGCCCCAACCTCCTTCCAAAATCATGGGTGTTACTAGCATTGCCCGACAAGGCTTACGGGAAACGGAGCATTCCATTTCTATAATGTCTATTTAAATGGATGAATGGCTCTTCGTTTTGTACGGATGAGGCCCGTTAATCTGGCATTCCTTCGTGTATGACGGGCTGCGAGCTGTTGCTGCTCATTCGTCTGCGGAACTCGCTTGGCGTCATGCCACAATGCTGCTTGAATAGCCGATTATAAAATTTCATATCCTGATAGCCGACGGCTGCCGCGATGGAACTAATCTTCAGATTCGTCTCGCTTAATAGCCGCCGACTTTGTTTGATTCGGGAGACTTGAATGTATTCGGTCAGCGTCATGCCCGCTGCGGCCTTGATCAGTCGCTGCAAATGACGCGCACTGATGCCGATGTCGGAGGCGATCTTATCCGCCGGGTAAAGTGTCGCGACATCCCGGTCGATACGAGCGAGCCATTCCCGAAGACGACTGTCGACGGAAGCACCGTTGACGGAAGGGGCGGCGAGGCTTCTCCGATAGACAAGCACCAGCAAGTCCACCAATCCGGCTTGTAGACAGGCGGAGTAGCCGATCATGCGTTGGGTATACTCGAGATGCATGCGCTGCATGATCCGCTCCGCTTCACCGTTCGCGTCTTGCAGCGACAGGCGGCGGCATTGCTGCCCAAGCTCGCCGAAGAAGGCCAGAATGCCTGGCTCAAGCGGGTTCCTGGCCATCAATTCATCCAGGTAGGCCGCAGTGAAAATGCAATTGTACACGACCAGGCGATTGCCGGGCGAGGACGATCTTGGTCTGAACACATGGGACATGCCGATCGGGATATAGAAGAGATCGCCTTTGGACACCTTGAACTGAATGTCGTCGATGTAATGCTCTCCTTCTCCCTCCGTCACCATGCAAATCTCAATAAAGTCATGAGCATGCTTCTGCAACCTGAAGGACTCGGCCACTCGGTTCATATGCAGCGGGAGCTCCTTGGTGAAGAACAAGTCGCCTCTTGTGATGGATATCGGATTCAGGATGGACATGACGCTTCGCTCCTTATCAGGATCCGGAATGGATAAGCTCTTTCTTCGAGCATAGTAGAACGCAGCGAATTCTGCAATGTTTTTAGTCCGAATCACCCCTCTTAAATGTCTGATTAAACCCTCGAGATCAGCGCTTTCCGGCAGTAGAATAGGGGCAGAACGAATACTGCAAGGGGGATGGATGGTCTTGAAGGATCGGGAAATGGATTGGCAGGCAAGCTGGATATGGGGTGGCGTGGAGAAGAGTCCGCGGAATGAGTGGAGATGCTTCAAGCATTCATTCGAGCTTCATAGCGGTGGAATAAAAGAAGCGGAGATTGCGATCACGGCGGATTCGAGGTATGTGCTCTATGTAAATGGCAAGCAGTGCGGCAGAGGGCCTATCCGGTCATGGCCGGCTGAACAGAGCTATCATGTCCATGATGTGGCGCATCTGCTACAAGAAGGTGAGAATGCGATTGCAGTGTTGGTCATGCATTATGGGGTATCGACGTTTCAATACTTGCTGGGCCAAGGCGGACTTCTCGCGCAATTGAATGTGGAGATGGCCAGCGGAGAGACATTGATGATTGGAACGGACGACCGCTGGCTGACGGCGCGGCATGCCGGCTATGACACGAGAAGTCAGCGTATGTCTACGCAGCTTGGATTCTCCGAAAGCGTTGACGCTAGGGCCTGGGATGAGAGCTGGACGAGGGGGGATTGCGCATCCGGTTCCAATCAATGGGAGTGGGCAATCACTGTCGGCGAGCCTGGCGACGAGCCTTGGCCGTCTCTGCGCAGAAGTCCGCTTCCCGCGCTGACGGAGGAACAGGTCTGGCCGGTACGTATGGAATCGCTGAAGGTAACCAAGCCTGTCTCCTGGACGGCTGCCATCGATATTCGGAACGCGATGGATCCGGACAGCATCGGGCATGCCAATCCCGTCTCGTTCGTCGGTTATGTTGCTGTCGTGATACGGGCCAGGGAAGAGACCGAAGCGACGATTGGCATTCTCAGCCGATTCCATGCGCTTAAAGGGATTTCGCTGGGCGGCGAATATAAGGCTGCGTCGGAGATGGAGGGAGAGCAGCCGGAGCGGTATGCCCGGGTTCGCCTGAACCAAGGGGATAATGTTCTGTGGCTGGATTTCGCAGGTTCTGACCATGGAACAGGGCTGCACTTCGGTATCGATTGTGAAGCCGCGATTGAGCTCGTCTCTCCGCCGTTCTCGGAACAGGCAGAAGAAGATTCGTCCCCGTTCGTACTGATCGGACCCTTCACGACGCATGAATCAATTGATCATCGGGATGATGAGGTCAATCCGCTCTCGGGTTATGAAGGCTTCGGCGGAAGCAGGGCAATAGATGCGGAAGCGTTCGAACACTTCGACATCTACACGGCCTTCCGCAGCGTTCGGGAGGTTTCCGATCTAAGTCCTTTCACAGCATTTGCGAAGCCGCTTCCCAGTTCGCTGGTCTCGCGCGCTTCCGTGTACGCGAGAAGCGTCTGGAAGCGAGAGGAACGCAGCCTGCTCGTTCCCATGAACCTGCAATCGGCATGCATGGCGAACTCCGAGCCGGCTGTAATTATTCCGCGCGAAGGAAGCGAGACGGAGCTGATCTTCGATTTTGGCAAGGAGTGGTCGGGCTATCTGCGCTTCGAGGTGGACGCGCCTGCGGGAACGATGCTTGATTTCTACGGCTATGAGTATATGAAGGACGGCTGGCGTCAGGATACTTACACTCTGGACAACACGCTGCGTTATGTCTGCAAGGAAGGCAGGCAAATCTACGAGTCGCCTGTCCGGCGCGGTCTTCGTTATCTGATGGTCACAGTGAGTCATACGACGCGTCCAGTGAAGCTTTACGGCGTTCAGCTCCTGCAAAGCAACTATCCTGTGGCGGAAATCGGACGCTTCCACAGCTCAGACCCGCTGCTGAACGATGTTTGGGAAATCAGCAAGCATACGACCCGCCTGTGCATGGAGGATACCTTCGTCGATTGCCCCGCCTACGAGCAGGCGTTCTGGGTCGGTGATAGCCGCAATGAGGCACTGGTCAACTATTATTTGTTCGGGGAGATCGACATGGTGAAGCATTGCCTTGAGCTGGTGCCGGGATCGCGCTTCCAGACGCCGCTGTATGCCGATCAGGTGCCGAGCGGCTGGAGCAGCGTGATTCCGAACTGGACCTTCTTCTGGGCCATCGCATGCCTGGAGTTTGTCGAGCATACAGGCGATAAGGCGTTCGCGAAGGAGATATGGCAGAAGGTTCGTTTCACTCTGGAGCATTATCTGGACAGGCTGGACGAACGCAATCTTCTGTTCATTCGAGGCTGGAATCTTCTCGATTGGGCGCCGATCGATCAACCTCGCAACGGCGTAGTCACGCACCAGAATGCCATCTTCGCGAGAACGTTGAAGGCGGCGGCGCAGTTGGCCGAAGCGGCGGGCGAAGCTTCGCAAGGCATTCGGTTCAAGGAAGCGTCCGATAAGCTTGCGGCAGCAATCAACGAGCATCTCTGGTGCGAAGAGCGTCAGGCTTATATCGACTGCATCCACGCGGAAGGACGAAGATCCGATACGATTAGTATTCAGACGCAGGTCATCGCTTTCCTCACTGGCGTCGCGGAAGGCGAACGAAGGAGCCGAATGGCTGATTATCTCGTTCAACCGCCGGAGAATTTCGTGCACATCGGCAGCCCGTTTATGGCGTTCTTCTACTATGAGGCGCTGGAAGAGCTGGGTCGATTCGATCTGATGCTGGACGATATGCGCAAGAACTTCGGCCAGATGATTCAGCATGAGGCGACGACATGCTGGGAGATGTATCCGGATTTCGCCGAGAATCGGCCGAATCCGAAGATGCTGACTCGTAGTCATTGTCATGCCTGGTCGGCTGCTCCGGGTTATTTCCTTGGCGCATGCGTGCTTGGTGTGCGTAAGGCCTCCGCCGGCTGGAGGAAGGTGCGGGTCGCTCCGCAGCCTGCAGGCATGAAGTGGGCGCGGGGAGCGGTGCCGCTGCCTGATGGAGGCAGAATCGACGTGTCGTGGCGCTTGAAGGAAGAAGGCGGCAGCCACAGGTTTGAACTGGAGGTGCGCGCGCCTGAGACGATTCTGGTGGAGATGGTCGCTCCTGTGGGATATGAAGCAGACGCGATCATGAGAAGGTTATGACAAAATAAGCTCGGTAGTAATCGAAAATAGCCTGCAAGCTGCGAATGATCGCTCTTGCAGGCTATTTCCAAAGGAAATCAGTTCAATCTTTTGAGTTTGCCATTCATTTAGATCTTCGGCCTAATTTATAAATGCTACATACTTCAGCAATCTGTAAAGGATTACAGCTGTTTCTGCCCTGGTTGCCGTTCTATCAGCTTCTATGGCTCCTGTATTTGTACCCTTTAAGATTCCAGTTGTAGTTGCTGCATCAATGGCTTCAACTGCCCATGTTCCAATTGATGCGCTGTCTGTATAATTGTTATTTGAAGGCCTGTCACCGGTCTCAACAGTTTTTTTTCCTGCAATACTCATTGCCTTTAAAATGACAACCGCCATTTCCTGCCTGCTAATTGCCGCATCCGGTCTGAAGGTACCATCACTATAACCATTGAGCAAGCCTGCTTTATACGCTTTTGCAATAACATCGGTATACCAGCCGTCATTTATATCGCTAAATGGAATGACATCATCCCTGTTTTCGATTCCCAGGCTGCGCACAACCATAGCTATAAATTCTGCTCTGCTTATTTTACCTTCAGGCATAAACCTACCATCTTCATACCCCTGAATAATAAGACGTGACGCCAGTTTCTCAACTTCATTTTTCGCCCAATGCTCACTCATATCCGTTAAGTTTCTTTCCCCCTCAACGAGTGCAAACACGCCTCCTTTAAAGCCCTTGATTTCAATTGTATGATCATCAATAAAAATGAAAGGAACAGGCTCAAGGATTCCCGTTTTTGTATTTACACGCACTACAGCAATTCTATCCCTCGAACCGCCCTCCCATTTCATAACGCCTACAGCTGATGGTTTATCAAGTACAAGCTCTACTTCTTTGCCTTTTATATTCGAAGCAGTTATTTTGAACTCGATGGGTTCAGAAATGAATTTAACTTTATTTAAATCTGCTACCTTCAGTAACTCATCTTTATCATCAACATCAATGCTGTTAATCGTAATGGTCAAACGAATATCATCTGTGTTTTGTCCCAAAAGCTCCTTTAGTCTCTGGATATCCATATTCTTAATCAGAATGTTGGCTGTTCCTATAATTGTGTTAAATTCCAGTTTCATATCCGGAGCAGATGAAATGAATTCAGATAAGCTTGATAATGAGAAGCTGAATTCATGGCTTTCACCCTGCTCATTGCTGACAATGGTAAGTATATTGCCAACAAGCTGTTCTTTCGTTAAAGTTACTTGTTCAACTCCATTTATCAACACCTTTATGATACTATTTTCCCCATCGGTATTCTGATCATCATTGTTCTGATCATCATTGTTCTGCTCATCATTATTCTGACCATCATCATTGTTCTGATCATCGTTATCCTGCTCATCGTCGTCCTCAGCAGATTTCTGCGTTCTCACAGTCGTGATATCTTCAGATAAAACATGGCCATCCTCATCTACTGCTTGAACTCTAAAAGAGTAAACGGTATCAGGGACTAAATGATTAAACGTATAACGATTCGTATCCAAAGCTATCCTTTCAATAAACTGGCTATTTTTGTATACATTATGGTAAACAGTATCGCTTTCAATTGCCCAACTTATCGTTGCAGTGTTTACGTTTATATCTTCAGCAACTACATCGATACCCTTTTTAAGAGGTATAAATCCGAATCTGTCAGCAAATGAATCTAAATATTTAACGGTTACATTCATATGATCTGTTGCACTTAATGAAGGATAGATATACAGCTCATATGTGGATTCATCATAATACCAACCTCTCAAGCTGTCATTCACAGCTTTTTCATGAATAACCAGTCCATCAATTAAGATCTCAGCTGGTTTAACATTTGAAAATCCCTTAAGCGTATAGTTGTCAGGTATGCCGGTAAAGTGGAGTGATGCTTCTTTTGTAACAGGATGATAGGAAGTTTCCGGAAAAGCTGCCGGCTCCCATTTGGAAAGCACCAATGGGGAACCCGCAGATAACATTGGTCCAATAATTTCATATTTGAATCTGCTTTTATTGACGTTCCACTGTGGTGTCGTTTCCGGGTCGCCTATCCCCTGTTCGATATCATTATTTATTGCTTCAATAAATCTGGAAGCCTTCTCACCATCCAGAAGTCTGAAGTAATAACCTGCTGCAGCATGCTGGACATCCGTATTCCCCCAATACCTTCCAGTCCAGTTGGCTTCATCTACCACATACTCCAGATAACTTAAATCCTCATATGCATAATCGTAGTAAGGGAAGTAAATCGCACTTATATCCTCAATGGCAGCCGTTGATAAATTGCTAGTTTCTGAACCGATATATGCTTTTCTGTTCTCTGCCATATCAGATGAGTAATTTTCGTACACGACAGAGTTGCCAAAGTGTTCATTAGGATACATCACCTTGGACTCTTCCCGAAAACCTGACATATGCTCATCATTTCTTATAATGCCATAATGCTTCGCATACTCATTAAACGCCTGTCTGTATACCAGCGCCAGCGTTGATCTGGATAAAAAGTACTTACCCTTCTCAGCATTCAAATCTTTTCCGATAGCTTCAGCCAGGCGAATATAACTTGCATAGCCAAGGTACATAGCCTGAGCAGTGTCTACCGTCGGTCCATTGCCTCCATAATGATTGGAGGCTGCATCCATCCATGCCCAGTCATTTACTGTTTCAAACCAAGTCATAGCATTATTTATGGTCAGTTCATTTCTGGATCTTCCTGCTTCCGCTGACTCTAATAAGCTATCCCCGCCCCACAGTTTTTCGATCTCATCCCATTCGGATAGATAGGAAGCGTAATAATCCAGTGCATAAAGATGTAAACCTACACCCCAGCCTACATCTGAGCCAGATCCTTCATCATTTGCATTCTTTCTCCCCAAAGAATAGGACAGATAATATTTTTTGCCTGAGTATGGTTCTACTTTGGCTCTCCATTGGTTAAACAAAGTCCTTTTAAACGAATTTTGTACTTCCTGTGCAGCATTCGTTATATCAATCAGGTCTTCAGTTGTACTATCCCAATAAGGCTTTGCCAATAAACCCCTTAACATAAACAAACGGTTTATGGCTACATGTCCTCCTACAGGCTGGTTTATTGCAGTCTGCTTTGATAAATAATCTGCTTTTATCATTCTGTTCAGCGTTTCAACCAGTGTTGGATCCGCATCCACATTTTTAATAGACGCAATTCTGTCATATAACGGCACACTTAGCTTATAAGAGACAGTTTCACCGTTTACTCCTTCCAGCGGTCCATATAGTGTAGGATATTTTACATCATATAGATCCTGAGGCAGTTCTCCATCATAGCCATTTCTCATACCAAAGGACAACAGCGGAGGCAGCGGGGCAAATCTTACTGGAACGGTGTCCCAGTCATCGCTCAAAATTTCAAAATCATATAAATTTGTTATTTTTACATTTTGTCCCTGGTCTACAACTTCATACAGTTCATGTACCATTTGGGGATACGCAAGAACAGCTTTAGACCAGAAACGGCTTCTTTCAAGTGCGTCGTTAGGCAATGCTGTTCCCCATGAGGCCGTATTAACTACTTCTACACCAAATGGCGTATTCATCCATAGATGCCCCATCGCAGTTGAAAATTCAACAGTCAGTTTACCATCTTCTGTACGGATAATTTTCTCAGGATGATGCTGGAATATTAACTGCATAGGTATACTGCCGATTTTTCCAGCCCCATCTTTATCTTTTGAATCTGTTGCCCAAAGCAATATCCAGTTTTCCTTCATCGGACCATGTTCAGCCTTATCATACAGCGTATTTGAACCAGACACAGTAACAGGCTGTCCATTTTCTCCAATAAATGAAAGGACATCTAGCGTTGATCTACCTGCATCATTCAACCAGAATTTATTGTATCCGCTTTCAATCATGGCAGCCGGATTGACAATACTCATGCTTACGCGATAGTCTTCTTTGTATCTGAACGTTTTTCCTACCCAGTTTATAGCTTCAACAGTTGCATCCGGAGATGTTCTGGATTCATAATTTGCACCAGGCTCATGGAAAATGATTTCAGAAGTAACATCTCCCGGTTGTGTTCCTGTATCTGGAATTTCAAGATCCTGCATCTCTTCTCCTGCTATTCCAAATCCCATTCTCCAGGATTTACTAAAGGTCGCTCCGTCCATTACATTTTCTCTGACAAGAGTAGTGTCAGCAACCTGATTGGCAAGCAATCCGTCACCTATCACCCAGCCTGAAGTTGCTCCTGTAAACCATCCAAATCTACCATAGCTGTTCTTACTGACACCCTCGCGGACTGTTCCAAAATTTGCATCCGTTTGATTCCATGCATCTTCAAGAAGAATATTAATCTCCTGTTGTTTCTGAGCTATATCGCCCCACATTCCACTATTGACCATATTCTTGTATTCAGAAGCGGCCTGTTCCAACTGCTGAAGTATAGGTTCAAATGAGTTACCGCCATTTTTATATCGAATTATTTTACGCATTTCATCCATTTGTGAATATAGGTTAATGACTTCATACCCATATTTCACTTGATCATACATCCAGTCTAGTTCAGTCGAGTAATCCTCATTATTCATAAATTTATCTTCTACTTGCTCAATTTTTGCAGTTAGCCAAGGTACATCCATACCCCTTGTTTGAAGTGCCGCCAAATCCCTTTTTATTTCAGTAATTTCCCAATCCGGAGTTGGTGTGGGCGTTGGTGTAGGCGTTGGTGTGGGAGTCGGTGAAGGTGTAGCAGCTCCTGTTGTATAGAATAAAATAGTTCTATAGTCATTCTCTACACCATGGCCTCCCATATCCATAACAGCAGGTGATAGTTCAATTTTATATGCAGAAGACGGTTCAAGGCTCCCTGAGTCTAAAACAATTTTATACTGTGAAGAAGTTGCCTCAAAATGTTCATACGAAACACTGCTTCCATTTTGATATAGCACAATGTTTTGACTATTGAGTGTAGATACATCCATTTCCTTACTAAAATTCAATACAATATGGCTTGTCTCCGTATCCACATTCGAACTGTTATTAGCAGGAACACTCTCTACTAATGCCCCTGATCCTGTAGTATCAACAGTGAAATCCTTCCAGTAAGCTGTTCCCCACTGCCATCCCGTTCTTGCTATTCCAACCTCACCGCTGCCATCTGCATTTAAGGTGTCAGCTACATAATCTCTTTCAACAGATACTTCATATTCTCCTATTGATGCTTTAAGAAGAGCCGTTCCGCCTTCTAAGGTAGCAGAAAAGGTTAAGGTATCATCATTATTAATTCCTGATAAAGGGACTGAAGCATACGAAACCCATGCAAATCCATTACTTGGGTTAAGACTGCCAATTTCAAGCTTGCTGAAGTCGGATAAAAGTCTGGCATAATAGGATCTCTTTCTTTCAGCATTAGCCATTAAAAACAGTCCGAAATGTCTATTTGCATCTATATTCTGAGGCTGCTCATCCCACCAGGCAACCTTGGATGACACTGTAACTTTCTCTGACGAAAAAATATCCCTTTCACTTTTCGAGTCGCGATTGTAAATAGCGATATTGGGATTAATGGTGCCTCCCTTGTCTATCGCAGTAATTCCTTCTTCAGTATCAGCAAATCCGCTCTCTTCACCTTCAGTGTCTTGTATTTTTATCTCAAAATGATCAGCAAATTCACCGTAGCTTACTGCCGATACTTGTGCTGATACGTCAGTCATTCCTGTAAAACATGTAAAAGATATAGTAATCAATAGAAGCCATGACATCATTCTTTTCAACATTTTCTCCTCCTTATATGAATGTCCTGATGAGACTAAAGTAAAGTTGGAGGACAGAAGTGACGTTCCCCCATCTTCCTTCTGTCATAAATTCCGCCACATCGCGTTTAGCCATATGGCGGAATGTCTTGGAGCTACTTAGATGCCGTGTACCTGTCATACGCTGTCTGATAAATACCAATAAACTCGTCAACGTTCATCTTCTTTAGTGTGGCCGTGAAATCGTCCCATTTGTCCATACTTTCGTTGCCAAGGATGAATTTAGCTTCCATTTGGGCAATATAGTTATTTAAGTCGTTCTTGAGAATGTTCGCGCGTGACTCCTCTTCCTCTGTAAGGAACAGAAGCGGCATACCCACCTTCGAGAATTCCGAAAGCTGCTCAGAGTGCTCGTTCAAAATGGAATTGATCAGGTTGTCTTGCTTATAGTTCAGCTCTCTGCTCTTAAGCATCGGCAAAATCGTTCCCACATCCGGTGTATTCTTGGCACGGAATTCCTCCATAGGTACTCCTTCCGGGACAATGCGAACCCATGAGGTTTTCTCGGCGTCCTTCCATTCCCATGCCTCATTCTCCACACCTTGATTAGCTAATATAAACCCTTCAGGAGTGTATAAATAATCAACCCAACGTAACGTTGCCTCAGGATGCTTATTGTGCTTGGTGATGGCGAAGGCTCCCGGGATAATGCTCTGCTTAGGAGCAAATACTTTTTCTTGGCTTATGCTGCTAGTTAACGGAAGCACGAGCGGATACTTCGCATTATCCTCCGGCTTTTCGATCTTCCATACCAGGAACGGCGCCACCATTGTCGAGAATCCAATCCGGTTGTCCGCGCCTTTGGCTTTGAACTGTTGTGTTGTCTGGATGAAGATTTCCGGGTCAAGCAGCTTCTCATCGTTGGCCTTTTTCATGAATTTGACCCATTCTTTGTACCCGTCCGTAAGCACTGTATGATAGAGTGTATCATCTTTGACAGTCAGTCTAGTCGTAGAGCCGGCAGAGTTGTTGAAGCGGTCTTCATTCTCTCCGAACGCCGGGAGCAGGAATACTCGAGCATTGTATAATGCATCATTTTTGAGCGTATCAAATGACATTGGGACTTCATCTTTTATTCCATTCTTGTTAGGATCTTCATCTCTAAAACGCTTCAATAGTTCAAATAGCTCGTCTACTGTCTGAGGGGCCTCTGGATTACCGAGCGCTTCCATAAAGGAATAGTTCAAATAGGCCTTTTGTGTCATCAGATCCCGTGTTATATCCGTAATTTGCGGAAGTGCATAAATGTGCCCGTCCGGTGAAGTAATCGCTTTTTTAATGGACGGATCCTTTTCCATTAACGAAGCTAGATTAGGAGCATATTTATCGATCAGACCTTCCAGAGGAATAAGTAGACCTTGCTTGCCGTAGTTCAGCTGATCAAAGCTCGAAAGGTTACCGCCAAAAAAAACGTCAGGCAAGTTATTGCTCGCGAATGCCAGATTCTTCTTCTCGTCGTATACTTTGGCGTCAGGGGTATCGAACTCGAAGCTGATACCGGTCATCTTCTCCATTTCCTTGAAGAACATCATTTGATCCCAAGGCCCTTGTAATGGAAATTTAGCCCCCATCATCTTCAGCTTGACCGGTTCTTTGACGACTGGGAAGCCCGATTCGTTTACATTCTCGGGAGTTGAACTCAGCTGATTATCCGAACTTGGATTCTCCTTCTCCCCACCTGAACAACCTGTTAACCATACACTTAATGTTAAGATCACCGCGACTAATAGAGTAAATGTTTTTTTCATAGACCTTTCAACTCCTCTAATCATTGTTATCATTACTAATTTTGCAGCTGATTATCGCAACGGTTAACCTTTTAAAGAACCGATCAGCACCCCTTTAATAAAAAAGCGTTGTACGAAAGGGAACACGACAAGCAACGGGAGCGCGGAAATAATAATGATTGCATATTTAATCATATCCGCAACTTTAGCTTGCTCTGCCATAGCCAACATTGAATCGCCGTCCATCATCATATTGGAGCTCATCTCGTTGACAATTAAGATCTCACGCAGCACGAGCTGCAATGGAAAGAGCTCTCTATTCTGTAGGTACATAAGAGCATTAAAGTATTGATTCCAATGCGCTACTCCGTAAAATAACGCCATCACCGCGATAATGGGACCGGAAATCGGCACAACCACACTCATAAACAACCTCAGATTCGAGCATCCATCCACTTCCGCCGCCTCCTCAAGCTCACGGGGCACCGTAGATTGAAAAAATGTACGAGCGACAATCAAATTCCAAACATTCACCCCCCCCAAGATGATCATAACCAACGGCGTATTCAAAAGATGAAGTCCCTTGACGACGAGGTAGGTCGGAATTAGTCCTCCATTGATAAACATGGTTACCAAGATAATCCCGGTAATTCCGTTACGCCCGACCAGATCCTTGCGCGACAAAGCATACGCGCATGGTATTGTTAACATCAAATTGAGCGACGTGCCGAATATCGTATATAATATAGTGTTGCGATATCCCGTCCAAATCTCCACATTGTCCAACACCCGCTGATATCCTTCAAACGTAATCCCCTTCGGCCAAAGCCACATCGTCCCGTTATTCACGAATTGAGGATCACTAATTGAAGCGCTAACAACAAAGATGATTGGATATAGAACTACTATCATGACAAAAAATAATACCGATTTATTAATCCAGTCAAATATACGGTCACCCCAAGTTTGGGACATCACTTATCACTCCTCTTATTGCATGTACTACCTACCAAAGACTGGTTCCACTTATTCTTTTCGCTATGGTATTAACCGTAATAAGCAGCGTCAAATTTATCAGGGAGTTAAATAAACCCACTGCTGCGGAGAAGCTGTATTGCGCTTGCAGGAGACCACTCTTATACACGTAAGTCTGAATGACTTCCGAAGACTCTTGATTCAATTGATTTTGCAGCAGATACACCTTCTCGAAGCCAATCGTCATGAAGCTACCAATACTTAGAATAAATAAAATGATGATCGTAGGAGCGATGCCAGGAATGTTAATATAAAACACCCGCTGAAGCCTCGTGGCTCCATCGATCGTTGCCGCTTCATGAAGCTCCGGATTAATGCTTGAAAGAGCAGCAATATAAATGATGGAATTCCAGCCAAGTTGCTGCCAAGTACCTGACAATACGAACACAGATTTGAACCAACCTGGCTCAGTAAGGAAATGCACCCTCTCGCCACCTAACAATTCGATCAGTCGATTGACGATCCCGGTCGATGGGTGGAGTAGCGCGACGATCATGCCGACCGTAACTACCACGGAGATGAAATGCGGCGCATAGGTAATCATCTGCACTGACTTTTTGAAGAAACCGTTGCTCAGTTCATTTAAAGAAAGTGCGAACAGAATAGGGATAGGAAATAGCGCCAATTCGTATAAGCTAAGCAGTAACGTGTTAAAAATAATCTGTTCAAACATTGGTGAGTTGAAAAACCTTTCAAAATGCATAAGGCCTGCCCAAGGGCTACCTAAAATCCCCATCGCTGGATTAAAATTTTTGAACGCGATTTGTACACCGTAGATGGGAGTATAATGAAATACGATAAAATAGGTCAGTGTTGGCAAAATAAATAAGTATAAGTGCCAGTTTTTCAGAATTCGTTTTTTAAATTTCGATAATGTATCTGTTCTCCTTCCTGGCCTCACTGATGTCGATAAATTTGTCTGCATGTTTCCTCTCCTTCGCAGGTTCTTGATTGTGCCAGCGATTCCTTTCTCCAGCTAACCCCACTATGCCGTAGCTACACCGAATATGTAAATACTCGTTTCCAGCGCGATATTCGTCTCTTGTACACGACATAATCGTTCGTTGCAACGTATCCGATTTATGTTTCTATGTTCTCAATACACATGCAATCACTTATAATTGTAATAATTCTTACTAACATATATAGATAGAATCAGTCTGCTTAGGGGGAGCCTTGCAATGCAATGGAATTTATACACAAAATACATGTTAGCCTTTCTGTTTATCCTCTGTCTGCCTATCGCCACATTAGGCTCTTTCCTTTACATTGGCGCAGCCGATTCTCTTCGCGAGGAAATTGAAGACGCGGGTCAAGTTCGCTTGAAGCAAGCTATGGATACACTTGATCAATATTATCTTAGCCTGGTCAGCACCACCTTGCTGCTTTCCACCGATCCAAGACTGACTCCTTATCAGCTTCGATCCGATACGTTCAGCAAAATCCAGGCCATTCATGAGTTAAGCCGCTATAAGCTTGGCAACGTGTACTTGGAGGATGTTCTATTCCACATATCCGGTGATTCCCTGATCTACACAGCGGAAGGTGTACTCAATCAGCAAACGTTCGCAGAAAAATACATCTTATCCGGTGTGCAAGAAACCGAATCCTATCTTCGGCAGCTGCTTAACGCCAAATCGCCATATGTTCGTCCTGCAGATATCCTGCAATCCAAGCCTGGAGTGGCGCCAGAGAAAACTATACTGTCTGTTGGCATGCCGTTTCCTATGAATACAATTAGCCCCAACGGAATTGTCGTTTACCTGATTAACCGAGAAAAGCTATTCAATTCCATCATGCCCATACTGGGAGAATTCAAAGGAAATGTACTTTTGTACAACGAAAATAACCAGCTATTAACCTCCTATCCCCAGGATTCTCAGCTTGATCAGGAATTTATGTCGCAGATGCTAGGCATGACACTGAAGTCATCCAAGCATGCTGAGCTCGTTCAAGTAAATAATTATTCCGTATCATGGATCCGTTCTTCTACAACCGGTTGGACATGTATAACCATTCTGCAGAAAGATCAATTCTACAGTCGCGTACTCAAGCTGAATAGCCTCATCACTTACTTGTTGCTAATCGTTGCCCTGCTCGGAATCTTGATAGCCGGATATTTGGCATATCGCTTTTACAAGCCGGTACAACACATTGTCCATCGGATTCGGGGAGACTTTGAACGTGCTTCCAGCATCCCCGTTCGCAAGGAATTTGAGTTTATTATTCAATCCATAGACAAGATGGCCCTGTCCCGTCAGGAACTGATAGGACGAATGGAAAGCCAGCGCCAATGGATTCACGACCAATTTTTGGTCATGCTGTTACGAGGAGATTTTGTAGAGGAAGAGGATATTCGGGCATTTAAAACCAAGCACCAACTGACACTCACGGGGAATAGCTTCGTAGTTTTCTCTCTTACCTTCAAACAAACGGAGCGGCAAGTAGTACGAAAAGCACTCAACAGCATGCAAGCGGTTATTACGGACAACATATATCTCTACCCGATTGAATATCCACGCGGCAAGCTGGTCTGCATTGCGGGACTACACAATGGGCTGCAATCTCCAGAAAACGTGACAGAACGAGCGGCACAGCTCGTGCAATCTTTGTTCCACCAGCATGTAGGGGAGTATCCGACGGTTAGCAGTGGAAACGCTTACGTGACTTACAAGAGCATTCACCATTCTTATATTGAAGTTATGGCAGCGGACGAATATACACCAAAATTCCCTGTCGGCAGCTTAATTCGTTTCCAAGACATCCTAACTTGGGATGATAAGGAGTCAAGCACCACCTGGTATAGTCCAGCCAACAAAGCTACTCTCTTGCAAAGTATTAAGCAAGGCGATGAGGCATTAGCGACGGAATCGCTGAGGCTGATCACTTCGGAAATTTCTAATTTGGGATCCGTACTCATGTCCAAATGTATGACTTCTGACTTGATTAATGCGGTTTATAAGCTACTTCATGAGCTAACTTTTCCAGGTTCAGCAGAAGAAATACGGCAATTACTAGCTATTAATGACATCGTTATACTAGAGAACGAGCTAACGACACTGGTGTCCAGGATGTGCGAACACGTCAACACGCGCCAGACAACTGAAACCAATGAACTAAAATTAAAGGTAGTAGCTTACATGCGGGAGAACTTCGCCAACTATGACTTCAACCTAGATCAGGCAGCCGAGCATTTTGAGGTGTCGACTTCGTACTTGAGTCGCTTCATTAAAGAGCACACTGGCATCACATTCAGTGATTATATCTTTGAATTGCGACTGGAACATGTCAAGAACGAACTTATGCATACCAATAAATCCATTAAGGACATCATACAGGGAGTCGGTTATATTAACGTTTCTTACTTTATAGAACGATTTAAGAAAAGGGAAGGCGTCACACCTGGGGAATATCGAAAATCGTCCTATCAATCAAGTTGACTAGCGTTAGGCGCAGCACATGACCACTGTCTTGTCCACAATGCCCTGGCCACCCAAAGAAGCAGGCAGAGAGAGCAACTTCACGTTCCTCTCTTTGCCTGCTTCTTGTCTCAGCAAATGAATCTTTGTTCAACGCCAACATGATCAAGCGATAGCGATATGCATTCAATCAAACGGATAGTGAAGGGATTTCAGGAACTGCTCCGCCTCATGAAGCGTCGCTTCATAGTCCTCTATGCTGGTATTGGGCCGCCCTAAATTGAAGAAGCCGTGCCCCCTGCCTTCAAATGTAACCATCTGGCATGTATTGCCTTGTGCCAGCATCTCCTGCTGAAATCGTTCCACACTTTCATAAGGAGAGACTTCATCAGCGGTACCATGAAAAATCAGTGTTGGCGGCAGACCGCTCCGTACATGATGCACAGGTGACCGTTCACGCTCCCTCCCCTCAAATAAAGGAAGACCAATCTTATAACCCGTTGCTGTTGTATCTACTACCGGATTAAACAGAATCCATGCGTTGGGCATCTCTGACGCTTCCCCGAACAGGGTAGAACTTAGAACAACATGCCCTCCTGCAGAACCGCCCGCGGCGACTATTCGACTGGGATCAATCGATAGCTCATGGGTATGGGACCTCAACCAACGCATAGCCGATATGCCGTCTTCAACCGAGTCAAAGGGGGAAGTGCCATGCAAGCTCTTCACGCGGTACTCGACGGATACCGCAACAAAACCATTCCGGGCAAAATGCTGGCAATGCGGATAAAATTGCTCCGGCGATCCGTTTACAAAGCCGCCCCCGAAAAAATAAAGCATGGCAGGCCGATTTCCGGAGTATTTGTTGCGGTCAGGTTCGAACACATGCAAATGGAGTGAATATACTCCGCTTTGCTTGTACTTGATTTTGACAGGCCTCATATGATTCTCCTTTCTTATACTAGTATATGATCATTCGGCTGGAGGAGGCTTGTCTCGCATCCAACAGAAACCTTAAGCGGGTTCTCCCCTGTATTGTGAACCGTATATACGCCGCTTCCTTCCATCTGCCTGTATGCAACATCGATCATTGTGGAAAAGATCGGTATACCAGAAACCCTGAACGATGGCCACTCCTGCGGAACGTGCTTTCCGTCGAGAACCAATACACCTTCTTCCGCGCGAATCCCCAACACCCGCTCAATGACGGTCGAAGACAATAGACCTCCCCATAGAAAATGTGCGGCATTATAGCCTTCACCTGTTAGCGGATTATAGTTTTCAAATGCCGTAACAAATCCCTTGTTTGTGAATAAGTCTACATTTTTACGCAAAAATGCGTGAGCGACCTCTGTGTCGTAACGGAACAAGCCTTCCAGAACGAAATAATTGAAATAGAACCATACCGGTCCCCGCCAATAGGAATTAGACGGATTAAAATCAGGGTCATCGGCTGCCAGTGTCGGCAACGGGTACCGCGTCCAAAACTTCTCTTCATCAAGTAAATGCTCGCGAAGACGCTTGTATTGATCCACTGTACATAGCTCCAGATACAACGGAGTAAAGCCTGCCGGCGTATAGACCGGTATGCTTTTCCCCGATTTTTCGTGCAAATCGAAATAAAAGCCTGCATTCTCGTTCCAAAGATAATTTTGAATAGCCGCTTTCGTGCGTTCCGCTTGCTCCAAATGCCGCTGCGCCAGCTCAGTCTCCCCCCAGTCCGCATAAATCTTCCCGATCACCTCATTTTGAAGGATCCAGAAAATATTCACATCGACCGGAATAATGGGGAAATCCCACCAGCATTCCTCTGCCTCGCCGAACATGGTGAAAATTTGCTTGCCCCAGCGCTTCGAATTATCCTGTCCGGAATCCGACCACTTGTGTATAGCCAACAAATCGGGGTGAATCGATGACCTCCGATGCGTATCAAACCAGTCGTTATACTGTACCAATGCATGGAATACAGAATGAATGAAATGATCATTCCCTTCAATTTCCCGCATCTTCTGCACGGCAAACCCGAACATAGGCGGATGACTGCCGCCCAGCGCGTCTTCAGGGATTTCACTGACATGCAAGATCCTCCGGTCCGACCCATGCTCCTTTAGAAATGTGCCTACTCCGAAAGGCTGGGCCGAATTTGTAATGCATCCGTTGTCCCACTGCATATTGAGCATGTTCAGCAGCTGGCCTTTGGCGACACGGCGTCCATTAATCCAGCGGGAGGATACCGACTGAAAGGCAAAGTCCCACATCCAAAACCCCCAGAAGGTCTGCTTCGCCATGATCGAAGGATAGGATAGCAACCCCTCCGTCGACAATTCGCACATCAGTTGATTCACGAACGTGAAGTCAAGGTAAGCTTGTAGCTTCTTATCCGGTAATTGAAATGCTGGCAGCTTCTTGAGCATAAGCTCCCAACTGCCCTCCAGCTGATTCAGGTAGAAGGGTGCCTCCTCGCCATCTGTCACCAGGAAACGCTGGGCATATACATCCTGGATCATCTGCCGTTGTTCATCAATCTGCAGGGAATTGCTGCAGCCTCCGCCTTCAGACAAGGGGGCCGATTCCTCTTCTCTATGAAAAGCATCCCGCGAACATTCAAGAACAAGATCCGCCCTTACAGTCCCTTGCGGAAGCATAACGGAATACGTAACCGAAGAAGATGAATAGACTTCAGCTGCCGACGTATCCTTGCTGCAATTCGATACAAGAATGGGGGACATCCTGGTTAGCGAGCCATTCCGATACCCCCATACAGCAATCCTCCAGCGATACATCATAGGTCTTAGATCCTTGTGTAATTCACTGATTGCAAAACCGTTATCCAATTGACGGAACAAGCATTGGCCAATTGTGTGCCCGGCCAGCTCACAGGCCTGAGGCAGCTCTTGCGCAAACTTCATCGTACAAACAGCCTTGTTCAGAAAGACACCAATTTGCTGATCAACATGAACTTCTCCCCACTTATAGGAGCTGACAATGTCTCTTGTACGGAATTCCCTGCTGCTTACAACCCATGACGGCTCATCCTCTGATTGGCGCAGAGGAGCTATAGGATGAGGAATCCATCCTTGAAATCCGGGATCTCGGCTCACATCAGCCATCATACCGATTCCGGGCAGAAGAGACATGCCTGCTTTATTCGACCGCACCCAAATATTCGGCAATCCGATCCCGGCATCGCCAACTGTTAGATAGGATGTCGGATAGGATATAAACGGCGTCCATTGTTGTTGGAACATCTTGACCATTCTCCTCACTTGAATGATTGACTCTACGCGAATTCTCCTCTTCTATTTGCCTTTCTCCAACTGATTACCCGTATGGCACTTCGAACTTGTCTCCCGTCTGATCGATCCATCCCATCAGACGCTGCTGTAGCTCTTTTCGTTTCCCCGCATAGACTGCCTGCGGATTATGCGCCTGATTCACCAGTTCATACGGATCATCATTCAGATTGAACAGCATCCAGGAGAATCCTTCAAAGCATGTGTACTTCCAGCCGTCCTTCGTCACAATTCCGCGCCATGGCTTATCAACGTTGGCCCGCGCAGTTGGACTTTGCAGGAAGGCGCTATCCGGTTCGTTGACCATCGAACGAGAACTCAGCCGATGACTGGAGAAGTCCGTCCCTTCCATCCAATCCGGTTTCTCGATACCGCATAGACCGAGCGTTGTGGGAGCAATATCGACGTGATTCATCATCGCAGGCGATTTGCCCGTTTTTCTGCCGTTGTAGAATGACATTTCACCGCTGATAATAAACGGAATACGAATCGACTCCTCATAAGGCAATGTCTTCTTCTCCTGACCATGAGCCCCATGCAAGTCACCGTGATCGCTGAAAAAAATAATGTGCGTATTTCGTTCCAATCCTGTTGACGCCAATATTTGCTTAATACGGCCGACGTTCCAATCCAGGTTCTCGATCATCGCGTAATAGCCCGCCAAGTCTTCCTGCGACTTCTCTTGCACGTTGGTAATTGGCGGCACATTCGGCCGCAGCTTGATTTGCGCCGGATTAAACCGTCTACGGGACTCCTCGGGCGCGATGTATGGATTATGGGGAGGCTGTACGGAAAGCACCGCAAAAAACGGCTTCTCCTCATCCGCTTCCAATGCCTCCCCTTTCTTTCTGATATAGTCGATGAACAGATTCGTCAGCTCATCTGTCTCATAGCCGGGAAGAGGGTAATGAAACGCATGTTCACCTTCCCCGCCATGCACCCAGCAATCCCACTGGCTATTGTTGTTCTCGTATCCAACCCATTCATGGAACCCGCCCCTACGATCCGGGGGCACAATATGCATGGCCGCGCGACCTTCATTTTCCTTGAAGCCATCCAGATGCCACTTCCCGAAATACGCCGTATCATAGCCGTTGTCGTTAAACACATGCGCAATGGTCTGTTGTTCGGAAGGCAATTGATACTCATGACCGGGTACACAGCTATGGGGATAGCGGCTTGTCAGCATGGAGCCTCGGAATGGACAGCAAAGCGGAAAGCCAGACACCGCATTGACGAAATTAACGCCCGTTAGCGCCAAGTTATCGATATTAGGCGTTCGTACATTGGGATCCCCGTTGCAGCTCAGCGCTTGGGCGCGATGCTGATCTCCGAATATCCAGATCACATTAGGCTTGCGCGAATGACCAGCTTCTTGTTGCTTTCGTTGCATATGAATCACCTCAAGAAAATAATGTACGGAACCCCCAAGGCAGAGATGATCCGCCGTGGGGGTTCGCATGGTTAGCCCATCATCGTGCCTCATGAAGCTTTCTTACAGATTCAACATAATAAGGGGACGGCACGGGCCCCTTTAATATTGGATCGTCCGTATCTTCCATCCAGTGCAGCAACTTGCTGAGCAGGGACTTCTCCACCTCAAGGCATGCTTCTTTCCCTGCCAAATTCTCAGTCTCCCACGGGTCATTTCGCAGATCATACAATTCAATATGATCCCGTACTTTTAGAAACTGTTTTAGCATCAATGGATAAATCGGGCTTTGTTGAATGTCGCCCGGTACATCGACTCGGACACTAACCTCCATATTCACAATCAGCTTATGGGTCTCGGTCCGAATGCATCGCATAGGAGCATAGTAGTTATGGTAAGTTTTCTCCGCATAAATCTCTGTCGCCGGCCTGCAGGGCGCGCCTTGAAGCGCGGGCCAGAAGCTCTGTCCATGCAAGCGGTCGGAAGCATCCATCCCCAGCGCCTCCAGCATCGTTGGGACTACATCGACATGGCCGATTAACGCTTCAATCCTGCGTCCTCCGAACAATCCCGCCTGCGGGTAACGCATGATTAGCGCCGCCTCTAGACCGGGGTCGTACAGGGTACCCTTCGCCCTTGGCATTGCAATGCCATGATCGGTCGTAAAGATGACCCAAGTATGCCCCTCCAGGCCAGTGTCGCGAAGTGCGTCAAGTATGACAGCTATCCCTTTGTCCATCGTTTGAACAGCGCCTTGAAGCATGGCGAAATCAGAGCGGGCCTCGGGGCTATCCGGTATGTAAGGGGGGATAAATACCCCCTTCGCTTCCTCCGGCCCCACCCCGCCATAATGGAATGGCCGGTGAGGTTCAAAGAAACCGACCTCCAAATAAAATGGCTTCTTCGAACTGGCAGACTTGCGAATGTAATCAGAAGCTGCTTCCCCCGCCTCGGCGGCAACCATCTGAGGCAGTACGCTGTGATATCCAAGCTCTTCCGGTTGTTCGGTCAGATGCTGCACCCCGATTAGAGCTGTATCATATCCGTTCTCAGATAAAATCTCAGCGATATGCCGCTCGTCCGGGTGAAGTCTCCAACGAAAATTCCCATGTGTCAGCCCCATAACGCCATTGGAATGGGGGTATCTTCCCGTATGCAGCGCAGCTCTGCTGGGGCTGCACTGCGGTGCGGAACAGAAGCATTGCTCAAAGAGAACGCCGGTCGCAGCCAATTCGTCCAATGCCGGGGTTGCCACTGTGGAAACCCCGTAGCATCCAAGATGCCTGCCAAGATCGTGAGCGGTAATAAAAACGATATTGGGCTGTGTCATACTGTTCTCCTCACTTCTTAAAATCTTCCGCCTTAATGGCCCCATCTTGAACGGCCTTGTTATAAGCTTCATTGTAACGATCATTCAGTTCCTTCAATGCGGGTTCAATTGGTTTGTCCGTCAAGACAAGCTCCATCACAACATCCGTATACGTTTTCCCTTGCACCTTAATAGAAGGTGTAGGATCGCTCGGCGATTGACGGTCGTTAGATGTTGGAGCGAAGTCCTTGAATTGCTTCACATCTTGCGGCATATAATCCGTGTGATTGGTTTCCGGCAAGATGGAGTTGATGAGGCCTTGCTTTTGCAATTCCTGCGCCATCTGTACACCTGTTAGAAACTCGATGACTTTGGCAGCTTCCTCAGGGTGCTTCGTTTCCGCGTTCACAGCGTAATATCTACCCACATTCGAAATGTTCTGAACAAATGTTTTTCCGTCCTCATAAGGAAGATTCGTTGCCGCCCAATCGATTTTCGTATTAAATTGATCATTAATCGTTCCTACATCAAAGGAGGCGCCGATGTACATGCCAATTTTGCCATCTGCAAAAGCGGAGCGCATAGGATCGTTGTCCAGAGTGGACGCTCCAGGATAAACCCATTTGTTTTGTACCATGTTGCGGTAGAGTTCAATGACCGGTTGATATTGCGCTATATCGTATTGCCCTGTTTCCACGTTAAACAAGGCACGCTTGGTCAACTTATCATTTGTTGTTAATGCCAGTGGTTCAAGCTGCCAGGTCGTAAATCCAGTCCATTTCATGGCCAACCCGAAGCCGTATGCTTCTCCGCCGCTAGCCTCTGTAATTTTTTTGGCAGCTTCAGCTACTTGACTAAATGTTTGCGGCGGCTGCTCCGGATCTAATCCCGCTTGCTTGAACAAGTCTTTATTATAGACCAGTCTCATCGTGACAGCGCTTGTAGGAATGGCGTAAGCTTTACCGTCGAAACCATTAATACCTTGTGTAATATATGGCTTAATTTTTTGCATATGCTCTGCATTGACGACATCGTCAAGAGCCAACAGCCATCCTGGCTTGTACAAATTCATCACATTGGTGGCTGTGAATACATCCGGTGCTTGCTTGGACTGAAACGCCAACGGCAAGTTTTTTTCGTAGTCGTCGCCGCCCTGAATTTTCAAATCGATGTTTATATCTTTGTTTTCCTCATTAAATTGTTTTACTAGATCCTGCAATACGGCTGCGGCTCCACCGCTTTTCTCCCACATCGTAATGGTAACCGGTTCCTTTGACTCCTCCACTTTCGATTGGGAAGCATTGTTATTAGCTCCTCCGTTTACCCCTTCGTTCGCCCCACCGTTCGCACATCCGCTAACGATAATAGACAATGTTAGTGAAGCTCCCAACAACCAACGTTTCATCGACTTTTTCAAATGGTATACCCCTCTCAATACGATCTGTTCTGTTATCACTACCTATTATAGAATCAGACATGACTTGCATCCATGTGAACATAGGATAGCTGTTGTCATTTGACGACTGCAATTATTTACATCGAGCCTTGTAAAAGAAGTGCATGCCAAATAACCTCCCTCCAAGAGGAAAGAGGTTATGGCGCGACGGATCGATGCAGCTTGATCTCCTTATAGAATGTGCCTCAGCACATTCTGCGGCGGCCGTCCCACGATGAGCTGTACTCCGTCGGTATATCCTTCCTCGCGGCCTATCAGTTCATTGACGACGCGACTACGCCATCCACTGATTTCATCTGCGCAGCTGGCGTCGTTAATCAAGTTCTGTAACTCTTGAGGATCCGCTTCTAGATTGAAGTATTGCTCCACACCCGTCTGCGAATACCAAATATACTTTCGCTTGCCGTCGGTCGCGTAATGATAAGACATTGGGCCGTGAGCATGCTCGCCATGAAGAAATTCCCGCCATTCCAGCTTTTCTCCGTTGTTTCGAATACTCAGAGGGAGCACGCTGCTGCCGTCGACGCTGTCTGGAATGGCGACATTCGCGACATCCAGCAGGGTTGGCATAATATCGCGCATTTCAACAACTTGATTCACAGTCTTGCCGCTTTCAAGTCCCAATTTGCCTGTCGGATCGCATAGTATAAACGGTACTTTCGCGCTGCCTTCGTAAGCAAGGCGCTTCTGGTACAAGTTGTGGTCACCCATCAAGTCTCCGTGATCGGACGTGAACATAATGACGGTATTGTCGCTTACGCCGAACTCGAATAGCGCATTCAGAAGCCTTCCTATTTGATTGTCGATGTGGGTGATTAGCGCGTAATAGGCGGCTAACGCATCCTTCCTCATCCGGTCATGGACGATGCCTCTTCCAGTCGTCGGATTGAAGCCGGCTCTGTCTGCATCTTCCGTATCCGCCCAATCACCGATTGGAGGTTCCGGCAGTTCAATGTTCCTGTACAGATCGAGGTAAGCCTGCGGCGGATCGAGCGGCGAATGCGGCCGAACGAAGGAGGTCCACAGGAAAAACGGCTTTCCAGGGTCTCTTCTGCGAAGGAAATCAATCGATCTGGTCACGGCCCAGTTGGTTGGATGATATTTCTCTTCGAGATGCCAAGGCTTCGAGACGACAGAGGCATTACAGTCGAGCCCGTGGTCCATAATATCCTGGTCATAGCCGGCTCGCTCGCGAAGCCACGGCAAATAATCGTCGGTGTAGTCCCACCATTCCAATGCGGAGGAACGGGCGCGGTTGCGGTTATAGTGCATATAACCGTCATGAAGCTCGATGTTATGGAACCCACACAGATTGCGAGTAGGGTAGACGTGCATTTTACCGATGCACTGCGTATGATATCCGGCATCCGCAAGCTCGCCTGGCAACGTATGCTCATACGTCCAAGGCACATGATCCTGATAGCCTACTCGTCCATGACTTCGCTGGCTCATGCCGGTAATGATGGAAGCCCTTGCAGGAACACATGAAGGCGTAGCCGAGTAAGCGCTTGTAAACGTGACGCCTCTACTGGCCAAATGATCCAGATTCGGAGTTTGAATAACAGGATGATTCAGATAATGGAGGCAATCAAATCTCATTTGATCGACGGTGATCAGCAATATATTCGGTTTCATGATGCACCCTCTTCTTTTGTAATGGTTGTAGAGCCGAATTTACGGCGTATATGTTCATTATAAATGGAATCCAGATATATTTGTTGTAGAATTTTCTAAAGCTCAAACCTGCTTGTCCCGATATTCTTGAGGGGAAACGCCAAAGTGACGTTTGAACATTTTAGAAAAGTGCGGGTAATCATTAAAACCACATTGCTCCGCTATGTCGCTAAGCAAGGTGGTTTTGTTCTGTTCCAACAGCTTTCGAGCCATTTCCAGCCGATATTTCCCAATATACAGCGAGATGGGGTAATGCATAATTTCACGAAACATTTTGCTCAAATGCGTAGCAGTAACACCAAACTTCTCAGCCAATACAGGCAAGCTCAGGTCCGCTTCATGATACCGCAGATGAATGTCTTGCACGACTCCCTCGACCAATCGTTTGTTCCTAGGCATACGTTTACTTGAAATCCAGCGTACTTGAGCCTCTGCGTGCAGAAGCCAATCTCTAAACCATTCCTCTTTGGTCAACCCGTTCAGATTAAGCATTTCTTTAATATCAGGCAAATCGTTCCTATGAACAAGCATTTCAACGAAATAGGTAAGCCTTAAATAACCCAGCAGTTGCTTTATCGCCAATAGGGATAGCTGCCTGTCATCACAAATTTTTTTAGTATATAAAATAATTCTTTCTACTTCTTGCAGATTCTCCGAAAGAACGGCTTTGACCAAATCGGTAACCAGCTCTTTCACTTCTTTGAGCAGATGCGAATCGAGCTCTCCAACCCAACGAACTGGATCCTTCGACAATATGGTCCATACAGCTTCATTAATGCTTTCCTGCGTTACTGGCTTTAAGAGATACTGTGTCACTCCATATTGCAAAGCGCTGCGGGCATAATCAAAATCTGCATAGCCTGTCAAGATAATAACCGGCATATCCGGGAAACGATGTCTAATATGCTTAATAAGTTCCAAGCCGTCCATCTCGGGCATGCGAATATCTGTAATGACCAGATCCGGGGTCTCGTTCTCCATAATCGAAAGCGCCTCAGCGCCATGCCTCGCCTCGCCTACAATTGTAATCCCTTCATGGCATTGCTGTAGCAAAACTCGAACACCGGAACGTACGATGGCCTCATCATCAACGATAATAATATTTATAGTCCAGCGCCTCCTCTACTTCCATTATTGCTGGAATGGAATCCGCACTTCTACTCGAATTCCTCCATGTACAGAGGAACTTACATGAAGTCCATAAGCTTCTCCAAATTGCAGACGAAGGCGGTGATTCACATTCCACAAGCCTATTCCGCCTCCCCCCTGATGCCCGGAGCCATCCGATTGTTTAAGCAGACGGTTGAAGCGTACAATTTCGGATTCCTCCATCCCTTCGCCATTATCTTCAATCACAATGAGGCAGTCGCCGTCTTCCTGTTTAGCCCCGATGTAGATCCAATAAGGCCTGGCCTTTTTAAATCCATGGATAAAACAATTTTCAACGATCGGTTGGAGTGTAAGCTTAACGATCGGGCATGGATAGAGTTCCTCCGGGATATCCACCTCTATTTCAATCTCCGGATAGCGTTCCCCTTGGATAAGAATGTAGGTATCAAGATGATGCGACTCTTTAAACAAGGGCACCACGATTTCTTGCTTCTCAATGGCGTATCGAAAGAAATCAGCCAGTGATTTACTCATCTTACTGATACTGGGCACATTTCGCACGATAGCATGGCAATTGATCGCCTCTAACGTATTATAAAGAAAGTGCGGATTAATTTGACTTTGAAGCGCTTTCAGCGTCGCTTCTTTTTGAACGAGCTCCATTTCCATTTTTTCCATGCGAATGACATATACCTGCTGGATCAAATCGGATACGCGATGCACCATCTGGTTAAAGCCAACGGCCAATAATCCAATTTCATCTGTAAACCTAATAGGAAATCGGACAGTGAAATCGCCTCGTTCTACATGCTTCATCAGACGAAGCAGTTTCCGCACCGGCTTCACCAGGGTTAAGGAGAGAATCAAAGATATAAGAAGGGAAGCCAGCAATACCGCACCAATGATCGGCAGATTGACCTGTTGTACCGCATCCACCCTGCGGATAATATAATCCTTCCTTACTTCAGCTTCTATTCGGAATCCGCTTTGCTCAAGCTCCGCATGTATGAATACAGACTCCCCGAATGGTTGCAATCCTTGATCCGATTGATATAGAGATTCCCCTAACGGAGTCATCAGCCTAATTCGCAGATCATCATTCTCCAACCGTGAAAACATGTTGCGGAACAAGTTAGGATTTAGACGCGAAACAAGAATGCCATCCTGGGATTCCACGTCATACATGCCCATAGAGAGCCATAGCGACTCCCCTTCTGCATCCTGATTAAACATTCGACTGGAACTGGGGTAGGACCATATCTCTCTGGAGTGTTCAACGAATTTCGAGTACCATTCCATATTCATGAAATTGGTCTGCTTATCGAGAGAAAGGCCGTAATCGTAAAATATTCTGCCATCTTCTCTATAGAAGAAGACGGAATCAACATCACCTGGATAACGGTAACGAAATGCACCTAACATGTCCGCAGCCCGCCTCATATCTTCCGTTGATTCCACATCGGATACCTGAGCCCTAAGCAGCTCCGTTCCGTTCTTTGAATAGGAGATAAAGTGAAACATATCTTTTACAATTTGATCCAATTTACTATCTAATGCCACACTCGTTTGATCGATAGATCGCTGAATGCTCGAAGTTTCCACCTCTATTAGCATTTTTTCGAAAAAATGCTGATAAGTAGCCACTACTGCGAATATGCCAAGCGAAGAAACAACTGCCATACTGAAGAAGTACTTCACAAAAATAGACCGATTCATTAACAATGACAGCAAATTCAGCTTCTTCACATAGGTCCCCCTCGCAAGTACCATTCGCAGTGACTACCATTATATCAAAACAAGGGAACGTTGATAATCATCAACCTTTAACCGCCCCGTCGGACATCCCTTGCATAAAATACTTCTGCAGGAATAGAAACAGCAGCGTGATGGGGATTAGGGAAAGCATGGTGCCTGCCATCATTAAATGCCACGAGGTAGCGCCTTCCCCTGAGCTCTTCAAGGCATAAACACCGACTACAAGTGTCCTGAGATCCGGGTTGTTCATTGTGAATACATAAGGAACCTGGAAATTATTCCAAGCCGCTTGAAAAGCTAAGATCGCTGTGGTTGAAAGAATAGGACGCATCATCGGGAAAGCTATTTTGGCATATGTGCCGAAGAAACTGCAGCCATCAATAGACGACGCTTCATATACTTCATGGGACAGACTTTGGCAAAACGCCTTCGTCAGGAAGAAATGAATAACCATAATGCCCGCTAGCTCCACAAGAATAATGCCCCAAATATTGAGCAAATTCAACTGTAAGGCAATCATAAATTTAGGATATAGCGTGATTGTGCCTACACCCAAGAAAATGGTAGCTCCAAAGACAGTCTCCATCGCCTTCAGCCCCCGAAGCCGCTTGCGTGCAAGCACATACCCAACCATGGAAGAACATATGATGTCGAACATGACGACCACTGTGGCAATTATGACTGTATTCATAAAGTATCGAGAGAAATTGCCCAGCTCCCATACTTCTGAATAATTCGAGAGCTGCCATGTGCTAGGCAGCAGCCGAGCTCCATCGCTCATCAGCTGATCCAGCGGCTTAAACGAAGCGAAGAGCGCATACACGGTAGGGATTAATGTTACTGCGGACAGAATGATCAAAAATAGGTACATGCCAAACCTTCCCGCAGAGCGAGACAATCTGCTCCGCCGATAGGACATGGAATGACGCAAGGCCTGTTGAGTCGTATTGGTACTCATCGTATTCTCCTCTCTAATGAGCCTTCAGGTTTCTTGTGAACCGAAGGTATATGACAGAAACCGCTGCTATCAATAAGGTAGCCAGCACCCCTAAGGCAGACCCATAGCCGTACTGTCCGCTTGACGAATCGGAAGCGCTGAAGAAATAATCGAAAATATAGGTAAACATAACGTTCGTCGTTCCGAATGGCCCGCCGTCCGTTAGCACCTTAATCAAATCAAATGATTTCAGCGTAGAAACAATCGCCAATAAGATTACGATCTTCAATACCGGCCCTAACATCGGAACGGTTATGAACCACAGCTGTTGAGCGGGGGTTGCGCCATCAAGGGAAGCACTCTCATACATATCCTTCGATATGGTTTGCAGCCCTGCGAGAAACAGGACCATATTCATCCCGAAACCATGCCATACGGCAACTACAATAATGCTGATCATGGCACTGGCAGGCTCGCCCAAATAGTCTATAGGCTCTTTGATCAAGTGCAGAGACTGCAGAATACCATTCAGAATGCCATCTATAGGACGGAATATAAAGAAGAAGATCAGACCCATCACGGCCATACTGGTAATATGGGGCATGAAAAATATAGCCCGAATCCAGTTGCGCGCAAAAATTTTCTCATTCAAAATAACGGCCACCACTAAGGACAGGGGAAGCTCAATCGCAAGCTTGCCAAATGCAAAAAGAGAGGTGTTCCATACCGATTTCCACCATTCCGTGTCCTTTATGGCCGCTATGTAATTATCAATCCCTGCCCACGTCGGTGAAGAATAGCCGTCATAATGGGTAAAGCTAATCGAGACCGCCCATAGGATGGGCAGCAGGTTAAAAAGAATGTACGGGATGACCGCCGGCAACATCATCCAGTAAGCAATTCTGTTTTCTTTCCGCAATAGTCGGTTTGAAGTTTGTTTCATTTATTTCCCCTCCATCTTTACTACCAATCATTATATATTCCCTTTTTGCCGGGGACGATGGTAGGAAGGGTAGACGTTTGTGTTTTAAAGACTATTTTATTGGCTGTATATATGGATCCGTATCGTGTCAACAGCGCTGATTAACAACAGCCCAAAACAAACCCAACCTCAAATGCAAGGTTGGGTTTGTTTTAATTTTAATTTTCGCTATTCAGCTATGCATAAGATATTGACTGACGCCAAGAGCCATGGGGCCTTCTCCATGCACTCCAAATAAAGCGAGACTGTCATCTGCTCAGTTATACGGGATGCGACAGACACTTAGCGCCTGAACGCCAAGCAAATGTTCTTCTACCGTCTGAATGATACCATCGCTGCCCCGAATATGCGCAATATAGCTCAATTCCTCACCCCTCAGCATCAATCTAACTCCATCCTACCACTCTGGAGTGACAACAGGCTGTCACGAACATCTGTTCATGACGAATACATCTCCATCCACTGACGCATTTGCGCCTGCAGTTGCTCTCTGACCGACTGTGGCTCTATGATCTCGGCATCCGGTCCGTATTGCAAGATCCAGCGGACAAATTCCTGCTCGTTGTTCACTGTCACCTCGAATAGCATACCTCCATCCTTCAAATCCTTCATTCGAGGCCTGACAAACAACTCTTCTTCCCTGATGTAGCGAGCAACCTTGGAACTGAAGCGCACTTTAAATGTTGTGTTTCGCTCGCCTTGTATGATCGACCAGGTATTTTTGAGATGCTGTTTGACGTTGAATGAACCTTTGTCGAATGCCTCGGAGGTTATGTTGACCTGGAGAAAGCGGCTAATTCGAAAAGTCTTCATTTTATTGTCGCGTCGGCAATTGCCGATCAAATAGAACCGTTGGTCCCGCGGAACAAGGTAATAAGGATCGATACTGCGTTCGGTCGTTTCATTCCGATATTGCGTATGGTAGACGGTAGCAATCGTTTTTTGCTCCAGTATCGCTTTCAGAATCGTCTGCAGATGATTAGGGCTCTCCTTCCGATAAGCCGGCGTCCCCATCTGGATAATGCCCGCTATATCTTCAATCATATTGTGCTGCTGCGACTTCTCGTTGCGATGGGCAGCCATTACTTTATTGTAGGCCGTCTCAAATCCCGGAGGCAGCTTCTCGATGTCCAGCACAGAAGGCAGCAGAGAGACGACCAGCGCCTCTTGCTCCGTAAAGTTGAGCGGCTGCATGGTGAATCTGCCCAGAAACCGATAGCCCGTTCCTCTTCCCTCGTTCGTAATGGGCGCCACCAAGCTCAACGTATCTAAATCTCGGTAGATGGTTCGGATATTGACATCGCACTTTAGTGCAAGATCTGCAGCGGTAATGCCGGGCGATGCTTGAATGGCATTCAAGATATTCAACAGGCGGATCAACTTGTCGATCAATTCTACTCACCTCGTAATATGAATTTAGCAATATCACCCACTTCCCACTAACATTTCGACAGCATCCAGCATTTTCCTCTCAAAACAAAGAAAACTGCACCCTGACGAGTACAGTTCATTCTAACCTTCAGTATAGTATCGTTCCCTACTTCATCATTCTCTGTGTCTGCCCGTCAGGCGCACTTACCCACCGCAGCACTTCTTGTATTTCTTCCCGCTGCCGCATGGACAAGGATCGTTGCGCCCTATCTTTTGCTTCGTCTGCATGCTGTATACATTGTTGACCTTATTCTGTGCTTGCATCGGAGAAGGCTGCTGCGCTTTCCTTATGTTCGCCAGTTGGCTGGGCGAGTGTCCCTTCAACGCCCATTGCGGAGTCGCATGGTATAGCGTAAAGAACAGATCCGCCAATTGATTCACCATATCCATAGATGGCGTGTCGAATTGTCCCAACAGATCGGCCAACACTTCGTTCGGTGAATGGCCCATTAAGATGGCCAGCATACTTTCTTCTACGCTGAGATCTGCCAATTCCCGCTGGATATCATAGTGACTCGTCAGGAACGACACTAACTTCAAGTAGCTTTCATTCCGATCGACATACTCATCGTCTTCTTCTGCTGCTTGCAGCACTTTCTTCTTGGGAAGATGGGCATATTCCAGCTCCGGACGAGCTGCATGCTCCATGAATACCTCCTCCTGATCTGCCATATAGTAAGCGAATCCTCCGGCAAATGAAATAATGCCTTCATCAAAATAGGAATAGTCCAGCAAAATATCCATTAACGATATAAATGAAATATCCTGTCTGGTGTAATTCTCAATCTTTTGTTTCAACACGTCGTACTTGGCATATCCATAATAGTAGAGCAGACCTTTGGCGAGCTTGGTCCATTGCGTATTTCGCCGAATAACATCGCTGTACTCGCTCAGATGCTTGTCCGTCAGCTCCTGTCGAACCTCCCAAGGAACGCACAACCAGCCCGTTGCTGGATCTGGCAGCATGAGACCGTAATCCAAGAAATAATCGAGGTTCATGTCATCGAATACCGCGAGCTCCTCGACCGATACTCCTTCGGGGCTTTCTAGAACTTTTTTCAGCACCTCTAATCGGCGCTCGTCAAAGCGATGCATCGCCACATGCACAAAATAAGGGATATCTCGAGCAAGGCGTTCTACCAAATCACTTTTATTCAGTTGACTAGCTCTCTGTATGTTCAAGTTTTTCCGAATTTGGTGAAGCGTATCTTTCGTTAGCGGCGTTAATAATCGTGTTAATGTCTGTTCTTGAATGGTCATGATTCATCTATCGCTCCTTGTTCGCGAACGGAAATAACCGCCCTCTTTTCTGTAAGTAAATATACTATAACCCCGCTATAAAATAAAAACACAAAGAAACATCGATACCTTGCGGCATCCATGTCTCCTTCTTTCTCTCTTGGGCTTTGATTCAATCTCCCGCCCCCGGCAATTACCCCGCTTCGCGCAGCAAGCTCTCGATCTCTTCGAACCCGAGCTTCTGCGCATGCTGGAGCGGCGTGATCCCCTGCGAGTCGCCGATATGAACATCCGCCCCGTGATCAAGCAGCAGCTTCACAATCGTCTGATACCTCTCTCCGCCATCTCCCAGAATGACCGCTTCCATTAACGCCGTCCAGTGCAGATTGTTAATATGGTTCACATCCGTATCAGAATGCTCAAGCAGCTCCTTCACGACTTCCACATGACCTCGATCGGATGCGGGAATCAGTGCCGTACCCCCGAACCGATTCGTCAATGTCGTATCGGCTCCTGCCGCCAGCGAATGCTTGACGATATCGAGATAACCCGAGGCGCCTGCATACAGCAGGACATTGTTGAGATTGTTATCACGGATATTGATATCCGCCCCTTGCTCGATGAGCGCCTTTACTGTATCCGTCTTATTCGCATAGGTGGCCGCCACGACGGCCGTTCTTCCCCGATCATCGACTGCGTTCACGTCCGCTCCCTCCTTCAGAAGGTTAAGTACTCGCTCTGTATCGCCATTTTCCGCTGCCAGTATCAGTTGATTGTTCACTTGTTTCGCCGCCTTTTCAATAGAATGTGTCTCTTCCGGCACGATATGAGAGGAATCTATATTGCTTTGACATGCTGTCATGAACAATACGCCTGCCAGGACGATTGACATTGTCATTTGACGAAGCATCGGTTATTCTCCTTTTCAGCTTTATCCTGTTATACACATATGCTAACATGGAATAGTACTATATGAAAAATATTAATAAATTCATGATTGCTTAGACTTTTCATATACAACAAGGACGTGATTGCCTATGGATATGAGACAGCTGCGCTACTTCATCGCCATCGTGGAAGAGAGGAAAATATCCGCAGCAGCCGAAAAGCTTCACATCTCCCAGCCTCCATTAAGCCAGCATCTGAAAGCGATGGAAGAGGAGCTTGGCTCGAAGCTCGTAGAGAGAAGTGGAAAATACTTCGAGGTAACTGAAGCGGGAGAAGTCCTGTATAGATACGCCTTGCAAATGACACAATTGCTGGAGGAAGCCAAGCTGGAAGTGAAGGAGGTGGGGAACGGCGTTAACGGGAGATTGAAATTAGGCCTTAACACGTTATCGGTTGCCGGATTATCGCATATTCTCCATCACTTCCGGGAGCAATACCCCAAGGTGACCTATAAAATCCAGCAAAATGAGTCGGCTCAGCTGTGCCAGCTCGTAAGAGACAGAGCCATCGAGCTCGCATTCGTCCGATTGCCACTGGAGTTGTCCCACTTCACGGTGCTTCATCTTCATGCTGAGCCGTTCTACTTCGTGACCTCCGCCCGCAGCAAGGAACAGATGAAGGGGGAGGTGTCGCTGGCCGACATCCTCCACTACCCACTTATGCTTCCCAGCACAGAGGGGCTAGGGGTGCACTATCTGGTGATGGAAGCCTTCTCCCGCCTCCGCCTGCACCCCAACATCCTGGGCGAATGCTCCGACATTACGTTATTAATGGAGCTGATCTGTTCCGACTTCTGCGCAGCGATCGTTCCGGAGACCGTGCTTACGCAGCAGCAAGGCTACGATATTCGCGCTACTCGCCTATCCCCCTCAGACGAGCTCTCTTCGCCTGTCGGATTAATATGGTTGAAGAACCATACATTGTCCAAAGCCGCTCAGAACTTCGTCGCATTGCTCCAACAATCACTCGGCGTCTAACGACCCGGACACCAGCTCTCCGCCGAACAACACCGCCGACCGTCGAGCTCTCCGCGCTACCGCCTCTGCCGAGCAGCTGGCTTGCACGAACACGGCGTCCGCGGCATTGCCGACCGCCGGCCATACGCGCTTGCCTTCGTCGCTGAGCGGCAATACGCCGCCGGTAATGAAGCCGAGCGATGCTGCAAGCGAACGCTCGTCGAGGAACCGGTACAGCTCGGCAAGCCTTGTCGCCTTCTCCAAGCAGTCCCCCGTACCGAACGGCGACCAATGATCCGTGATGCTGTCGTTGCCGAGCCCTACCCGGACCCCCTTCTCACGCAGCATTGGAAGCGGCATAATCAAGCCGCCGAACGGAACCGTCGACGTAACGGATATGCCCAGGCTTGCGAATCGCTCCGCCAGCTCCGCCGCCGCCGAATGCTCGCCCGCGAAGCCGAAGGCATGGCTGGCCGTTACCCTTCCCTGCCAGCCGGCCTGCTCCGTCAGGTCGGCAAGCCTGTGCATCGTCGCTATTCCTGTCTCGCCACGATCGTGAATATGTACGTCCACACCCGCATTCGCCTCCACAGCAATGTCCATAATCGTCTGCAGCGATTTCTCCATGTCGCCGTCCACGGTGACCGGGTCGACACCACCGACATGAGTGGCGCCGTTGCGCATCGCCTGCCGTACCAGCTTCACTGCATCAGATCGAAGCAGCCCGTGCTGAGGGAAGGCGACGACTTCGGAGGACAACTTACCGGAGAATGTCTGAAGCGCCCCCATCGTCGCCTCCAGATTGCCAAGTCCAATGACCGGATCGATATTACAGTGCGTCCGGACATGGGTGGAGCCGAAGCCAAGCAGCAAGCCCAGCATATTCTCCGCCCGCTCCTGTGCGGTCGGCAGCAGCTTCGGCAGCAGCTCCCGCTCCTCCTCTATTCTTCCGAATATATCCTTGACCGGCTTGACCGCCTTCCACGGCCCGCTATAATACGTTTTGTCGATATGAATGTGCATCTCTTGGAATGCGGGCAGCATAAGCAGCCCCTTCGCATCCTGCTGCGGCAGACCGTCATCAGGTCGTTCACCTGCGGTAATGGCGGATATGCACCCATTCTCCACGCGAATATGGCTTAATTCTGTCTCGGTTCCGGCAATGACGCCGTCTTCATAGCTATAACCGCTCTCCAATCTTACATTCACCAGCCAATAAGCCGATTGCTTCATCTCGATCCCCTCTCTAATGATCCCGCTACGATCATCCCTTTATTCATGACGGCAGGCCGCCTCGCTCTTCTAGCTACAGCCTCAGCCGAGCAGCTCGCTTCTGCGAATACCATATCCGCCTCGTCGCCCGGCTGCGGCCATACCTGCCGCCCCTGCTCGTCCAGCGGCTTCCGTCCGCCCGTAATCAACCCGATCGTCTCCGCTAATGCCGACTCCGTGCTTCTGCCGAACCGCTCCGCCAGGCGTGCTGCCCGCTCCAGAATGTCCCCATTGCCGAACGGCGACCAGGAGTCGAATATGTTGTCGCAACCGATGGCGACGGGAACACGATTCGCCTGAAGGAACGGCACTGGCGGGATCACTCGGCCTATCGGCACGCTCGTAATGACCGTTATTCCGTTCTCCGCCAGCAGCTCCGCTATCTCGTCGGCTTCACTACCCTCCATGTCGCCCAGAGCGAACGCGTGGCTGACAGCAACACGGCCTTGCCAGCCGGCTTCCTCGGTCAGCGCGGCCAGCCGCTTGATCGTATCCAGCCCGATTCGGCCGCCGTCATGCAAGTGCAGATCGACGTCCGCATTCGCTTCTACCGCCAGCTCCATCATCCCCTGCAGCGACCGCTCCATGTCTCCGTCTACCGTATGGGGATCGACACCGCCGACGAGTCCGCAGCCTTGCCGGAGCGCCTCGCGCACCAGCTCGACGCTATGCGAGCGCAGCAGTCCGTGCTGTGGAAAGGCCACGATCTCATAAGATAGTTTCCCTTCGAATGAAGAGAGCGCTTCCTTCACGGCCTCCAGATGGCGAAGTCCGACGTCCGGATAGATGTCGACATGAGTGCGAATATGCGTCGATCCCGCCTGCAGGAGCGAGCCGAGCAGCACTTCTGCACGTTCCTTCATCGTTGTTCCCAGCTTCGGCAGCGTATCCTTCTCGATATCGAAGCGTTCGAATATTGTGTGCGCCGGCCGAACCGGCCGCCAACGGTCTCCAAGCCATGTCTTGTCCAGATGACAGTGCTTCTCCACGAACGACGGCAGCGCCAGCAGGCCATGCGCATCCACAACCGGAAGTCCGTTATCCGCCTCGTTCCTCTCCGTCGCCGATTTCTCAGAGAATCCGCTTGCAGGAATGATTTGCGCAATTTTGCCGTTCGCGATTTTCAAGCTATACAGCCCAGTCATCGTACCTGCGACAGCGCCGTTCTCCCTAACAAGCCCATTCTCCAGGCGTACATTTGTCAGCCAATAGCTGCTATACAAGCTTCCCGCCTCCTCTGCGCAATTGTCACTTCCTACAAACCATGCTAACACAGATGGACAGCTATAAATAAATACAGAATTCATTGCGTTTGCTTAGGTTTTTCATATAGTCCCTTTCTATCCCTTGGATAAGTAGCCTATAGACTTATTGAGGGTGAAGGGACTTGGCTTATGCATTTCCTCTTACACGATCAATCTAACTGGATTTTTTGCTACTAATATTGTCAGAATGCTCCTTCTTGTCATAAGGAACTGGATTTCATGCTATTATTTCGATCAGTAGGAGAATTGTTGTGGATTTGGGCTGAATTTTAATGTATTTATTCCATTTGTAGCGTGTGACAGTGATGATCTCAGCTTCAATAATGACATGAAATCCAGTTATCGGTCCTCTTGCAGCATGAGCACACTAATCATCCACTTCATCATCATTAATACTCCACTAACAATTCACCTCTATAATGGTCGTACGGACCGCTACACAACAAACTCAAAAGAAAGGAAGGACATATATGGGAATTCACACGTACTTTCAGTCACTTAACGATCTGGAGCGTATCATTCGCTGCCCAGGCAAGTTCAAGTTCGAGGAACACAGCGTTGCCGCCCACTCCTGGAAGGTTGTCCAATACGCCAAGACATTGGCCGACATTGAAGAAAAGAATGGCGTCTCTATCGATTGGAAGAAGCTCTATGAGATTACAAGCAGCCATGACTACGGCGAAATATTCATCGGAGATATCAAGACACCTGTGAAGCATTACTCACTGGAGCTACGCGGCATGCTGCAGCAGGTAGAGGAAGGCATGATCGCCTTGTTCATCGAGGAGAATATACCGGAGGAGCTTAAAGCCATCTTCCGCCGGCAATTAAGAGAAGGCAAGGACGGATCCGTCGAAGGCCTCATTCTGGAAGTGGCGGACAAGCTGGATCAAGTGTACGAAGCCATTACCGAATTGCAGAGAGGCAATACCGAGAAGGAATTCGTCGTCATGTACCGCGATGCGCTTATCAAGATCAAAAACATCAAGCTTCATTGCGTCGGTTACTTCCTCCAGCACATCTTGCCCGACATCGTCAAGCAAAGCACGAACTGCCCTGTAGACATTAGCCAAATTACCAGAGAAGCTCTGGAAGTATAAAAAACTCAAGCATTAGCAGGAAAAAGAAATCCCTGCCATGACTTGAGTTTTTTGATTTACGCCAGCTTGTTCCCGCAATTGGGACAGAAATTGGCGCCTTCGTTTTTCGTGCCGCAGTTCGGGCAGAAGTTGGGTCTCTGGCCGCTGCTTGGAGCCGCAGGATTGGACGGCTGATTGCGGTTCGCATCCGGATTCATATTCTGCATCATGTCCTTGGCGATGTTCATGCCCATCATCATACCGGTCATATCCGCCGCGACGCCGCCGCTCTTCACCTTCCCGGATGCGATGCCATCCGTCATCGACGCTTGCTGATAACGCTGCATATCGCCGATCATGCTGTGCGAAGCTGTCTTCGTAATCATCTCCTGTATTTCCGCCGGATAATTGAAGCTCATGACGCGGAAGTCCGCAATGGATATGCCGTCATCCAGCAGCTCCATATCCAGATCCTCCTGGATGCCGCGGGCAATGTCGAAGGCATTGGCCTGCAGATTGAACATATCCTTGCCTTCCCGGCTAATCCACTTCATTAGCAGCTGATCCAGCACGGCCGTAATCCGAAGCTTCACATCCTCGACGAGATAACTGTCCCTCACACCTGCAATCTTATCGATGAATGTCACGTAATCCTTCACCTTGAAGACGAACGTTCCGTTCGCCCGAATCGGCATGCCGCCCGGAAGCTGTGGGGTCGGAATGAGGATCGGATTTTGCGTTCCCCACCGGACCGTGAACTCCTTCGTATTGACGAATACGACTTCCACCCTCATGCCGCTGTTGAAGCCGAATTTGAATCCCTTAAGCGTCGAGAGGAACGGTACAATATCGGAGTCGATGCTGTATTCCCCTTCATCCTGGAATATCCCTTCGATCCCCCCGTTATTCACGAAGATGGCGTCTTGTCCGGGGCGAATGATTAGCTTGCTCCCTTTCTTAATCTCCCGATTGGACCATTTCCAGAATATCATATCATCGCGAAACTCTTCCCACTCTACTACGTTTGCGAATTGATTTTTGAAGAACACCATGCCGTCTCAACCCTTTCCATTCAAAATGATCCTCTGCTGCCGCTGTGCGAATGACCTCCCGATGTCGTTCCGCCGCCTCCACCGCCATGATTGTTGTTGGTTGGCTTAGGAATAGGCCGCTTCGTCACCGTTGTCCGGATGTATTGATCCCGATGTCTGATGACGCCAGATTTATCCGTACTCTCGTAAGTACGGCTATGCACCGTCACCCGCCCACCCGAATTCGCCGCCATCCGCCAGATGATGAACAGAGCGAGAAGCGCAGCGACGCCGTATTGAAACCATCCTTTGAAAAAAATATTGTCCGGATTCACTCCCGGCTCGTAGCCCATATAGCGATGCGTCGTCTGGATATATTCTGAGAATGCGCTGTAGTAGAGGCCTTCTGACAAGTCCGGCGTTATCTGATCCCGTATGCGATCCAGCCTGGAGTCGTCCAGATACTCCTCTCCTTTGTAGAACCCTGCGAGGTACACTTCCCTGTTGTTCATATCCAGCGTCAGAATAACTGCATTGCCATAGGGTTTATCGTAGCCGAACCCATGCTTGTCGTAGAAATCCTGCGTCACCTTCTTCACATCTACGCCGCTCGTATTGCTGGTTGTATAGATAATGATATCCGCTTCCCTCTCCGCCCCGTACTGCCTGGCCATTCCATCCAATAACGTCAGCTCATTCCGATCCAGCAGGCCCGCTTCATCAAAGATAAGCTGCTTCGTCTCCTCCGACGCATGCACAGTCGCATTCGGCATCGGCGCGGCAACAACAACGAAAGCCGCAAGCAACAGCATGGCTAACGCGCAGCGCATTCTTCTTCTCACCAGAATCCCCCTCCCATCAGCCATGACAGAGTCTTCAAGGCGAACAGGGAGGAGAGGAAAATACCCGCAAACCACCATGTTATCTTCGCCTTGCTGAGGGGAGGCTGGCCGACCACCTTGCCCGTCTGTCCGTTCATGGCGAATGTATACTTCTCCCCTTTATAATCGTATTGGACCATCCATATCGGAAGAAGGACATAATCCGCTCTTCTGGCTGCAGTGCGGACGTCTTTGCTGCGATAGGTGACTGCATGATAGCCCGTCATCGTCGATTGGATATAGGAATCGATATACGAGCTGATTCTTTCTTTCGCTCGGGGAAGCAGCTGCTCGTTGTCATAACTGTATTTTTCCGCGATGTAGCCGGCCAGATAAGGCGCCTTGAAGCTCTTGAGTTGATCGTAAGGGAACGGCTCAAGCAGATCCATCAGCTTGTCATTCATTTTCTCCGAGGCATCTACGGGAATTTTCTCATAGTCCACCAAGATATGGCGGTAAACGTCGTAATGCTGTGTCTCGGTATAGACATAATCTCCGCTCGTATACGTCCTGACCCTGGTGCCGTTCGCCTGGACTTGAATATTATTGTGCAGATCGTACAGCCAGAACGGCACATATAAGCCGGTTATGCTCTTGATCCGATTCGCCGTCATGAATCCGGCCGGCGTCAGACGTCCGTTCTTGCACCACTTCTTGAATGCCTGCTGCGCTTCGGCCTTGCTGATCGAGAACGGAATGACCATTGCCGGGGCAAGCTCTCCCGCAAGCCGGTCACCCAGCACGATGCTTGAGCCGCAAAAGCCGCAAGACATCGCTGTCGTCTCCGCTTCGGTCATAATGACCGCCCCGCAGCTGTTGCAATGATATTCCTTCGCCTCGTCTCCGGCGAAGACGGAATGCTCCAGCGGATTGGGCAGCTGTTCGATATCGTCCTTTCTTCCGCAGCTCCGGCAAGACAGCATTCCGGATTCGCTGTCGTACGTCATTTCGCCGCCGCAACTGGGACATTTATAATCCACAACCGACATTTCACTCACCTGCCTGACCTCGTCCATGTGATTCCTTCTTATACAGCTTCGCCTTGAGAGCGGCAAGCTCGTCTTCGGGTTCTGCAGCTCTGACCCTGTCATACTGCTTGAACTGTTCATCCAGATCGCTATTGCCCTTGGTCTCCCTTCGCAGCTCTGCCAAGGCCATCGCTTCGTCATAAGCGCGATCCGCCTTCTCCTCCATCGCTTCGAGCGAAGACCCGCCAAGACTGCTGGCGGAGTCCAATTCATTGATTTTCCGCTGCGCTTCGGCAGCTGCAAGCTTCCCTTTCAATCGGGATCTGCGCGCTTCCACCTCGCCAATATCCGCCGTCAATTTGTCCTGCAGCTGCTTCATGCGTTCGGCATTGGCCGAAGCCTCGTCATAAGCATTTTGCAGCGCTGCTTCCCGTTGCACTTCCGCCGCCTTTCTCTCCAGGAACTTCAGCGCTTCCTCTTCCTTCCCGTCCTGTACCGATCTCTCCGCATAACGCTGAAGCTTCCTGATCTCGGCTTTGCAGTCGTCCAGCGCTCTCTTTGTCCTGCTCTCAGCCGCCAGCGTCGACGCCGTCTCCGCCTTTACCGCGCCAAGGTCACTTTTCAGACTACGCATGCACGCATCCAGCGTCTCCTTCGGATCGGCCGTTCGTTCCAGAATGGCCTGAATATTACTCGACATCAACTCCTTGAATCTGGACAAGATTCCCATGAAGCGACCTCCTTCTACAGTATGCTTATTGTCTTAATAGTACCTTATTTCAGTGAGAAAGGATTCATTGATATTTATAATTTAGGTCGGTTGGTTGGATTCCGAAGATCGATTCCGACTTTTTTCGCCATTAACTGTAAAGGAGTAGTTCCTCAGGTTTATTTTTACATATCTATATTTATTTCCGAAAAGGGATGCCCTATAATGTTCATCATGATAGGACGCGATGGGATGTGATCGTATCCTTCATGAATGAATTCAATTCAGACGCTTAAGGAGGTTTTTTCAATGTCTGATTCAACAAAAAATGAAAGCGGTGTCATGAAAAGGCTGGTTGCTCATGATGCGGAAGTTATTCAACCGCTACGCAAAGAGAAGCTTGACCGCCTTGATCGCGTGAAAGCTTCTTCAGTTGAAGCGCAATTAGCTTTTATTAAAGAACTAGTCAAAAATCAGGAATCCACCAAGGCATTTCTCAAAGATCCGAAGAAATATGCGGTTGACCACGGTATTCTGCTGTCTCCAGAAGTTGTGAAAGCCATCTCGAACGCTGTCATCTTTGATGTTGCCTTGGACGAGGAAGTGGCTAATACGCTCGGTTCGCACGGTCTGCAGGATTTGATCGATATGCGCGAGGGCAAGCCGACCGGCGTTCATGCCAACGCTGCCGCAGTTGCCGCCGGCGCGGCTGTCGTCGCTGCTGCCGCTGCCGTTGTGACGATGGTGGTTACTTTGGTGAGAGCAAGTCAACCAGCCGATCTTGTGTCTCTGCAAGGACTTGGGAAACAAGGGATCAAATTGCCGGGCGGCAAAAATTTCATCCCCCGGGACAATATGAAAACCAACTTTAACTTAAGAGGCAGAGGCTTTTAGGATGGTGCAATCAAAATGGTAGATGGACATAAAAGTTTCGACCAATCGGCGGAAATTGCCCTATTACTGCACATGCCTATTTACTACAGTGGACTCGTTGTTGAGACGACAAACCGATGTAATGCCAAGTGCGCCATGTGTTACCAATCCGCAAGTCCGAAAGGCTCTGAGACGCTAGGTCTTTCAAGCTTGGATACAGATGTGATCCGGAGATGTATCCGAGAAGCCGCTGATATTGAAACCATTGGTTCGCGGTTTCACTTAGCAGGCGGCGAAGCGTTCATGTACTTGGATGATGTGTATGCACTCTTTGCCGAGGCGCGTGATGCCGGATATGAACAAATTACCGGAACGACCAACGGCTTTTGGGGGCGCACTCTTCCAAAAGCAAGAGAGGTGTGCGCTCGCTTGCGACAATCTGGTGTAACCTCACTAGAGCTTTCCTGGGATTATTGGCACCAGCCTTTTGTTTCGGGAGATGCTGTCAGCAATTGCCTGATTGCTTGTCAAGAGGTTGAAATTGAAACCAATCTTCGCTTGTTGACGACTAAGCAGCACAGCATGGAAGAAGCCCTGGCCGCTTTGCGCCCAGAGGCTATTGATGCCGCGTCACGCATGACAAGCGGGCCCGTATTCGCAACCGGACGCGCAGCGAAGGAGCTTGACGCGGAGGAATTTTATCATTCCCGTTCTTCGCTTGATGATAACTGCCACCGGGTACTGAATCTTACGATCAATGCTTTCGGACATGTTTTCCCCTGCTGTGCCGGCTTTGATCAGACTCGAAACTATATCATGGGAGATGTGAAAGAGGAACGTTTGGATACGATTGTCGAACGTATGAACAACGATCCGTTAGTTCGAAAAATTGTTTTTTCAGGCATACGTTCATTAGTGCCTATCCTGCAGGAGAGCGGGCACGACATTGACGATCAGTACTTCAATATTTGCCACCTGTGCTACACGATATTCTCCACTCCTGAGTATGTTGCAAGCCTGCAGGCGTACATGGACAACCGCAAGCAGGAGTCGCTCACCCGGATTGTAGCTCAGCTCGAGCAAGCAGCTGGCAGTCAGGGAGGACAGCGAATATGATGGAACGCAATCAACTCAATTTGTATCAGCACTTGAAATCGGTGGCGATTATGCTTCAGCCCGATGAGAAGGGAGAAGACTTTCTCCCGGGGAGCCAGCAGTTGATAGACTGGCTTGCCCGTTACGACAACTGGTTCAAAGAATCAGTGGGCATCAACGATGGCGAACGTCCATACACACTGTACAATCGTGAAGTTTCACTGTTCGGGGTAGACCTTCTTTCTGTACCTGATAAGCTGAAGGGCTTGGCAGCTGCATCGATCGAGAAGGGCTATGCGATCTCCTTCACCGTAGATATCGTTGATTTATATCGTCAATTCGACGTTGTTCAGTCTTTATGCGGAGCTTCCTTGTTAAGCTCACTGGGCATCATCATAGACAACATCGACCTATTGGCGGAGCACACCGCTGTAGCCGATTTCATGGAAAAGATCGTGCATTTACGATTGCCGGTAGGACTCATCGGGCCGGTCTCGTTGCTCAGAAAGCATCACATTCTAAGTCTGGATGCGATGAATGCGACAGACATCACGATATATCCATCAATGAGCGCAACCAGCCCGGAAACATCTTCGATGCCAAACCATCCCGTTAACAAGTGTGCCAATCGCATCCAGCTTTATATTGACAACGACGGGCATATGTACCCTTGTCTGGGGATGCTTGGCCTGAAGGATTACGCAATGGGCCACATTGATCAGGAGATCAGTGAAACGGCCTTGTCAGGCGGCCATTATAAGTTGAACTTGCCCCAGTTGATGAACAAGGGGCCGGATTTGACCACAGCAACAAAACCACGTCAACGAATGACCACTTTGCCATGGATATGTGAGCAGCACAGAGCGGAATTGCTGGAACATGTTTGATACATTGGATGATCGGCACGCTCTAATCACACAGCTAAACAAAGTGATTCCCGGTGTGAACTTCAAGGATGTGAAGCAGCTTTCTTCCAATCGGAATGTCGTTTATTTGACGGAAACAGATCAGGGGCATCTTGTTTTCAAGTTCGCTCCTGCTGACCGTTGCGCTTCCCTTCATCACGAGTACCAGGCTGTAAGTGAATTGTATATGCAGGGTGCTAACGTACCTCGTCCTGTTCAACTTGATGGAGATTTAGATTTGAAAGTACGTTTGCACGGCAGCATACATAGTGGCAGAGGGTATGCGTTTGTGGCAGGCACAACACTCCTGCCATCTGAAGCGACTTTTTATGAACTGGGCCGCTCCATCGGACAGCTTCACAATGCTTGGAAAACAGAAGAGAAGCCAGCATGGATGCCGGAAGCAACGGTTGCAGCATTCATTCATCAACCTCTGGAAGCCATCTCCGAAGTATTCAATGACCGCGATCAATTACGGCTTGCGGAGTCACTTGCAAGCTCCGTCGCGTCTGTTCTTGAAGCCTATCAAGACAGAGCGCTTGTAGGCTTTACACACGGAGACGCCCATCACTTCAATGTCATTCAGACAGACGACGGCAAGATGATATGGATGGATATGGAGGATTCCAGCTGGCAATGGCGGGTCTATGATCTGGCTACTGCCATATGGGGGACGTTTGGCAGGGGAGGAACTGCTCCTGTCTGGGATAGACTGATCGCCGGCTATACATCTGTCCGACTCCTCAGCGATGAAGAAGCCACACTTATTCGCTTTCTGATTTTTGCGCGTCATCTGTGGTGGCTCGGTCTGCATGCCGCCAATTGGAATCGCTGGCCTCAGCGCTACACAAGCGAACAATTTTTCGAATCCGGAATCGGGTTGTTGAAGGCCATTGGCAAGGACGTCTGCGGGCTGAACAATTGAAGAGGAGTTAGACCATGGTGAACCGCGGTCTAACTCCCTTTTTATCGAATGAAGAATTGAATTAACCAATTTAAAGGTGTGTGCAATTGCTCACTTTCTAATTCAGATAGATTGTTGCCCTTAACTTTGCCCCTGGTGCACATGAACATCCATCTGCGGGAACGGAATCGAGATACTCTCCTCGTCGAAGCGCGCCTTGACTGACTCTATAATGTCGAAGTGAACGTCCCAATAGTCTTCTGCTTTCGTCCATGCCCGGACGGTGAACACGACGGCGCTGTCCGCATGCTCTGACATGCGCACGAACGGCTCGGGGTCCTTCAGCACTTTATCATGCTGCTGAACGATCTCATTCAGCACGCGAATGACTTTTCTGAAGTCTTGTTCGTATCCGACTCCGAATTTGAAGTCAACACGCCGCGTGTCCATGACCGAGTAGTTGGTAATTCCCGCATTGGACAAGCTTCCGTTAGGAATATAAATGATTTTGTTGTCCGGTGTGTTCAGTTCGGTATACAGAATCTGGATCGCCCTGACGGTGCCGCTGTACCCCGCCGCCTCGATATAATCGCCTATTTTGAACGGACGCAGCGTCAGCAGAAGCACCCCGCCGGCGAAGTTAGACAGCGAACCTTGGAACGCAAGTCCAATTGCGAAGCCTGCAGCTGCGATGACCGCGACGAATGAAGTCGTATCGATGCCAACAATCCGGATAACTGATAACACTAACAGAACCTTCAGTATAGCTCCAAGCATCGTAACGAGAAACGGCTTAATGTTGGCGTCCATTTTAGAGTTCTCAATTTTGACTCCGGCCCATTTCGTTACCCATTTGATTACAACCCAACCGACTGCCAATACCACAATCGCCAGCGCAATTTTCTGCACATAAGGAAGTACAATGTCCATCCAATTCATGTCTCATCACCCTATTCGTATTACTATTTATGAATCTTGATTGGAAGTTTCCGGAACGGAGCTCCAATGTTAAAGCACATTATATCATATACTTTGTCAATTTTTGCAGGTTTGAGGCCATTATTCCCGAACATAGGCGCTATGTCCCCCTGATAATACACTTCTCACACCCAACCATGCACCCGCCGCACCATATTCACCATTTTATTACCAACTTGGCGTCTCGTCCAGCCGATAAGCTTGTCTCCTCATCCACATCGTAGCAACCCACTTCTCGCCTTGAATAACGGGGGTGCCTGCATGCAGCGTAAGCTCGTTCAGATGATCGGCATTATAAAAATATTCGAAGTAGACCGCTGTCCCTCTGTTCGGATAGATAGACAGCTTAAGCATAGGAAACGACGTCTCCCCGCCATTCTCCACATCATTCAAGTACATTATTAACGTGCTAATGCGATTGTTGGCGCTTGCCCGGCTTGTCGCGGCGAAGTAGTCATAGTGCGGCTTGTACTCCTGGCCCGGGGTATAGCGCAGAACCTGCAATCCGTCGCCATGCACAATAGGAATGTTCATAATCGCGGATATGCGTCTCTCGATGACAGCAACCGTCGCATTCTGCTCGCAAAACACGCCACTGCTCGTTCGCAGCTCGTTCATCTCGCGATTCCCTACGATCTTGGAGCGCTGCAGCGAATCCTTCGAATGGGCTATCAACACATCGCATTCTTCCTCGCTGAGCACATTCCCCAATAAGACAACTAAAGGCTCTTCATACTTGGCGAGAATTCGAATTTCACGATCCGCTGTCCGAATGATATTGCCAGCGTGATGAAATAACGTTGTTTCTTTCTCCATCGTATTCTCTATCATTGTTATGCCGCTCCCATTGTATATGAAATCCACCATAACAATAATATACCATGTAATTGTTTACATTGACTTCACATTAAATGCCGATTTTTCATGTAATTTATTCTATAAATCTTGGCAGTCTTAATTCGCTTACCATTGCTCCGTCTCGCATAAACATAATTCGCTCCGTACGATGTATAATGGATATCTCTAACATTCACATGGTGAAGCGCATGCAAAGAAACCATCCTTTAGCGGGATGGTTTCTTTGTTTTAATTTCATTGGTTATTACTTTGACTGTTTATGATTGGCATTTTCCAATACAGGAAGCAATTTTTCGCCTTTCTCCATAAAAGAATTACACTGGACACAGGTCGGGCGGGCGGATAAAACAAAGTTATCCCGCATCCATCCGTTGCACTTTTCATTGGTGCATGACCAAATAGCTGTTACTTCCTCTGGGAGATCATCCATTAGCCTTTTCCTAGAATAATACAAGCCGTATCCCTCTTTCCTTCTGGATTAATTAGCAAAAAAAGCCCCAACATGACGTCAGGGCATTTTAGAACAATCTTACAGTTTTACAACGTTCTCAGCTTGTGGTCCGCGATTGCCTTGTACTACGTTAAATTCAACGCGTTGACCTTCGTCCAACGATTTGAAACCTTCGCTAACAATTGCACTGAAATGTACAAATACGTCATTGCCACCTTCAACCTCGATGAAACCAAATCCTTTTTCTGCATTAAACCATTTAACTGTACCTGTTTGCATAATTCATTACCTCACTTTTCATTTAAGATGCTCAAAATTTCTAAAAAAAATCACACATCGTACAAGGTTACAGAATTAAAATCATAACCCTCTACTATGTGTGTTCTCAGGTCGAAATTCCAATTAACTAATGATAACATGACTACAACTTGTTTGCAACCCTCTACCCTCAATTATGTGAAATTTAATTAACTTCTTGGATTAATTAGGCTTTGTGCGACGACACTTCGGGAAGTTTGAGCATCCCTAAATACTCTTAAGAATCGAGTCAAATAATTTCGGTACGAATGTAAAAAAGAACACTCCCGCTAAAATAATCAACGCAACAATGAGAGTTGCGTAGATAACCGCGGAACCCGCTTGAGATCGGCGGAAAGTCTGAGAATAATTTTGAGCATTGCCATACGTTTGTGCTGTATATTTTCTTCTTTGATTAGATGTCTTGGAATAGTTATGTATTGGCTTGTCCAGAACATCCACAAGAAACCTCGCTGCTTTGGAAGGCGTTGTCTCCGAACGGTCAGCGGCTTTATCTGCAAACGTATTATTATCCGTATGCCCGATGCCAACAATAATCGGAGTGGTTGAATCATGAATCGCTTTAACGACTCGGGGATCATCGAACACTGCAAAATCAATTTCCTTCCCCCCACCTCGAACAATCATGATGACGTCGTAATGACGATCAGCAGCAGAAGTAATCCCTTCTGCTATTACACTGGCGTTGTTCAACTTAACTGGGACGAGTTCATACTGAATTCCTCGATGTTGTCTGAACACTTCGTGCACATCTCTAACCACTTGAGAGTGCTTTGAAGTGACTAAAGCTACACGGCAACTACTTTTACCGCGTAATCTGCTAAAATCATCTTTATACTTATCAAGATAGCCTTTCTCAATAATCTCTTGCGCCGCTTGTTTCTTGGCTTCAACTTTCATGCTCGCGCCAATGAAATTAGCATCTATCACTCTAAGTTGAAAAAAACCAAAGGTTGGAGAAGCTGACACTTCAAACGTCCCTCTGAATGCATAGCAATGATCCACTCGCAATGTCGATGCTATCTCTTCCGGCACAACCAATTGCAGCTCGCTTTCATTATCTGCGCTAGACTGAATATATACATACCCACCATATACTTTATCCTGAATCTTGTTTACTTCAGCGAGGATTACAAACTCCTTCGTTCTAATTTCCGAAGCTGCCGTTTTTTTTATAATTTGCATAATATCCTTGTAGGCATCATGCAATAGCGTTGTTTTGTTATGGATAGATTGCACCATTTCTTCAGACCCCCTGCGTGACTTTTGAATCAGTCTTATACATGTTCGGCATAGGTCTACTTGTTCCTGCTATATCATTACCTTAATATATCCCTTGAATATAATAAGGTAATAACGAATGAACTCGTTTTGTACTTAGCAGCTCAACTTTTGTATAATAATGGGGTGATATTCAGAATAAATCTGGGGAGGACTACACAATGGATATGAAAGCGAAAATCGAAGAAGTTGTTACGAAAATCAAAGAGGATAAAGAATTTTCCTCCAAATTTATGAATGATCCTGTGTCGGCGATCGAATCCGTTATAGGGATCGACCTGCCTAACGATCAGATCAATGCACTGATCGATGGCGTGAAAGCGAAAATAACTGCGGATAAAGCAGGCGATATGCTCGGTTCGATCAAGAAGCTGTTCTAATTGGAACAATACATGTTGCAGGGCTACTTATGTGAAAGGGACCACCTCCTGTTTTTGTAACAGGAAGCAGTCCCTTTTTATAATTTAGCATGAACGATTGGGGATTTTCCAGTCAATTTCAGAAAGCCCCTGTTCCCTCAAAAATTGGTTCGTTTGCGAAAATGGCTTGCTGCCGAAAAATCCTCTGTACGCCGACAACGGACTAGGATGCGGAGAATGAATTAGCCTGTGCTTCGGGTTGGTAATCAACGCCGCTTTTTTCTGAGCATGACTCCCCCACAGCAGGAATACAACAGGCTGCTCTTTCCGATTAATTGTCTCGATAACTTTATCGGTAAACTGCTCCCAGCCTTTCGCTTTATGCGAGTTCGCTTCCTGCGATCTGACCGTGAGAACCGTGTTGAGCAATAGCACGCCTTGCTCCGCCCACTTCACCAAATTTCCATTATCCGGAATGGCGCAGCCCAGATCATCACGCAGTTCCTTGAACATATTAAGTAAGGATGGAGGCGTAGCGACTCCCTCATTCACTGAGAAGCTTAACCCGTGAGCTTGTCCCGGTCCATGATAAGGATCCTGCCCTAGAATAACTACTTTCGTATCGGCTAATGAAGTATAGTGCAGTGCGTTGAAGATATCGTTTTGATCGGGATATATGATCCCTGTCTCATATTCATGAAGAAGATACTGCCATAGCTTCAAATAATACGGCTTCTCAAACTCACACGCCAGCACGGATGCCCAGTCGTTCTTCAAGATGACCAATATATCATTCCCCTCTTGACCTTAAAATAAGACTCGACATAGACATAGTATAGCATAGTCTCAATAACTGATTTTAAGAGATCCTCGCTTTTGCACTTTGCGTTCAAAGTGATGGTGCAGTCTACAAAGGCAAATTTCCTGCGTCCAACGATACAGGGATAGAGGGATGTTCCGTGACAGGCTCAATTCTTATTCTAAACAAACGCAATCAATCTTGCCAGATTGGGAATAGACGGATATAATGTGCACATTCCGAACTGCGGAGGGGGACGTAGCATGACTGCGATGGAGACAATTGCGACCAAGCCGGGGCTTGGACTCGCCCTTGAAGGCGGCGGCGCCAAAGGCGCTTACCATATGGGCGTTGTGAAGGCTTATCTGGAAATGAAGTATACCTTTGATGCAGTAGTCGGCACCTCGATCGGCGCCATCAATGCTGCGGTTATTGCGCAAGGGGATTTCGAGAGCGGCTATCGGATGTGGGAGAGGCTGGACGCCCGTTCCATATTCGACCTGAACGATGAAGAATACTTGCTTATGCTGCACCGCAAGCTGGATACAAGCACCATGCGCCAATTGGTCGCACGTACGAGACAGCTGATCGCTAGCAGAGGCATTAACACGCTGAAGATGAAACAATTGATCGCATCTGTCGTCAACGAAGAAAAGCTGCGGAGTGCCGTAGCCGACTTCGGCTTGGTGACGGTATCCCTAACCGACCGATTACCGCACGAGCTGTATAAGGAAGATATTCCACAAGGACGCTTGGTGGATTATCTAATGGCTAGTGCCACCTTCCCGGGGTTCCAGCCTACTGTCATCGACAATAAAGCCTTCATCGACGGCGGTCTATACGACAACTGCCCCGTCAACATGCTGGCCCGCAAAGGCTATACGCATATAGTCGCGGTCAGAACACTCGGAATTGGGTTTACCCGCAAAGTCCAGTATCCTGAAGTTACAGTTACAACAATAGCCCCCTCCGAGCCGCTTAGCGGCATGATGAGTTTTAACCCTGCTTCCATTCTCCGCAGCTTGAATATGGGCTATTACGATGCTATGCGTCAACTCAAGAATCTGCAGGGGCGAACCTATTGCATTAACGTAGGCAGTCTGACTGAAGACATGTGCAAGGATATGCTGGAAGCTCTTCCGGACGATAAGGTTATCGCCATGGGCCGTATGCTTAACATAGGCGGAGGCATGTCTCCACGAGAACTGTGGAGCAAGGCTATCATGCCAAAACTGTCTGCCAGCATGCGGCTGCCGACTGACACTACGGCCATGACCTTCATTATCTCTCTGACAGAGAAGCTCGCCGCAGCCAAGGGAGTAAATAAATATGCCATTCATCCCTTTGATGAGTGGATGAATGCCGCCTTATCTGGACCACTACGACACACTTCCGGATTCGATTTCCACAAAGTGGAGCTATGCATGGCCGCTCAGCGGATATTGGAAGCGATCAAGCTCCCTGAGCGTTAATTAATCCCCTTAGCTTTGGAAGGCCTTCGTTAATTATCATTCAAACCTTTTCCGTCAAGGATTTGCGGCATCCACTTCTCCACCCTTGCCACTCGGGTTTTGGATTGCTTAGGTGAGGAAAAATGAAGAATATAAGCTCTTTGCCGCCCCGGCGTCAGCGCTTCAAAAGCTGATTGCAAAGCGGGGTTTTCATCCATTTTCGTTTGAAACTCTTCAGGGATGACGTATTCCTCGTGCTTCTTGAGATTCACTTTCACCCCGGACATCTCAACCTCAATGGCTTCTTCAATGTATGCTTTAATAATGGCTTCCTTCTCGATGATTTCTTGAAGATTAGTGAATCGTATTTGGCGCGCCGCCTGCACATTCTCCGTTTGTTGAATGAGAATGCCATGGGGGTCCTTTAACAAAGCGCCTTTGTGAAATAAGAGTGCGCAATAATCCTTGAATCCATGGATAAGCACAATATTTTTGCTATCTAGTGTGTAGCAAGGATGCATCCACTTTATATCTTCGGTCAGATCACAGCCAAGCGCAATCATTCGCAGCTCTTCGAATTCTTCTCTCCACTGCTTGGCCTTTCTCATAAAACCATCTACTTTCGGATTTTTGGCGCCACCTATCATTGCTATACCTCCCATTCACCGCTCTCCTTAGGAGAACGTACTCTACCATTATCATACTATCATTTTACCTCCACCACTAGTTTGCTATTCACATGAAATTCTTCAACAGTCCATCACAGAGCTATTGTAGCCGCCAAATGTAAAAAACCCGACCAGAGATCCGGCCGGGCTTTTCTTCATTGGTTTCTTGAATGAACGCATCAATCATGATGGCAATATTACCAGCAAAAAATCCATAACCCCATCATACCTAAGCTTGCTCGTACCATCGCAGCAACTCACGCACTTCTTCTTGCGGTGTCTTGCATGCATCTTTCATTTGTTTCTCTTTCATACATGCTGCATTGGCTTGCTTCTCTTTCATACAAGCGATCGTCATTTCTTCGGTCATACACTCATGCCCCCGGTCACAAGTATAACAGTGATGAAGAAGGAACTTCGTTAGTTTGTCGTCTTTGTATGTATTCATCATGAGTTTCACTCCTTAAGTATCTCTAGTTATACTTTCATTTTAATTCCTGTTCCCTGCTTTGTATGTGATTTTATTCACAATAGGAGGGGGCTTGAAGCGACCCATGCTAACATCTTTCACATAGGCGCCTGTATGCCTGGCCCGGTTCGTTAGTACAATTTACTCGAAGTGGCTTTCGCTGTCATTTCCCTGTATTTCAAAGCTTCATCCTTAGTTTTAAGCGCTACAGCTACGTTTAATATGTCAATAACAGCAAGCTGAGAAATTTTAGCTGCCAGCGAGCTTCCTTGAAGGGGATTTTCCCATGCTGCCATAATTAGAATAATATCGGCCACTTTCGTAATTGGCGAACGGGCATTGCTGGTAATAGCGATAATTTTGGCGCCAGTATGTTTAGCTCTTTCTAAATTTTCAATCGTATCTTTTGTACTGCCCGTTATAGAAATACCCACGGCAACATCGCCCTTCCCTATCAGCGACGCTTGCATCGCTTGGAAATGGGAGTCAGTATGAGCGCTGCTTGACTTACCGATTCTCATAAAGCTATGTGCCGCTTGTGTCGCAATAAGACCCGAAGTGCCGACCCCGAAAAAATAAATACCTGACGCCTCCACTAGTGTGTCTATCGCCTTGCTTAGTTGCTCTTCATGTATTAACTCTCTCGTCTGCTCCAATATTTGCATGTGTGTAGCAATTATTTTCTGGCTTAGCGCACCTGGAGCATCCTCTTCCGCCACTTCCTTGTGCAATTGCTCTGTCGGCATAACTAGATCCTGGGCAAGAGACAGCTTAAAGTCTTGAAAACCGGAATATTTTAGCTTCCGGCAAAAACGCAGCACTGACGTTTCGCCGACACCGACCTTTTCTGCAAGCTCTGTAACAGAATAATAAATGGTTTCATCGGCATGATCCAAAATATATTGCGCCACTTTTTGCTCTGTCTTCGTCAGTCCATTCATGTGACTGCGAATATTTAACATCGTTTTGCCCATTCCTTGCATTTGAGACAAGCGCAATCCCCTTTCGTTCCAGCGGTTTGATTACCGGGTTTATACTAAGTTCTATTATAACCTTTAACGAATGACGCTAGAATATAAAGGGGCGGCAGAACCGACAATACCGGCATCCTCTCCTAATAAGGCGGGCAAGATTTGGATCGGATTCTTCTCATCGTTGTATACACGCATTACACTTCTCTCAACAAAATGAAGAATGCGGTCAAACAGGAAATCCCCTTGGGCCGTCACAGCGCCGCCGATAACAATCCCATTCGGATTGAAAATATGAATGAAGTTGGATAGACCTGCAGCAATATACTCCGCATAGTTTTCTACCATCCGCAAAGCGAATTCATCCCCGTTTCTGGCTTTGGCGAAAACCACTTCAGCAGAAGGAAACTCTTCCAATCGATCGCCGGCCTGTTCATTGACCATTTTCATTAACGCGGTGACCGAAGCATATTGCTCCCAGCAGCCGCTTCGACCGCAATTGCAGCTACGCCCTCCGTACTTGATGACATGATGGCCGAACTCTCCGGCAAAACCTGAATGTCCGTGATAAGGCTGCCCTTCGTGTATGAAGCATCCGCCAATTCCGGTGCCCAATGTAATACAAACAAAATCTCGCCAGCCCTTGCCCGCTCCAACCCAAGCTTCGCCGTACGCCAATGCATTGGCATCATTGTCCAGCACAACAGGAAGATTGATCTGCTCTTGCAATCTGGACACGACTTGTATGCCAGCCCAGCCCGGTAGATTCGATGTTGCTCCAGCTACCGCTCCATTCTTCACATCAATTTGTCCCGCCGATCCGATGCCGACACCGATGCACTTGAAGCCCTTGGCTTCCGTAGACGAAATTAGTTCATTGCTGATCGCAACGATTCGCGCAAGCAGCGCTTCCCCACCCCGCTGCGCTTCTGTAGGCAAGGTGGCTCTTACTACAACTTCACCTTTATCATTGACCGCCCCCGCCTTAATATTGGTTCCGCCAATATCAATACCAATTGCAATCTTGCCGGACATCCGCATCACACCTTTCTGTCTAATTGCGACTCCAATTGGAAATAGCTTGCTTCAAGCGTTGAAAAAAACGCCCTCATATGAATCCAAACTTTATCGCGCAGTTGCAATCATGTCTACATATCGTTTGGCAATCTGGTGCGGTCTGGTAATTGCACCGCCTACTACAACTGCATAAGCTCCTTGCTGCAAGCAATGCAGCGCCTGCTCAGGAGATTGAATTCGGCCTTCTGCCAATACAGGAATTTTAACTCGCTTGCTCAGCTCTGTCACCAATTGAAAGTCTGGATCCTTTTGCTGAGGGCTATATGACGTATAGCCTGACAAAGTCGTAGAAAGAAGATCACAACCAAGCTGTTCTGCGGCAATCCCTTCTTCTACAGTGGAAATATCAGCCATAACAAGGGCCGAAGAGTTGGTTTTGATTTCATTTACAACATCTGCCAATGTTTCTCCCTGCGGCCTATTGCGCAAAGTCCCATCCAGCGCCACAATGTCGGCTCCTGCTGCTATGACAGCTCTCACCTCTGTAATAGTAGGTGTAATATAGACTTCCGAATCCGAGTATTCTCTTTTCCATAGACCAATTATGGGAAGCTTGACATGTTCTCTAATATCCCGAATATCTTGAGGCGTATTCGCTCGAATCCCTACTGCTCCACTTCGTTCAGCAGCTATTGCAAACCGCTTCATCAATCCTTCGCCGTAAAACTCCTCCTCCTCTGTTGCTTGGCATGATACGATCAATCCACCTTTAAGGGATAGAATAATGGGCTGGCGCATGCTTAACTCCTCCTAAGTAAAAATATAATGCTGGCGTCTATTTTTTATTATGGGGGATATAATCTCCTATAATAAAACTTAAAAACGGTTATTTCCTCCATTATAGTATTGTTATTGTTTATTGTAAATGAATGCGATTAGAATCGGGAAAACAATACTTACCGCGAAGAGCTAAGAACCATCTTTGACAGGATGTACTTCCAATCTACAATTAAAGAAGGAGCGAGCTACCCTATATTATTCAATTAAAGGCTCATTATCTGAGAACAAGTTGGGATTATGCCGCAGCATGTCTGTAAGGATCTCCGTCATTTGCACTGTATCGCATACCCACATCTCTGCATCGCCTAGCTGAGCACGATAGATTGCTCCCTGCTTCTCAAGCAGCTTCTCAACCTTCCAGAAATGTTCTGACCAGGATAATCCGTGGTGCCTGCGGGATGGCACCCTCATTTCTGTACCGTCTCCAAGAACAGTGTACAGCTCCTCATGACCCTCAGTCAGCCGACCTGGAATATCCGCCCACTCTTCGATGCCGTGGATAAATGTATTTCTCCGCAAGTCCACACCCACGAGCAATATGGTTGCCTTCCGATCCAGTAGCTTCCCCCACGCCGACTCCCGATGGCAGGGCGTATCAAATCGCTCATCACCTTCTGCGAACGCGGCTGCCTCCCGCCCCAATGCCGCTATCGAGTGGGTCGGATGGTAAGAACGATGAACACCGGGACGTTGACGAAATCGTTCAGGCAGAATTCCGACACATACGGGTGACGACTCTACGTAAAACTTAGGATTATCAGCGTTAATAGAAGACCAGGTATGCGTCGGCAACACGAGCAGCCCTTCTTGCATATAATCAGACAAAGCATCCAGAACGGTGTCTGCGCCCCCCTCCACCTCGCCAATGCTTTTCATGGACGAGTGCATGAGTAAAGTCCCTTTCCCATCAATTCCCGCGTTCTCAAGCTGGTGAATTAAGCTTTGTCTTGTATGCATCCCATTCCCTCCATCACATAATTAAAAACCTATTCGAGCAAAGTCTATGACTTATCGCTCGAATAGGTTGCTTTATTGTCTTAGTGCCTAGCCTTATTCCGCTTCCATCAGGACAACATTAATTTCTCCAGTTCCAGTGGCTCAATGTAGACACCATTCTTATAGGCTCTCATATTGCCCCCGGATATTTCATCGATGAGTACGACCGCATTGTCTTTTTTAACTCTGCCGAACTCCAATTTAATATCATACAGCTCAATTCCCTTGTCGCTTAGCTCGTCCTTCACTACTTGGCTAATTTGCTTCGTCAGCGTCTCAAGCGTATCATACTCATTAGCCGACAGTATACCTAGCATCTCAAGTGCTGACTTACTAATCGGCGGGTCCAGGCGGTCATCATCCTTTAGCGTCACTTCTACGAAAGCGTCCAGGCTCTGTCCCTCCTGTGCATACAAGCCATAGCGGCGCAAGAAGCTACCTACTGCTCGATAACGACATATCACCTCAAGTCCTTTGCCGAATACAGTAGCAGGCATAACCGTCATCGTCGCTTCTTCAATATTCGCATCAATGTAGTGAGTAGGAATTCCCGCAGCCTTTAATTTCTCAAAAAAGTGTTTGGTTAGGCTGAGACCCGCCCGACCCGCACCCTCCATCACCAATCCAACTGTGTTCGCACCAGGATCGAATACACCATTCTCACCCGTTACATCATCTTTAAACTTCAACTGATAATCGCCATTGTCCAATTCATAGACATCTTTTGTTTTTCCGGAGTAAATAAGCTTCATTCTTTTTAATCCTCTCTAACATAAATTAGATATTTCGAATATCCGTATTATAGCACATATGATTTATCTAATTCGTCAAAAGATCGATAAGTCGTCTTATCATCACACTAACTTCAGCACTTGTTGCTTGTCCTTTTGATTCAAACATTTGATTTTCTTATCCTTTTACAATCCCGAGCTGCCAGCACAAAGCCCAGCTCTCATGAGCTGGGCTTTCATAATGGTATGTTAAACGACTTTAAATTTACCGACTACCTTCCGAAGCTCTTTGGCCATTTGACCTAAGTTGGCAGAGGAAGTCGATATTTCTTCGCTCGACGCGTTTAACTCCTCAGCCGAGGCCGCAACGCTGTGCGTACCTTGAGCAAATTGCTGTACAATTTGAGCCATTTGTTCCATGGTGTTTACCGTTTCATAGGTTCGGGCATGCACTTGCTCTATAATTGCCGATACCTCTTGAGAATGCGACGAAACTTCAGTGATCGTATGGGAAATTTCATCGAAAGCGACACCCGATTGCCGTGCCTGGTTCAGTCCATCTCCAACAACCTGCTTCCCCTTATTCATGGCAAGCGCAGCTCGTTTGGATTCCGCTTGAACCTTAGCGATCAGCCCGCCAATTAATTCTGCCGATTTCATCGATTCTTCGGCTAACTTTCGCACCTCAGTGGCTACGACCGCAAATCCCCTGCCATGCTCTCCTGCCCGAACAGCCTCTATTGATGCATTCAGAGCTAAGATGTTGGTCTGGCTCGCTATCCGTGTAATAACCTCAACAATCTGGTGAATTTCCTTCGATTTCTCCTCTAAACCTTGCATCGCGCTGGCTGCATCCTCGACGATTTGTTGCGCCGAAGACATTCGTTCGATGGTCTGATCAGCCACTTGTATACCCAATGTTGCATGATTGCGAGCAGAAGAGGCGTATTGGGCCATTGCTTGTATGGCATGAGCCGCCTGATCCATCCCTCTCGACACTTCCTGAACCGCTTCGTTAGAACGCATAATGCCGGACATTTGTGTCTCAGATCCCATTGCAATCTGCTGAATGGCCAAGTTCGTCTGTTCTGTCGCTTGACTCATTTGTTCCGTGCTTGCATACAACTCCTGTGAAGAGTGCGCAACGAGCGATGAAGCCTCATTGACATGCGCTAGAACCGTCCTAAGCTCCGTGGACATCTGATAGGCAGACTCCAATAAAAGCCCCGTTTCATCCTTGTTCTTCGTCGGCTTCTGCTCAGAAGTCAGGTCTCCGCTGGCAATCGTCCGTAACAATCTCACAGAGCTCTGTATCCGTTTCATCATTGGATATGTAAATCCGTAAAACAAAAGTAACGCGATAACTATAATAATAGAGCCGCTCACAAATGTCTTGATCGTAATATCTTGCTGGATTTGGACAATACGCTCACTCGAGTCGGGAGCGCCCATATATAAAATACCAATAATTTTACCCTCAGCATCCTTGAGCGGCATATAGGCGGTTTGGTACGTATGCCCTACGACGTTCGCTTGTCCTAAGAAAAGCTGGCCTTCTTTAAGTACTTTTTCCGCAACGATTGTCGATACCTTTGTACCTATAGCCCGTTTCCCGTCCGCTAGAACATTTGTCGCTATCCTTGTATCGCCTAGAAATAGCGTGACCGTATTCCCGTTCGTTAGTGTGCCTAATTGATCTACAATATCATCATTATTATTAATCAGCATATCACCTTTATATAGATTTTCCCCATCTACACGCCATTCCCCTGGATACTTGAGATGAATGATCTCCATTCCCGTTTGCAAGTCCGATTTCGCCTTCTCCAGCGCTTCCCCCTGAATAATCGAGGTTATTCTTTTTTCTTGTTGAAGGTTCACTGTTGTGAAAGAAGCGATTAAAATAATAGTCACTAGCAAAAAAAGACGAGTACGGATAGAGCTCCGGGAGAATCTTTGCGCTAATCTTTTCATCGTTGTATCTCTCCAGTTAAGTTCGATTAGAATATTAGGTGTATCCTACCAATAGCGATTAGATGTTGTCAATGCTCGCCATGCTAATTATATATGTGATTGCCGAAGATTTTACTGATCCCCAGATTATAAGACACAAAAAACCATCCTCATGCGGATGGTTTTAATACTGGTGGAGACGAGGGGATTTGAACCCCTGTCCGAAGATCACGCCACACAGCTGCGCTTCGCGGTGGGTGTAGTCACAGTTTTGATGTCACCCAAGCGAACGCCCCGTTATCATAATCCTATTTTATTGAATTAAAGTATTCTTTATCTACACGCAACTGCTGTTTCAGTATGCGATTAAATAATCCTTTACCAATCTCACCAGTACCTTTGGATACTGCTGAGCGTAATACTTCCCCATTTGGTAAAGTCTTCTGATAAATTTTATCTCTACCCGTTTGCCTTATCATAACCCAACCATCGCGTCTTAAAAAGCTCTCTAGATCACTCCAGCTAGGCATGGAACATCCTAGAGACCGCATCAATATCATCTTCTAACAAGACACGCAAGACATATGGTGAATGTTTATGTCTATTGGGAGTATTGTAATATTGTGAATAATTATTCTCATAGTCTACTGCATATTCAACTAGTTGTCGTGCCAATTCACTCCTAAGTTCTTCGAGAGACTCGCCGTCAGCAACTATGTCCTCTATTTGTTCAATTGATCCAGCATATCTGCCATCTTCATCCTGATCATATTCAAATGTTAATTCATATACGGACAATAATTCCTTCAATTGCTGTTTAGAGAATGCCATAATAACATCCCTATTCCTCTTAATGGCTTGAGGCTTCTCTCTTACGATGGTATCAATAAACCCACCAAAATTGGCTCTTACGTCTGTTGCATTCAAAACCGTTTGCATGTTTATCCCCCCTCACCTCCATTGTACTAAATTATGTACATAATGTACACTATGTAGTGTACTCATAACTTAACGAAAATATTCTCTTTAAACCTGAATTACGAAAGTAACGTCTCATAAAAAATAAAAAAAGTGCCCTGATCTTTGGTAGAATAGTGTTTGTCGAGAACACATCACCCAAAAGAGAGGAGCACCTTTAAGGTGAAGTTTACCACAAGAATCGCTAATTTGAAAACGGAATTTTCTATGAGAAATGCTACAAATTTTGCAGGTGCCAAGGTTATTCTAGCATTCCTTGAAACAATTCATTTGAATCAAGGATTACAGACGCTTGGCTTAGCCAAAGCCGCAAACGCAGTTTTCCCTACTCACCACATTATCCAGTACCTTATCATTGGCTGGCTCCTGGGCTGCGAACGTATTTTTCACTTTCGATCACTTCAAGGCGATGCTTTAGTGAAGCATGCCCTAGGTGGCCGTTTGCCTCACCACACGTTGTTAAACAAGGAGTTGCTTCGGCTTGGCGGAGCACACGATCAACTGGCTCCAGCACTCCGAAAACTGAATGTAGATATCATTGCGCCAGCGTTACCGGACACGCTCATTCTCGATCTGGACTCCACCGTTGAGACTGTGTATGGCAATCAGCAAGGTGCGGAGGTTGGCGTCAATAGCCACAAGCGGGGACGAAAAAATTACCATCCCTTGCTCGTGTATGAAGGCCAGTCTAGGATGCTTGTCAACGCCGTACTCCGCTCTGGCAACACCGGCAGCTCGACAGATGTCCTTCCCTTTGTGAAAGAAACGCTGAACCTGCTCGATTCACGGAAGGTTCACTACATTCGGTTCGACAAGGGTTTCGGCGGAGAAGACTTTTATGACTTCTGGGAATCCCATCAAATCGGGTATGTCGGCAAATTAAAATGGACCGGTCGCCTTGCCCAGCAAGTACGTGAATGCAAACACTGGATACGCTTCGTTGATGAGGATTGGATCATCGAAGGGATTGTTCTGTGCTACAAAGCAAGCACTTGGAACAAGACACGGCGTGTGGCTGTTATTCGAAAGATGCAGTGTTACGCTGATGATCATCCACTGCTTGAGCTGGATACGTTCTGGCAATATGAAGCGATGGTCACAACAGAAAGCTGGGAAGCCATCGACGTATGGCGATTCTATAACCAACGCTGCTGCATGGAAAACTACATCAAAGAAGGAAAAAACGGTTTTGCAATCCACCGTATCGCAACACAATCCTTTGCTGCGAATGAGATGGATCTCTTGCTGAAGCTGATGGCTTACAATCTGTTCGAGCGCTTCAAGCTTCAATGTTGCGATCCGATTCATCGATCAATTACCATCCAGCGTTTTCGTCGGGAGTTTATCCATTGTGCTGGTGCGCTCGTTCGAAGCGGTCGCAAATTCACCTTGAAGTTGGCTGAATCATTCCAAAACCGATGGGCATGGCTTCAAATAGAACGGAAAAGTATTTTATTGGAATGATCGATAATTCCAAAATAAGTCTTGGAAACTCCGTTGCCCCTTCATGTGGGGAGGGGGAAGTTGTCTGCAATTTCTACAAAGAGTCTAAGCTTGTTAAAAAACCCCCGCCACAACTGGATGATATTTCCTATTCCGCTTTTAGGAGAAGCTTGTACTTATGCACTTTCGTAATTCAGGTTAAATACAAAAAAGACACCTGACACGGTGTCTCCTCTGATAGGTTTGGTGGAGGCGAGGGGATTTGAACCCCTGTCCGAAGATCACGCCACACGGCTTTCTACGGGTGTAGTCACGAATTTGATGTCACCTGAGCAGACGCTTCGTAACCAGCTTCCGTTCAGGTCAGCCTGATTGTCTTCTTCAGCACACCCCAGGCGGAGATGTGACGGCGTATCCCACTAAAGTTGGGCCCTCATCTAGGTAAGAAGGACTTAAACCAGTAACAATGAGCCTTTCCCACTCTCTTCAATTCCCGAAACAAACGGCAACTTAATTATGGAAGGAATAAGCTTTTCTTCAATCTCTAAGAAGACAACATCAATAAACTCATCAACATAAGTTATGCGTCCATACTTTTCGAGCAAATAAACCTTATCCATCTCGGTAATGTTAAGTATTATTTTCTTCCTCATAGCTAATTACCTCCAATAACTTAGAGAGGTTTAATTTCCCCGCTCCCTGCTTACTTGACCTTACGTTTAAGATCGGGTCACAGCTCATCATTAAATATTGTTTCACATTTTGGGTATCTTTAATCATGCTGACGTTAGCACCTACAATCCCAGCTACAATTGGGGCGGCAAACGAAGTACCGTGATAATCACTAGTTATCCCTTGATATTGTGTTATACCGTAGCCTGAAGTCAATAAATCTGGCTTGGTACTATTTGTATGCCCCTTACAACTAAAGGATGCCACATTATCACCAGCTCTATTCAAGGCACCCACGGAAATTGCTTTTTCAGAGCAAGCAGGACAATGAGTAAGGCCACCTGTGTTCCCTACAGCTGCTACAATTACATATCCTTGATCAACCATCTTATTTATAACTCTAGACAAGTTACATAGTCCTTGGCAATCTCTCTCAACACCAATTGACATATTGATAACTTTGACATCGTCAAGTGATCTAATCCATTTAAGAGCACGATAAACATACTCTTCGTCTATATCGTTATCATTAATAGAAACCTTAGCAGAATATATCTTTGCAACAGGAGCGTAGGTTTTTAAAAGGGTTATAACGATAGTTCCGTGACCAAGTGAATCCTCAGTTGTAACTGCCGATGTGAAATTTTCAGCAGCTTCTATAGATCCATTAGCCTCTGGAGTGTAACCTGAATCAATGACTGCGACTTTAACGCCCAGTCCATATCGACCTTGGTTAGTTAAAAGCGAAGTGTCAATAATAGGAGTCGGCACTGTCTTCATTTTATGAGACTGAGCTTTGGGGATATCCAACAGTGAGAATACAGCTATATCTTCAATTCCTTTAACAATACTGAGCGCCCTAATTTTGTTTATATCCTCAGTCTCTATTACCACAAAATCTTTGAGGAAATCATCCTCATAATTTATAGTTGCATTACTATCTAACAATTGTTGTTTAATAGACTCATCGTATTCCTCATGAAACATTACTGTGTACTTACTCATAGGTTCGTTCCCCTTTTGATTCTGTTATTTCTGGTAGCACAAAGAGGTCTGATGTCCTTCAAATTATACTAGATGGTAAGAAGTTATTCAATATAATTCATAGCGCATCACTTCTTAGCAAAAAACTATCGCACTAAGGTTTAACTGTCCCATCCGCTTCATATCAGATATTCTCTGAAAATTCGTTTATTCTCTTCAAACAAAGCACCATCTCACCTCGTTATACTGACCATGGTTTTTATTTTTTAGTATAATAGAGGAACCATAAGCAATTCTCTAAATAGACAGAAGACGATCAGCAGGAGGAATTTTCCCAATGCCTGAGTTTCAATACGGAAACACAACGATTGAATACACCTTAGAACACAACTCAGAAGCCAAGAACATTCTCATAACCGTAGACTGGATTGACGGTGTCAAAATTGTTTCTCCGCCTGCAATTGACTCATCTAGCTTACAAGACGTACTGCATAAGAAAGCTCCTTGGATCATGAGCAAATGGTATGAGTTTGAAGAGATTACAATGCCAGCGAAGCCCAAAGAATACGTCAGCGGCGAGAAGTTCCTCTATATCGGCAGATCCTACCGCCTTAAGGTTGAGAAGGAAAATGCGGACATCACCCCAACTCTAATGTTTCAACAGGGACGTTTCAAAGTCTCCATCTCTTCCAAGCTATCCAATGATGAGCTGCCAGCAATATTCCGTCCTCTTTTTATGAACTGGTACATGCAGCACGGACAAGTGAAGTTAAACGAGCGTCTGCAGCTATACGTTCCCAAGATGGGCGTGTCCCCTTCTAAACTGCAGCTTAAGGACCAGAAGATGCGTTGGGGTTCATGCGCCGCGGATAAGTCCATATACATCAACTGGCGCATCATGATGGCCCCAATGAAGGTCATTGATTACGTTCTGGTTCATGAGATGGGACATTTAAAATATCCTAACCACTCCGCAGACTTCTGGCAGTTTGTGCGTTCAATCTTACCTGATTACGATGAACGCAAAGAATGGCTTCGAATCCATGGCCCAACACTAACGTTGTGACTATCTTCTAAGCAACATTTGAACGCCTTTAACAATCGCATCTTTTTTCTTACCGTTTGATGCTAGATAGATACTACCACCAACTAAAACAAGAAGTGCTCCCCCGCCGAATGCTAACAATCTGGTATTAAAGGAGCGGTTATCTTGAGCTTCTAGTCGAGCCTCCTTTAAGATTTCTAATATAAGTTTATAGACATTATCCCTTTGTGTTTCAGTCAAATCTCTATCTAGTTCTTTCTCTAAAATGGCCATCGCCTGCTTGAGAAGATCCTGAACTTTTAATGTAGATTCTTTTTGTGATTCGCCAAATGCCTTTAATGCTTCTATTAGAGCTTTGGCGGATGGATTAACTGCATTGAGGTAATCCGTTATCATTTTCTCCGTAGCATCTTTGTCCCTAACAAAGGAATCGAACTTTGAACGAAGATCTTCAGATGAACTTTCCTTATGTCTGTTAAAGTTTTTTTGTGCCTCTGCCATTTCTTAAGCCTCACTTCCTATAGTGTACTTCCGCTAGTGCCATTAGCTTCTGAGTCAGCTCCTCCAACTGATCTTTTGGACATTTCGTTACGCGAAGCTGTTGCTTGATTTTCTTCCTCATCTCCCGCTTTACATCATCCTTGTAGGTCCATTCGACAACCGTTTGTTCCATAATCTTCTCAGTAATGATTAGCGTTAAGTCCCTCAATACTTCTTGATCACCCTCGGAAGCGAAATATTTCTCCAACATCTGGTAAAACGGATACTGCTCCCTTGTCAGGCCTTGGATTTGGCTCTTGTTAGCGGTATCCCTCATTCCTTCAATGATCCCTCGAAGCTGTTCAGCATACTCCACAATGTCCATCTGAAGCTGTTTACGGGCCTCGATGAGCTTCTCCAGCTTTTCTTTCAACGAAGTATAGTACACGGGGTTTTCTTGAATCTTGACCCTGATCTCGTGGCGAATCGCATGTTCCATCTCAGAAGCTTTTGCTTCGGGACTATTAAGCTCATTAACCTTTTTCTCAAACTTACTGGATAAGATGTCGATGGGATCGTGTAAAATCTCCACAGATGAAGCCCGCATATGCTCCGCAATTAGTTGCTTTACCTTCTCCCCACAGTCCGATATATCCATGCTCTCCTCACGATAACGAGACTTCGCAAGTTGACGAACTTTGCCCAGGAATTGAAGATCACTCACATAAGGCTGAGCTTTCGGATTAGGCATAATCATGTCCATGCTTGATGCAAACCGCTTGAATACCAACTCGAACTGTTGTCTAACATCCTCTGGCTCCAACACTTGGATACATGACTCCACATCCTCTTTGCGAATGTAGTCAAAGAACTTCATCGCAGCCCTATGCCGCGTCTGTAATCGCGGAATCTCGCTGTCCATGGGCATTAGAGCACCTTGGATATCCTGCTTAGAGAAAATTGCCAATGCCTTCTCTAAGAAGCGTGACACACCGAAGTAATCAACAATCAGTCCGTAATCCTTCTTCTCATAAGTTCGGTTCGTTCTGGCGATTGCTTGAAGCAGGTTATGCTCCTTCAGAGGTTTATCCAGGTACATAACCTGTTCTATTGGCGCATCAAAGCCCGTAAGCAGCTTATCGCAGACGATTATGAAAGCCAGCTTATCCTCGGACAAGGGTTTCTTAAAACGGGCAATGATGGCCTTCTCGTCATCTTTGCTGATGTGGTGCCTCTTAAGGTGCTCCTTGTCGTCTGTTCCTGATGAGAACACGACAGCTGATTCCAGATCACTTAACTCGTCCAGCTTCTCCTTGTACATGACGGCTGCCTCGCGTGTGACTGCAACAATTTGCGCTTTAAAGCCATTAGGCATGATATGGGTTTCATAATGTTTGATGATGTCGAGCACAATCTGCTCGATACGTTTGGGCGATGCTATAACCACTTCTTCCGTTGCGTACTTCTTCATGATCCGCTCTCGCGTATCTGCGTCATATTCACGGAACTTGCGATCAAACAGTTGATCGAGCGTTTCGCCCTCAACATGGAGTTGTGTCAATCTCGCTTCGTAAAATATCGGAACAGTTGCACCGTCATCCACCGCTTGTTCAATCGTGTATTTGTCGATATAAGGGCCAAATGTACGCGTTGTACTCTTATCTTCCTTATCGATTGGCGTTCCTGTAAAGCCCAAATAACAGGCATTCGGAAGCCCTGTGCGCATGTTCATTGCGAGGCCTTTATACTGCGAACGATGGCTCTCGTCGACCATGACGATGATATTCTCAGCATCGGAGAGCTCAGGGAACTTGTCTTCCTCGTTACTCGTTTGAAACTTCTGTACGAGAGTCATGACGGTTGAGCCTGGACCTTGCCTCAGCAGTTCCTTAAGCTGAGCGACACTTGAAGCCTGTTGCGGATTGGCAAAGCCACAGCGTCGGAACGTCTTCGTAATCTGATCATCCAAGTCTGATCGGTCGGTTACAATGACGATGCTAGGGTTTTTAAGAGCTTCGATGCGGCGCAGCTTAACAGCTAGATATAGCATCGTAAGAGATTTACCGCTGCCCTGCGTATGCCACACAACCCCACCACGTTCACGAGGAGACTTGGTCGTCATTAAGCGGTTAATCGTTTTATTGACCGCACGGAACTGCTGGTAACGGGAGAGCTTCTTGATCATACGACCATTCTCAGGCTCGAAGACGATGAAATTCTGGATGAGATCAAGCAAATTAGCTTTTGAGAGCATGCCCGCAACAAGTACATCTTGAGTCGTTGGGTGGTCACCTACTTCGGGTGACGTTAACGGATATGGATCTTTCCAATCTCCAAAATGCTTAAGCTGCGCACCTATGGTACCTGCTTTTGCTCGGTCGTTGCTAGTTGCGATCATGAACTGATTATAGTGGAATAGATGTTCACATTGATTCTGGTACCTTCTCAGTTGCTTGACAGCTTTGCCAATCTGTTCGTCTACGGCCACGATTGGACTCTTGCATTCGATGACGACAAGCGGTATCCCATTTACATAGACGAGCAGATCTGGACGAATGGTGCCTCTGGCATCGCTGATGCTGAACTGATCAACGATGAGGAATTCATTGCTAGACGGATAGTCAAAATCGACTATCTTGACCGTTTGGTTCTTCTTTCCTTTTCCCATATCCTGCAGGATATATGTATAGTTCACAAGTATGTTATGAAACGCTTCATTGGCTTCCATCGGGCTCGTTGCTTCTATGTAGGTGATGCTACGTACGATCTTGTTGAGGTTGGTTGCATTAATCCAAGGATTAAGACGCTTAAGCGCTCGGGTTAGACGATCATTAAGGATGACCGCACGAGTTGACTCCCGCTCCACATCTAAAGAAGGGCCATGAATATGCTCATAGCCCATTTCTTTGAGTTGCTCGATTAGTCTGTTCTCAACAAGATGCTTCTCGTTCCACTCGCTTGTTGAGGTCATGTGGTCACCGCCTCTGGATCGTCGACTTTGACTCGGACTTTTCCTGTTAGGAGGGATTGCATAAGCCCCTTTTTTAATTTTTCTAGATGCTGACGTTTGTTACTTTCCACACTTACCTTTTGATCGACTCTTGATAGCACTTCAACTATCGCAAGTTGTTCTTCTTTAGTTGGAATTGGTACTCTTATTTCTTGAACCTGTTTCAGACTCAATTGTGGATATGCTAATCCTGTTTTAATTAACCCATACATTTGCCTCATAGGCTCAGAGTTTAGGAAGTAATTAATGAATAAAGGATTTAGCGTATCATCAACAATTCGTATCCTGGCGATATGTTGATTAATATTTGCCTCTTTATGTTCACTATCAAATATACAAGTCTGACCCAGGTTGCCAGTTATCGTGATTAGAATATCACCATGTTTAACAATAGATCGCTTCATAGCTTGATGCGCTTCAGCTGAAATGAAACTTGATCCACTCAATGTTAATCCTGTGTCTTTAATGCATTCATTTCTTAAAAAGAGTATGCCTGCATCAGTCCAGTCAAAACCGTATGTTGTAGGCGTTGCTCCCTTTGTTATATGGTCTGAATAATCTCTCAGAGTGCCAATATCCCACTCTTCAGGAATCTCTCCAATCTCAGTCTGCTTGAACTTCGTATGTCTAATCCCCTTGGTAAGAAGTTGCTGCATGAGCCCCTTCTTGACCTTCTCCGTTTGTTCAATGATGGCTTCGGTTTTGGAGATGGCATTATCGACGGAGGTGAGGATATTAGCGATTTTGAGTTGTTCAGAAAAAGAAGGGATATTAACGGGAATTTTCTTACAGACGTTCTGGTTTAACTTTGGCTGTGCAGACCCAGTGATAAATGGTTCATAATCTAGGCTATTAAGATATTGAACGAGAAAATCAATATCTATTTCCGAACTAGGTCGAATAACATGTGCATGGTTATTAACCCAACTCTTCCCTTCTACTTTAAATGCCATTGGGAGAACCCTCGAACGTAAGTTTTCACCATCTTCGCCCAATAGTACTAACGATTCATTAAATAAATAACTGTCCACCCAGTCAACTATGCCTGTTGCCCCGTAATACGGTATATCACCTTTCATCTTTTCACGATCAGCTTTTTTAACAGGTTTACGTCGTCCATCTAAGAACTCACATATATCTCCGAGTTTAGATGTTGCCCACTCCTTATGCACCGTAGCCCAACTCCTTTAAGAAACCGAGCATCTTAGTTTCAATCGCATTTCTTTCTTCCTCCAGTCGACGTAACTCAGCCAACGCCTCCTCCACATCAATTAGCTCTTCTTCATCAGCCGAATCAATGTAGCGAGCGATGTTAAGGTTATAGTCGTTCTCACGGATCTCCTTAATATTGACCACTCGGCAATACTTCTCCTGATCTTCCCATTTGTCGTATGCCGATACAATCTTCTCTATATCCTGGTCACGCAGAAAGTTCTGATTCTTACCGTCTTGGTAGTCCCCAGCACCATTAATAATTTGAACTTGCCCCTTCCGCTCTGCTGCTTTGTTACGGTTTAGAATCATAATACAAGCTGGAATCCCCGTTCCATAAAAGAGGTTTGATGGAAGACCGATTACTGCTTCAATTAAGCCATCCTCTTCTTCTAGTAGTCCTTTGCGAATTGCCGCTTCCACACCGCCGCGGAACAGAATACCGTGCGGCATAACGACGCCAGCCTTACCTTCATGATTAAGCGTTGCTACCATGTGCTGTACGAATGCAAGGTCGCCTTTGTCCTTAGGCGGAATACCAAAACGGAAACGGCCAAGCGTATCCGCTTCTGCTTCTTCACGCCCCCAGTTACTTAAACTGAATGGAGGATTCGCGATTACACGGTCATACAGAATAAGCTCGCCATCTTCAAGCAGCTTAGGTTCACGGATCGTATCACCTTTTGCAATCCAATGGTCACTAAGTCCATGCAGAAGGAGGTTCATTTTACAAATTGCCCAAGTGTTGAGGTTGCGCTCTTGACCATGAAGGGTTAGATTGCGTGGATTGCCACCTTTGGACTTTATGTAATCGACAGATTGTATAAGCATACCGCCTGATCCGACCGTAGGATCGCAGACGCGCATGCCTTCTTCTGGCTTGATCAGCTTAACGATCAGTTCTACGACTTTGCTCGGCGTATAGAATTCTCCGCCCTTCTTCCCTGCATCGTCGGCGAACTGTTTGATGAGGTATTCATAAGCGCGGCCAAGCATGTCGGGCTCAGATAAGTTGCCGTTAGCGAGATCAATTGCCGAGAAGTGTTGAATCAGACGCTGCAGGAGCTTGTCTGGCAGCTTCTCTTTATCGTTGAAGTCGATGGTAGCAAGTACCCCTTGCAGCGATGCATTCTCTTCCTCAAGCGCTTCAAAAGCCTTATTGATCGCGTCTCCAATGTCTTGCGTCTGTGTCTGTATGTGATCCCAACGTGCACGTTCAGGTACGAAGAACTGATGCTCGTCGCGGTCGTACCAGCCGTAGTCGTCTCCTTCTTCCGTCTCGATGCGCTTAGCGGTTTCGACAAATACGTCATTCAGCCGCTTAAGAAACAGCATGCCGAAGATGTAATTTTTATAGTCTGAGGAATCAATGCTACCACGCAGAATATTGGCCGATTCCCATAAGTGCGATTCTAATTGTTGTAGAGTAAGTGTGCTCATAATGCCTCCAGATTTTCATTATCTGTAATTACTGCTTGGTCAAATACTACGATCCATCATTACGCAGATTCCGTGTCATCAAAAATATCGACTTGATGGGGTTCATCTAATACCTTTTGAACAATTGTTGCATCTGTATATCCTTTATACCGATCATTCAATTGATCCTTGAGCCGCATAAGACGTTGATTTGCAGTACTAACCAATTGCCCAAAGGTGCTTGCTTCAATGCGGCCCCTCTCTGGATTATCTCCAACTTTTCGAATACGTGTAATCTTTGAGTCGATTTCGTGACCAACGACATATGCGTTAATGAAAGGACTTCCGCTTAAATGCCCCGAATTGAGAAGATCCTCGACATAATGATTAGCCTGATCCATCTCATTTCGTCCAATTGCGAAGCCGCCACGCTTTAATTCAATAATGAGTATTCGCTTCATTTTCGACAGTGCACTATCATCATCAAACTCTTCAGAGCAAACGGCAGATAGTGTCGCATTCTCCAATATTATTATATCAGGACGATTCCGTGAATTATAAAATGATTCCTTATGCACTTTCTTTTGGAATAACTTATTCATCGCTGAAGCCAGCGAAACATTAGATGTATAATGCGGCGAATCAAACTCTGGTCCAAATAACCATCTGGCCTGTAGAACCAATGGATGTAAGGTCTTGAGTTCATCTGTAGAGGGATCTTTAGAAAATCTACCTAAAGCTTCAACAACAAGGAGACGTTTATCGATTTCATCTAGGACAACCAACGCATCTTTAACGCTCCAATCGTCTAGTAACCGATTTAATCCATCGACATCTTCATCAGATAACATAGAAAGCTTCTGGATTAAGCTCGCTCCACTTCTCGATTTTTCGAGTCGAATAACAGCCTGGACCGCAGCTGAAAGGTGCTCTTGATTAATGGTTGGTTGCTCTTCGGTCAATTGTTCAACGAATTGCGAGACTTCAACTCTGCCCAAAGTATGTAATTGAGAAAGCTCTGTCCGATGTTGATACAGTACTGCTTGTTGAGTCTCTTGGATTTTCTCTCTCATTGAGTGCTTATACAAAGACTCGATGTGCGAAGCAACAATTCGATAGACATCATCAATAATTGTCCATTTCTTGAAGGCAGACCAATCTGGCAAGACCGCATCGAATAAATCATCAGTCGTTACAACGATAGTATGGCGCTTCGCAAAATTGGTTCTTCCGTCAATCGAATAATCTCCTAGCGTCCAACTCGGCTCACCAACAAGTCTGTTACCCACCCAAAATGCAACTCCATGTTGACGAGCAGTTTTTGCTGTTTTCGATGAATCTATGACAATCAGCCTTAACTTTACATTCTCATCCACTATAATTTCTTTAGAATCGATCAGGCCCTTATGTTGCATCAGCTCAATTGAGGCTCCATTTACAGTGACTTGAAACCTTGGATCCTGCATAAATCTGGCCGATAGTAGTTCGCGTATAACCTCTGAATCAGGTAAATTCCGTTCAACTTTTGCTCTCAGAGTGGTTCCATGTTGATCCCCTTCAAATGACTCTTCATGCACGAGGGTAAAGGGTTGCTGCCCGCTCGATACCGACACGATAAACCTTGATCCTTGCCCATTTTCATGAACGGTCTCAACTATATATTCATCGGAGAAACAGAGCATTCCATGTCGTCCTACACCATTCCTGCCAAATGCCCGCCTATAACCGATCAAATTTTCTTGAGGAAAATTCACTGTATCTCCTTGGTGTTTCAAGCGATTATAACCAAGCGTCATCCATCTGAGCCTAAAATCTTCTGGAGTTAATCCCGTTCCATTATCTGAAACAACGAGTTCCCCAAAAAATTCATCAGGAATCGTTATGTTTACTTTAGAAGATCCAGCATCCCATGCATTAGCAACTAACTCGGTCAAAGCTATATCTGGTGAATTAGCGAGAGCCCCTAAAGTGCGCAACAAATAATCTTCTTCAAATAAAGAGCCATGTAAATAACTCAAAGCACCACCACTCTCGCTAAAATTTATTCTCACCTATTACTTGCGCATTATCATTAACAATTAAATTTCGACTTTGTATGACCTTTCTCCTGCCAACTGGAAATAAAAGAGCGCTTCTAAGAGCGCTCCTGGTTCCTACGAATCATATTCAAGTTAATACATATGCAATCAGTTGGACATTGATTGATTAAGGACACATATACTTCACCAGTAACGATCGATATGAATTCCTCGTTTTTTCAATTCGGCTAATCTGGCCTCATAAAGTGGGGATAGCTGGCTCCATACAAGTTCGGCAGTTACAACATCGTATTTCCACCAGCCGTGCCATTCCTCTATGGCATGATCGAGATCAGACCTATATCCATGGATTGAGGTATACTGTCTTGCCGTTAATCCAGTGAAATTTTCAATCTTAGCAATTAATCCCCATTCGCCGTATATTATCCTTTTCTCTTTGTGATCGATAATGATCCCAAAGTATTTCACTTGCATTTCCCGCCCACCTTCAATCCGCTAAAATTTCCACTATAATAATATGATTCGACAATAAAAGATTTTCTCCTATATATAATAAAGAGAAAAGCGCCTCGTTGGGCGCTCTCTCTTATTGCTAGGACTCAGGTTGGAATTCCAATGGACTCATCGAGTCCCAGCTATCACGGTATCGATCCCCTAACGATCTGACCTCCATACTCTTCACGATGGTCGTGTCATACAGATCACTGCTATCGTATGCTGCCATGTTGAACATAATCATCTGGATCTTATTCAAACGTACATATACATCACCATAAGTCATCCGCAACTTGTCTTTCCCGTATTGGTCTACGATCTCGGCTAGTGTGCTGCCGACTCCAAGTTTTTTGTCAGTTCTGTAATCCGTGCCCCATATACGAATGTTATCAATCTTCCCGCTATCGTCGGCACTAAACTCAACTCCGTCATAGGTGTAACGACGGCCACTGAACTTATCTTGAGCTACTCCAAGCTTCTTCTCAATCTTATCGTACGAATCGCCCAGCTTGACTCCTTGGATGCTGAATCCATCTAATTTCAATGAGGAAAAACTCATGATAATGATGATTACCACTAAAACAGCAACCACAACGCTAATTTGCACTTTTCTTCTACGTATGCTCGCAACAACTTCTGACATTGTAAATTTCCTCCTGGTTTACAACAAGTCTTAACTCAATGAAATTTTTCATATGCCCCAATGTATTCAGAATCAATCGTCATGTGTAGAATATCATTCTGTATTGACAATGAAACCTCATGAATAGTTCCTGCCTCGTCTTCGTATTCAACTATCGTTTCTTGTTCTGAGCGTGACGATGCATAAATCATGTAGCTGAGCGACTCGCCTTCGTTACTGAACTCTAGAACTCCTCTGTCCCACTCATCCAACTCTATATAAATACTACTATCTTCTAAGGCATCGACTGGAACCCATCTACCATAGAATTCCTGCGAATATTCAATCTCACTCTGACCAGGTTGGACAGCGTTGCTACAGCTTATGAATTGTTCCTCTGTACTCGGGCTCAACAACTGTGTTTGGCTTACTGGATACTCTCTAACTACAAGGCCATCTTCCGTTATTTCAAAATTCTCGATATAGTTAGGAGCACCTTCCGCAGAATTATCTATCATCACTGAAAGCAATTCGAAACCGTTAAGCGTTATATCCCCTGTATATTGTCCTACCATCCCGTTAGTACAGACTGACATTGTAAACTTAGTGTCCGTTGATTTTGAGAAATCAAAGTAAGATGCTCCATCTTCTGTAGCCCAGAAGCCAACTAAGATATCCAATACAGTTGAATCATCATCGGCGTTGATCTGCGCCTGAGTTTCTGTTTCATTTGTTGCAAATCGCTGGTTAAATTGAACGGGTATTAAATCATTCTTAAACTCAGTAAAGTCTAAGCCCTTGTACCTAAGCATTTCCTCCGCATTAGCAATTATTATAGAATCAATTGTGCTATCATCATATAGCTCGCCTTCCTTTTCGATGAATGAAAGAGCAATGAGAAGTCCATCTTCTAGCAGTTGAAACACAGTCGCGGGATCATCGGGTTCTTGAAATAGTTTATCTTCTCCAATCTCTTCGATAGCTGTAGAGAGTGAGTCATCCACCATTACACCGCTCGGCAGCGTATATCCATTCCGTATTAACATTGCTATGACCTTTTCGTCCTTTAAGATGAACTCCGAATCTGTATAACCAATACTGGAGTATACCCCGCCTTCATCTTCGTCAATATCATTGGGATCACCAATGGCATTAATCACAGCCTTTTTGGTATCGCCAATTCCTACTCCTCTGTAATCGTATCCTTCAAGAGTGTCCTCTGGTGCAGAGGTACAAGCACTTATTACTGTACAGAGAACAACTGCCGCGCATAACGATCTAATAATCTTGACATGTTTACGCATGAATCTTACCTCCAATATCCTATTCGCTGTGAAGATTCTTCTAATAGGGGTCTGATTTTTTGTGATTTGTCCAGGCGATCTAATATGTCTTATTACCGCTTGGAAACGTTTCAAACCGCCCCCCCCATTGTTCTCAGAGAGGCTAAGATCGTGACTATAAACCTTGAAGCAAACTCACAGCGACTAGCCCAAGCACTATGAGAACTAAGATGAAGAACAGACAACCATACTTTAGCTTTTCGCCGACACCTTTGCCGAAGATCATCATTGCGCCAACGATAACGATTCCTGCTATTAATCCTGCTCCAATCATGTTGCCACCTCACTTTCCAATATTCTTCTGATAGCTTACATTAGAACAATCTATGCGACAGGTCTTACTGCTATTTGATAGTTCATTTATACTGCGTCCCATTGCCTATATTGCACTTTCAGATTATAACATGCATTATATTGGTTTGTTAATCGGATAATCTGCATTATAATGTTTCGACGCTTCCTAGTGCTTCCACTACTGTTTGAAGTAGAGAGGTGAGAGGATGGCTAGAAAAAACAAAGATGTCCAGAAGATTAAGATTGCTATTGGACAACGGCTTCAAGGCTTTAGGAATCATCAGGGCAGGACACAAGAGGATGTGGCACACGAAGCGGATGTACATCCTTCCTATATAACCAAATTGGAGTCTGGGCGAACGAACTGGACTATTGAAAGCTTGGATAACATTTTGAACGCCTTACAAGTCTCTTACAGCGATCTATTCCATAATATCGATGAATCCAAGTCCAGAATCGACAATACCGTACTTATTCAGATCATGAAGCTATTGGAGGGCAGAAGTGCAGAGGAACAACGAAAGGCGTTGCAAATGTTGAAGGCACTGTTTAGCTAGTCACACAAGCATATATAGGCTCTGTTGCTTATCTCAATGGGATGAGCGACAGAGCCTTTTTGCGTTTCAACGGCATGACAGAGATAACCACGGGCTGTGAGAGGACGCCCACTACGTAAGGAGGTGGAGAAAATGTTAGAAGGTTTAAAATCATTCTCAGATCGGCAATTGCTTAATGTCTTTAGAGCCTCAAAGGAACTAGAGTTGGATGAGGCCTTTATCCGACTGCTGCAAACGGAACTGGAACGGCGAAACATCAACATTAACCAGAATGAGGAGTGATTCGGCATGACCAAGCAAATCCTACACACGCAAACCAGTGGAAACGTTCAGTATCAGTTCTACCGTACAAGCATGCTTTATCCAGGATACTACAATGATTACAAAGGTACAGAGGTCAACGAAGACGTACGTTTCGATGCATACGGCATTGTTGTAGTCATCTTCATTGGATATGAACAAATTCACTATGACAGCGGTCCACTATCGCCTTGGAATTACGTGGTGAATGCACTGTACCATCGTCTGTATCGTCTCGGTCTAGAAGACATTGATGAGATTAGGCGTATCATTTGGACAGAGCATTCGATATGGTGCAGGAATCAATATGGAAATGTATGGTCAAAGAAGGCCAATCAGGTACTTAGGAAGAAAATCAAGAATCGATAGGACTACTGTTTATTGCCGCGACAGGCAATAGCGGGAGTCCTTTTTTTGTTTGACAGAGAACCAGTACAGGCCGTCGTGAGATTCAGGCTAGAGGGAGGGAGTGGCATGGAGGAATTTCAAGAGCGGATAGATCAGGCAACAACAGCATTAATTCTGTTAAGTAGAGCTTTTGAACAGCTTGAGCTGAAACATTCTGATCTTCTCAGTAAGGATTACCCATTCACCGTATGCTTGCTGGAATTTGTGCGTGGAATGTTGCACTGGCAGGATACTATCAACAATCATATGGAGGCGATCAAACGTGGAGAAACGGCAGATAGCTGAAGAGATGGACACTCTTCTCCGTCAGCTTGTCATGCAGAATCAATTGGTGATGGCGGCTCGTGTCCTCGAAGTATACTTCCAACGTTTATGGAAGATCGATGAGGAACTAGCTAATCGGTATGTACGCGCCTACTTCATTAAGTATAATCCTAAGCAGTTAGAACGGCATCTAAAGCGTTTAAATCGAGCCATTTGAGAAGGGAGGGAATTCTCCAATGACAAAGTTACATGAGCGCAAAGCGGCTCTACAACGCGTCAGGAAGAGCCTGAATGGTAAGGTATCGCTCCGATGCTCAGAGGGAAGGCAGTATCTCAGTTGCCTGGCAATGCTCGTGAAAACGGAAATGGAGATCGTAGAATTGCAAGACAAAGCAAAACGGCCGCTCAGCGAAAGCGACCGCCCATAACACCTCATTCGATTAAATGATAACTCAATATCTATTCGTGTTCAAGGGAGCGGCTTCGGCTGGCTCTCTATTTTGTTTATCCCTATCAAACCATTGGAGGTTAAACGTATGTCCAATCTTACATTGAAAACATTGTTTGCAGACACCATCAGGGAGAAAGCAGAGGGCTACATCGTTGAGGAAATCTTCTCTCGCTATTCGACTATACCTGCGCTACTCAACGTGTCGGAGTCTGATCTTCTGCTAATTCCAGGAATTGGACCAGCGAAAGCTCGGACTATCGTGGCTTCTCTCCAATTTGCTAAGGAGCTTTCAAAGCCACAGTTAAGTCCTCAAATAATCAGAAGTCCGCAGGATGCGTATGACTACCTTAAGGATGACTTCATGTACGAACAGCGGGAACACTTCATCGTTATTTTCCTTAATACCAAGAACGGGATTGTTGGTCGTGAGGTCATTTCTATTGGTTCACTTTCGGCTGCAATTGTACATCCTAGGGAAGTAATGAAGGCCAGTATACGCCGCTCTGCCGCCTCAATAATTCTCGCTCATCAGCATCCATCGGGCGATCCAACGCCTAGTCCTGAAGATATACAACTTACTAAACGGTTAGTAGAGGCAGGCGAGGTTTGTGGAATAAGCGTTCTAGATCATGTTATCGTTGGGCATCACAGGTACGTAAGCATGAAAGAACAGGGATTAATCTAAGTTGCTTTTTTAATTTGGGAGTCGTCCTAATATGCTGGCTCCCTTCTATATTAAAGCCTTCGGCTGTGTCGTTAGGCTCGCTTCGCTCGCAATTGTGTTCGCACGTTCTCATCTTACGCAGTTCTATGCATACAAAATCAAATTCATGGAGGAATTTTACTATGACTAACGCAGCAGCAATTGGATACGCACTTCTCACAGCTAAGAAAATGGGAATGAGTCATGAGGAGCTTAAGCGTCTCGAAGCCATTATGTACAGCTATTTTGATCTCGTCTCAGAGGAGGAAGCGGAAGAAGTGTATCGCAGGAATTAATAGAGTATTACGGAGCCAGTCCATTAGTGATTGGCTCTGCTTAAGTGCCGTATTAATCGTATGGTACAATTGTAAACACAGCTTACAGAGAGGATTTGAGTTCTATGGGCAAAGCGGTTTATGTCGCACAGCTATCAAAGCAGGAGCAAGAAGAAATTGCCGCCAAATTGAGGGCATTATTAGTCACAGAAGGTCTTTCAGAAATAGAAGTATTCCGAGCAGTAAAAGATGCGATGGACAGCAAGATCGCTGACGTAGTCCATCTGATTGAAAGCAATTAAGTTTTATTATGGGGCCAGCCTATCTAGGTTGGCTCATCTTCATTACTACATCAAGTCCGATACAGATAATCGGTATGACGGATTTAATGCTCTGTTCATGTGCATTTCCTGAGATAAATCCGTATATATAGACTTCACATCATTCGGTTTCTTATTCATGAGGTGCAGGTATAGCCTCCGTCTATGGACGTTCGCTTCCTTCTGGGCTTCTGTAGTTCCAGGCAAAGTATCCTCCAGTTCTAATGCGTAGAGGAACTCATCATCATAATTTTTCATCGCTATCTTCTCCTTCATCTTCATCGGTTCCAAAACCGAACACGTAGTCTGGATAATATTCCTCTTCTTGCTCAAACGCAACATTAAGTCCCATAATTGAATTCTCCCATCATCATTGGTTTAAAGTTTCTTCCCCACATATCGGGCTCATTAACGAAAATTTCATTCCATTTCGTTCTTCAACACTCATCATCTTCACAACTACCCCTAATCTCGTACTTATCGCCATAATAATAAACGGTATCATACAAGTACCTGTTCACTACCTTCTCTTTGCTGCGAGGGATATCACGCTTAGAGTTTTCTATCTCGCTTAATATACCTGGAGACATGCCGAGTTCTATTCCGAGCTGCTCAAGTGTCATTTCGTCCGCTGTTCGCTTAATCCTCAGAATTTCGCCGATTTCGCGCATTCCTTCGCCCAACATAATCTGGTGATCGCCGCCTGCGTACAATAACTGCATTGCTAGTTCAATCTCTTCGTTCGTTAGTTTCCTTGCCTTAAACTTCATTCTGTTCACCTATTCATCGTTATATTATGCTCCCGCCGCCACAGCGGGAGACTTGAAAGGAAGATCGAGCATCCGAGTACTCATATAAGATATAACCATTACAACGTTCAGTTGCAATAGATTTTCAGAATTATTTTTCGAATAGTTGGACTGATTCCGAAAAATCACACCCAACAAGCTTTAAAGATCCAGAACTACGCACCACTGCTGGATTCGTGGGTTTACGATCCTCTTTACACAATCGCGGAATAAGCACATGCCGTTGGGGGAGTAGCTATAATATGATAAAAACCAAGGACTAAAATGACTAGAATACGAAAACCCGCGTCACCCCACGTCTCCACATGAATTTCAGGGTGATTTTAGATTTGCACTAAAATCCCTATTAATCAGAATTTAGTCTTGGCATGTTCAATAAGACAATCCCTCGAATCCTGCTGCAGTAAAGCTTCAACCACTTCTAGTCATTCAAGTCTTTAAGTTTTAAACTTGGTCGATTTCGCAGGATAGGGTTCTGATGTAAAGGAATTCCGTCTGATGATTGCCGCGACACTTCTATTTCATTCATAGCTTGTTCGTACGCTTGATGATTGGCAAGCAGTTGCGACACTCTGAGGTTATCCATGTATGCTTTTCTAAGTGCTTGTTCTTCGTTTGGCGTCCCCTCCTCGTAATGCGCTTTCCGAAATCTTTCTGATAAGAATGCCAACTCGCTTGAAATGAGTTGCTCTAGGATGTTAGTGTCCTCTGGAAACATTACCGAATCATCTCCAATTCTCTTTTCCCAAAGGACATGACCAGAGGACACTTGGCTTACAGACACCGTCAGCGCAACCGAATAACGATCCAGTGTGAATCCCCCGTCCGATTGACGAATTACATCTTCACCTTGATCGAACGGCCCGCATTGTGATTTATACGTGTACCCCAGCGCCTTATCCTGTGGATTAATTAGCACTTCGCGATCATCATATATATGTTGTTTTCGATATGTAAGATAAAACTCATCAAAGTAGCGATCCTTATCTTCCTGCTTGCCAAGATAGAATCCGCCAACCTCTTCCAACGTGCAATCATCGTCAAGCAGTCTCATGGGTATTGGATAGACTTTAGCCAACTTCTCGAGCGTATCTCGCCTTGGCGTTATCTTCAATCCGCCTTTTCCCCGTCGACTGCCTTCCGCATCCCTTACGCTTTGTTTCGAGATATTTGCTCGCCGAGCGACCTCATCTACTGAGAACTCACCTGGATACATCTCCTGAAGCTCATCTCTGATATACGCCAATTTGAACCATACGTCCTGCTGCAATAACACCAGCACTTCAGCCCTACTTACAATTCTCCCCTTCACATCAGACTGAACATATAATCTTTGTGTTTTCCTCTTCATTTTTCTCGCTCCCATCACTAAAATCAGAATTTGACTAATTTCATGAAAAAAGCAAATTCCCTAGCTAATACTCCACCACTATTTCCCCTCAAACGACCCCAATGATAACCATATTATCATCCCATAGCCACTTATCTTGGACATATTGCCTTATAATTCAAGTTCGTTTTATTATGGATTCCGCAAGGCCATCCACCGTCAAGGAGGTTCTTAACATGCTCCCTACTGCAAACCATGGTTATCGCGGACACCACGTATCACGTCCATATTGGTAGCTCAGAGATCAGCCGCCACACCTTCAAGTCAAACACATAACAAGGAGGAATTATCAATGCCAACCAAACTACCTCAAGAACTTATGCCAGCCCACAACTGGGAAGATCCCGTACTATTTGAATCGTTCAGAACACCAGCCTTCCCTATCGAATCTTTACCACCAATTTTATCAGAAATGGCCGTATCGGTCTCAGACGTTACGCAAACTCCGATTGATGCTTCCGCTGTTGCTCTGCTACCTATGATATCAACAGCCGTAGCTAAGAAGTTCATTGTAAAGCTGACACAGCATGGCGAAGGATGGACTGAGAAGAACAACATCTACGTATGCATTGCACTGCCATCAGGCGAACGCAAAAGCGCCATATTCAGCCATCTGATTAAGCCCATCATTCATTATGAGCGACGATTACAAGCTCAGATGTTCACTGATTCTAATGAGTTCATTGATCGGTCTCAACGCCTTGTTGCAGATGATGCCACTCCAGCTGTGCTTGCCGAGCTATTGGAACAGAATAATGCACGAATTGCACTCCTATCCACGGAAGGAGGAGTCTTCGATATGCTAGCCTCGCGTCACTATGGCAAACTTCAGAACCTTGATGCTTATCTAAAGGGATTCTCTGGTGATCGAATAACGATTGATCGGAAGAAGGCTGGTAGCATCATCATTAATGATCCAACAGTAACTATCGGCGTTTTCGTACAACCCGCGATGTTGAACAGCATTCCTGAACGTTTGATCGGAAGAGGTTTGATGGGAAGATTTCTCTATACCATGCCCTCATCTAATATGGGAGAAAGAGACATCGAACTAAAATCAATGCCTCCAGAAGTAACTTCTCGCTACTATGACTTGCTTACAGGACTTCTGCGGTTTAACCCACAGAGACCAATCCCGTTGCTGTTATCCCCTGAAGCTTTAGAGCTTTTCCAGAACTTTCGCAAGGGCTACGAGCCACAATTAGGTCGCGGCGGAGAACTATCACATGAATTTCTTCGCGCTTGGTGCGAACGGCTCCCTGGACAATTGTTAAGGATAGCTGCCGCTTACCACGCCGTCATTCTGAATATGAATGATCAACTGGAGTCGGAACGCCTTGATAACAGCATATCAGGTGAAACAATGCATCGGGCATTATTACTGAGCGACTACTTCATTGAGCACGCAAAGGCTGCTTTCGGGTGCGTGAAGACCAATGAAGCCAGCGCTGATGCTAAATATCTGTTGAATGTCTTGGAACGTAAGAGAATCCCGCTCTACAAACGCCAAACTCTGTGGTCTGCTGTAAAAGGAAAATTCTCAACAGCTGAAACATTTGACAATGCCCTAGCAGTCCTTGAAGATCGCGGATTTATCCGCATATCTAAAGTAAGATCCGAAAGAGGGCGTGATGGTACTCAGATTGAATGCCATCCTTCGATTACCTCATCTTCTGCAACAAATTGATGAAGGGGTATTCCGTGTCTTGGCGATTCTTCGGGGTCGCCTTCACATTCAACTTGACTTCGTTCGAGCTAATGGTTACTCAGTAGAATGCCAGCGATAAGAGGACGCTCTGACAAGTCGATTCCGTCACCGATAAGGATTTCGCTGGTTAAGCTCTAGGTGACGATAACACAATTGGAAGGTGACAAAAATGAAGGTTAAAGTCAGGGTAAGCATTGAGGCGTTTGCCGACAAAGAAAGTGCAATCGAGAAAACTCCACTGATAAAAAAAGGGTTCTCTGTAAAAGATACTCCCCTCACAATCCAGCAACTCGCTCAGATGTGGCTTGCGGGGCACAGCATCGCGCCTGTTAGATTGAAAAGAGGAGTTACTAATGATGCTAATTGGATTAGTCAGCAGGTATTCGCCATCGACTTTGATAATGAGAACGGTGATAAAGAGCGTGTAAGTGACAACTACTGCGTAACCTTTGAAGATGCATTAGATATGGCGCGGCAATCAGGAGTGTCTCCTGCATTCATCTACAGCAGCTTCTCATCAACAGATACTCATCAGAAGTTCCGCATGGTGTTCGTATTAGATCAAGAAATAACATCACGGGCAACGCGCGACGAGGTATTGAACAAGCTCTACTCTGTATTCAAGAAGAACGGCTTAATCGTTGCTGATACTAAGTGTAGTGACTTAGGGCGAATCTTCTACGGTGGCAACGAGTTGCTGTATGAGGATTATGCAGCTGTGAATTCCCTTAGTCACATTGAGCTGTTAGGAGTATCTGATGTACCAAGAATCAGCCAACTTCGCAGTAAGCTGAATCAGGGAGGACAACGCATATTTGACAGCATCCCTGTGTCACTCATGAAGTCAGATACCATTCGGGGCGAGACCACGCTAGCGATGACTGCAATCATAAACGGTGATAGCGATGCTCTACGAGAGCATCTTCATAAAGATACAGACAGTACTCTTAAAATAGAAAATATTTGTACTGTCTATACGAATATAGACCCTTATGAGACGATAAAGCGTCTTCCTCTGCATCTCATACTTGGAGTACCGTTAGATACTGCTTTTCGCTGTATATTGCATGGACACGAGGACGTTCATCCATCAGCGATTGTTCGTCAGCTCGGGGACGGAAAATTTGCTTACTTCTGTCACGGATGCTATGGGAAGGGCAAAGGACAGTCGCTTATAGACCTTATCATTGAGGCGACAGACTACCATTCAAGAGACATAGTTTCATTCATCGAGGCTGCACTCGGCCGCTCAATCCAAACGGAGCATCAACGTCAATGTCGAAGCCACTGTGAGCGTATTCTAAGTTTCATCCAATCCGCTGATTTCCGAAAGGGTGCGTGGGAACCTCTATTTCGCTATTTGAATCGGAAGAAGCTCCTTGGGCATTATCGCTACTACCTTGAGACTGTAGCTCAGTGTGCTATTGCAGAGCCACTGGCCGCTGAAGGAATTCCCATTTTCTTCGAAGGCGTACGCGAAACATCCGACAGAATGGCGGGAATCTCCTATTGCACAGGAATAGACAAAGACAGCGTATCCAAAAAGCGTAATGAATTGGCTGACCTGGGACTGATAGTAAAGATTAGTGGAATTGATCATCCCGCCTATTCAAAAGCACAAGAATATCGTAGACGGAAAGGAAATCCTTACAGCAAAGAATTTCTGCAAATTCCTGACTTAGATGAAGCTCTTCTTGAATCCGCACTTCAGACTATAGATCAAACTAAACAGAGAGGAGAGCGTTCCCGCTTTAAGTCAAGAGCAGCAACACTAATGTCCCGTGGTGAAGAGGCAGCTGATCGCGTATTTACCCAAGATTCAGGTTCAGTGCTTTCCAGATATCAGAATGGCTTTATCTCTACTATGATGCAAATTACATCACGCCTAACATCTAAAGGTTGGACTACAGAAGATGAGATAATCACTGAGATGATTCGAACTTCCAAGTTTAGCGGGGTTAAACGGGGAGTTGGGCAATTCCGACCGTATCTAACTAATGGCGACATTTACACCTTGCAACTTGTCACAAACGAATTACGGAGAAAACTGAACCTTCCCGATATTTTGCCTATACGAAAAAAAATAATCATTCCAGTTAACCAGATTGATGCCAATGCTATTATAGACCTAATATTCAATGATGATCCATCAGTTGTTCTTCCGCCCTCCCCCGCCCTCCCCTGAGGGGAAACGCAAAGGACTACCACCCTTTGCTATCCCGTCACTCGGCGTGAGCCATCCCTTGGCTTGTTCACCAAAGGATGGCATAGTGTTGGCAGTGGGAATCGTCGATCAAGGCTGTACAAGCTCCGCTTCAATTAGGCCTTGACTGACGTACCAAAGCTTTTGTCTCATCAATACAAGCATATCTCTGTTAACTTGCCTGAATCCTCATATGGATTTGGGCTTTTTTCGTTTCTTAACCTTGACAGCGACAATTCAGCGGTGAGATGCGCTGAGACAATGAGAGGAGGATAGTAGCCAACATCACACATTTGAAAGGAGTACAAAAGTATGAACGTAGCCATTTACCTACGCGTATCGTCCGAGCAACAAGCGGAGCGCCAGCTATCCATTCCAGCACAACGGGAGGCGTTGCAGCAGCATGCATTGCATAATGGCTGGGGTATCATCGAGGAGTACGTGGATGAAGCAAGATCAGCCAAAAGCGATGACCGTGATGACTTTCAGCGAATGATTGCAGATGCCAGGAAGCTCAGAGCACCATTCCAAGCTATATTGGTGCATAAGTTTGATCGATTCAGCCGTAGTCGTGCCGATCATGTCATTTACAAAGCCCTGCTGAAAAAACTGGGCATCATCGTGATCTCTGCCACCGAGCATACTGAACCAGACACTCCACACGGTATGCTAATGGAAGGAATGTTAGAGGTCATTTCGGAATTCTACAACGTCAATCTGAAGCATGAGACACTTAAAGGAATGCGCGAGAATGCAGAGCAGGGCTTTCACTGCGGCGGTCGTGCCCCATTCGGCTATCGCCTTGCCAGAACGGGAAGTAAGGTGAATTATGTGCTTGGTCCTGAAGATGAGGTGAACATCATTAAGCAATTATTTAGCATGGCCGCTGATGGAATGGGCGGGAAGAAAATCGCTCGCATACTCAATGAGCAAGGCGTTCCCGCTGGCCGTAAATGGCTTCCTTCTACCATACTAGCTATTCTCAGCAATGAAGCCTATATAGGTTATCGCGTATGGAACAAGAAACGGGAAACGGGAGGACGCAATAGACCGCAATCTGAATGGATTGTATCCGAAGACAGCCATCCAGCAATCATTAGCAAAAAGCTCTGGAATGCAGTTCAATCTGAGCTACAACTTCGTAAGCTCAAGGTATGAATCATATTCACCATTATGTTGTTTCACGCAGGTATGCCCAAGCGGTGTACCTGCTTTTTTTATGCCAAAAAACGACTATACGAAGGAGATGTTATCAATGAAAGTTGCAATTTACGCCCGTGTATCGTCAGATCGTCAAGCCGAGAAAGAACTGTCCATTCCCGCCCAAGTCAAAGCTATCCAGCAATATTGTCAGGAGCGTGGATACATCATCGTTAGTGAATACATTGAGAAGGGAAAGTCGGCCAAGACCGATGACCGTCAGGAGTTTCAGAAGATGGTTGCGGTAGCCAAGCGTAGCAATCGACCGTTCGACGCTATTCTGGTCCATAAGTTTGACCGCTTCTCCCGTAAGCGAGATGACCACGTGATCTACAAAGCTCTGCTGGCTCAAGTCGGTGTTAAGGTAATCTCCGTAACCGAACAAACTGATAACGATACGCCGCAGGACAAGCTCTTAGAGGGTATGCTGGAGGTGATGTCCGAGTTCTTCAATGCTAATCTTGCCGTTGAAGTGCGCAAAGGAATGGCGCAGAACGCCAAGCAAGGCTTTAATAATGGCGGCACTCCTCCCTATGGCTACAGAACAGAACATGTTGCAATCGGTGCTCAGAAGACTAAAGCTGTATGGGTGCTCGGACCTCGTGAGGAAGTCGATATAGTAAAGTGGATATTCAATCAATATGCTTACGAAGGTATTGGCTACACCAAAATAGCATCTGAGTTAAACCGTCAGCAAATCCCTTCGCAGAAAGGAGGAACATGGTCATCAAGTACGATAAGGGCGTTCATCTTCAATGAAGCCTATGTAGGACGGCGCTGCTGGAACAAGCAAGACTACCAAACCAAAGGCAAGAAGTGGCGGGATCGCTCGGAATGGATAATCACAGAAAATGCCCATCCCGCAATCATATCGCTTGAACTCTTCAACAAGTGCCAAGAGATCGCCAAAGGAAGAAACAATGGTGGGGGCGAAACTCATAAGCCATTTGACAGAAAATCTTCTTCCCCATTCTGGCTCAGAGGGACTATAACTTGTGACAAGTGCGGTTCCCGCATGGTGGGCAATTCAACATCAAGTAAAACGAAGGGCGGTAAGAAGCATTACTATGTATGCGGCGGATACCTAAGGAAGGGTAAAGAATACTGTGCATATGTAGGCTGGAACAAGGAAAAGGTCGAAGAGATCGTATCCAATCGTTTACGGATCGCACTCATGCGTCTTCTCGTGAATGACAATCTTACAGATGAGCTGCGACTGTTCTACACCGAAAACAATCAGCACAGAATCGCTCAGAAGGCAAACATCGAAAATGAGATTAAATTTCTGCAAAAGCGCATCAAATTGATTGAAGAAGATATTCAGGTAGGCAAAGTAAAGTCTTATCATCAAGAAATGCTTACAGAGATGCAGGATGAGCTGCGGGAGAAAACAGCGGAGCACTTACGGGTTACAGCCAATTGGTCGGAATTCAATGTTCCTGAGGAGAGTATTGTTGCAATCAAGTACGATATCCAAACCTTCCTCGGGTTGCTCGATCAAGATGTACCGAATCCTCAGTTGTTGCATACCATCGCTAGTAAGTATATCTCCAAGCTATTCATCAACAGGGATGCTGGAAAGGTCTATTTGACGCTCCAAATGACCCATGATGATAAGCTTTTGTTTGAAAAAACGATGGTATCGGAATGGCATTAAGTTATGATTCGTGGCGGCACCACACCTTGAGTTGATTAAAATAATTCTGATGCCCTGTGATTGTTGGCTAAAACCTAGTGATTACAGGGCTTCTCTAACCACCATGTATTCAGAACAAACAAAAAAAGCACCTAGCACGGTGCTCCTTCTGATGGTATTGGTGGAGGCGAGGGGATTTGAACCCCTGTCCGAAGATCACGTCACACAGGCATCTACGGGTGTAGTCACAGTTTTGATGTCACCTGGGCCGACGCCCCGTAACCGGCTGCGATCCAGGTCAGCCTGATTGTCTTCTTCAGCACACCCCAGGCGGAGATGTGACAGCGTATCCCACTAAAGTTGGGCCCTCATCACGGCACATGGGCGATGCAGAGCGAGAGCACGCGAGCAGGTTATTAAGCTGCTACAGCGTAGTTTGTTTGTTGTTTGCCATTTAATTGGCTTTAGCGTTGATGAAGCAGACGACTCCCTGCTACCCGCAACCCGCGCTCGTCCAACCCCCGTCGAATCCATAAACGCCCCCAAATTCGGCATAAATGAAGCCTCATCCCCACAGCCGCCGTACAATCGCACAGCACTGATCAGGAAGATCAACATTTAGCGCATGAAACAAAGGACCTCTTGAGTGAGGTGGATACAACTAACGGATTAATAATATACATTACATTTCCTTGCTACAAACTTAGTATAACACGATCGCTGATCAAATGCTTCAAGATGTTGCTGGCAAGTCTGCCCCTTCCATCCATGGAAGCACTGGTGCAACTTAACTGCGGCGATGTGATTACCGAGCTACCTTCTGTTTCTCACGAAGCACACGTTGAATGTCTCGCTGAGCATCGCGCTTCGCTGCCGATTCACGCTTGTCGTATTTCTTCTTGCCTTTGCCAAGCCCGATTAACAGCTTGGCATAGCCATTGCGCACGTAGATCTTCAACGGTACGATCGCGTAGCCTTCTTGCTTCGTCTGACCGTACAACTTATGAATTTGCTCCTTGTGCAGCAGCAACTTGCGAGCTCTTGTCGGGTCTGATGGATTATGCATATTGCCCTGCTCGAATGGACTAATATGCATGTTGTTTATGAATATCTCGCCGTTCCGAATCGTGGCGAATGCATCGTTAATATTCGCTCTTCCGCTGCGTAGCGACTTGATCTCCGTTCCCTTCAGCACCATGCCCGCTTCGAATGTTTCCTCAATGAAATAGTCATGGGAAGCTTTCTTGTTTTGGGCCAATTGCTTGCCGTCATTCTTCTTACTGCCCATGCCGCTCACCTCACATTCGGGCTTTATCCGCTTCAGCAACTACAATACGGACAGACATTCATTGTATCAATTCAGAATCATAAAATCAAGAAACTACATACGACGAAAACCGCCCCCAACCTTGCGGTCAAGAGCGGTTTCCGCATGAAGTTGAATGAACTAGTCAGCTATTACAGCTTAACTACGTTCTCAGCTTGTGGTCCGCGGTTGCCTTCCACAACGTTGAATTCAACTTGTTGGCCTTCTTCAAGAGTCTTGAAGCCTTCGCCTTCAATTGCGGAGAAATGTACGAATACGTCATTTCCGCCCTCAACTTCGATAAAGCCGTAGCCTTTCTCAGCGTTGAACCATTTAACAGTACCTTGTTGCATGTCTGTGTACCTCCTTGCACAAATATTAATATGCGCCTATTTCTGTTCTTAAAAACAAAAAATTCACACATTGAAAAGGACTTCATGATGCAATGATACCCTTTTCAATATGTGAATGCAGGCTCATCAATCAGATGACTTGAGTTTACTATAGCCTCCGGGAAAAATCAAGGGATAGAATGTTTATATTTTTTGTAACGATATCCAATGAATCTAAGCGGAATGAATGAAGGAGCGTCAAACCGCAACGTCACCGCAACATCAGCCCTAAGGCTCTCTGTTCAATCGCTCCTTCAATGCCATTACACTGCTTGCCAAGCGTTATTTTTTCTTTTTACTAGCTTTTGTGGAAGCCCCATTTTTCTTCTTTTTCTTCTTCTTTCCGGCTAGCGGCACCACTATGGAATCACTGTGGCCATCTCCGACGAATACACCGCTTCGGGATGTCTTCCTGCGACGATGACCAGCATCGCCTTCTCTTGCTCCTGCGCCTGAGCCGCCACCCACAGTGGAGTTGCTACTATCTGCACGGCCCTGGTGTCTTCCGCTACCGCCCTTCCTGCGTTCTTGACGACGGCTCGGCAGGCTGCTGAACCATTCTCCTGAATCATCGTCGCCACGCCGTCTGTCGCTACCAGATTCTTCATGTCGAATGGCGTCATCACCTTCACGGCGATGAGTGCGGCTGCGAATCGGTAATCCCCACATGTCCTTCCGCGAGCCTCCCGCCGCCTCGTCAGTTGGCATGAAGCCTTCTGTCTCAGGGGCGTTCATCCACGGATTGACACCTTTGCCATCCGGCCCGGTGTTCACATGGCCGCCGTCGCCACGCTTGCGGCGTCGATCATCCTCGCGTCCGCCGCCCAAGCTTATACCGCTGTTTGCTGAGCCAGCTCCACCTTTCCCTTGCCGTGCAGCGCCAGCCCCTCCAGTTCCACCAGCAGCGGAACCCGGGCCTCTGCGCTTATTGCCCCCGCTAGAGACACCATTGGAGCCGCCACGTTCGCCGCGTCCACGACGCCTTCCTTGCTGCCTTTCATCATCGCGGTTATTGCGACCGCGCCCCCGTCCGCCACCCGCACCGTACCCACCGCCGTCGGACACGCCTCGGAAGCTTTGCCGCGGCTTCATGTCCACCATCTCGAAGTCGATGGTGTATTCCTCCATATCGACACGCGAGACGCGCACTCTTACCTCATCGCCGATGCGATACACTTTCGACGTGCGCTCTCCGATCAGCACCATATGCATCTCATGGAAGTGGTAATAATCGTCGTTCAAGTCGCTCAGCCGGATTAATCCCTCTACTGTATTGTCCAGCTCGATGAACATACCGAAGCTCGTTACACTGCTGACAATGCCGTCGAATTCCTCTCCGACCTTATCCAGCATGAACTCGCATTTCTTCAGGCGCTCCGTGTCTCTCTCCGCATCGACCGCCACTCGCTCGCGCTCGGATGAGTGCTGAGCGATATCCGGCATGCGCGCCGTCAGAGCCTCGTTCCGCGCTTCACTCAGTATGCCGCCGCCCTCAATCACCTCGCGCATAATGCGGTGGATGACGAGATCGGGATAACGTCTGATCGGCGACGTGAAGTGAGAATAGAATTCCGCCGCCAGTCCGAAGTGTCCCAGACTCTCCGCATCGTACTTCGCCTGCTTCATTGATCGCAGCATCATCGTAGAGATGACCGTCGCTTCCTTCGTCCCCTGAATCTCCTCCAGCAGCGTCTGTAGCGCGCGTGGATGCACGGAGTTACCCTTGCCCTTCACGACATAGCCGAAGTTGGAGGCGAATCGCAAGAAGGTAAGCAGCTTCTCACTGTCGGGGTCTTCATGAATACGGTACAGGAACGGTACTCTCAGCCAGTGGAAATGTTCCGCGACTGTCTCATTGGCCGCCAGCATGAATTCCTCAATAATTTGCTCCGCAACCGAACGCTCTCGCTTGACGATATCGACAGCTTTGCCTTCTTCGTCCACCAGCACTTTCGACTCCTGGAAGTCGAAGTCGATCGCGCCCCGCTTCATCCGCTTGGAGCGCAGCCGCATTGCCAGCTGCTCCATCATTCCGAACATGTCCAACAGCTCGGAATAACGCTCCTTAAGCTCCGTCTCAGGCTCCTCTTCCGTCGCGTTCAGAATCCGCCTCACATTCGTGTACGTCATTCTTTCCTTCGTGCGTATCACACTGGTGAAGATATCGTGCCTGACCCGCTTCATCTTGCCGTCGAATTCCATCTCGCAAGAGAGCGTCAGACGATCCACCTGCGGATTAAGCGAGCAGATACCGTTCGACAGCCTGTGCGGGAGCATCGGAATAACCCGGTCTACCAGATACACGCTGCACCCCCGCCTGTATGCCTCCTGATCCAATGCGGACTGCTCCTTCACGTAATAGCCAACATCGGCAATATGTACGCCCAGCACATAGTTACCGTTCTCCAGACGCTTCACATGAACGGCATCGTCCAGATCCTTGGCATCTTCGCCATCTATTGTAACGATAACCTCATTCCGGAGATCTCGCCGCCCTTGCTGAGCAATCTCTTCCTCCGTAATCGTATCGGGAGCGGATTCAGCTTCCTTCATGACTTCCTCCGGAAAGCCCTCAGGAAGTCCATGCTTGCGGATAATGGACAGAATATCGACGCCAGGATCATTTTTATGCCCTAGTATCTCTATGATCTCGCCCGCTGCGGCCGACCTTCCCTCCGGGTAGGAGACAATTCGAACGACCACCTTCTGACCGCTAACAGCTCCCTTGAATCCTTCCTTCGGAATGAATATATCGCGATTAATTCGCTTGTCATCCGGAATGACGAAAGCATACGCCTCATGATGCTCGAACGTCCCTACGATTTGTGTGACCGCTCGTTGCACAACACGGACAACCTCGCCTTCCATGCGGCCTCCGCTCTCACTCTTGGACATCACTCGAACGAGCACGATGTCGCCGTTCATCGCACTCTTCAGGTCATTGGCATGCAGATACACGTCTGGATGATCCTTCTCGTCTACGATGAGGAACGCGAATCCTTTCGCATGCGCATGCACTTTGCCCCGCAGTAGATTCATCCGCTCCGGCACGCCGTACAGCTCATTGCGCGTCCGGATAACTTTGCCCTCCTCTTCCAGAGCGTTAAGCAGCTTCAGGAACGCCTTGAATTCCGCGGCATCCGATATGCCGAAGTGCCCTTCCAGCTCTTGATACGTCATCGGCTTATATGCCGTCTCTTTCATAAAATCAAGCAATTCCTGCTCATTCATCATGAATGCCAGTTCTCCCCATGACCGCTGCTCTCAGCGGTTGATAGATGATTATATACCATGTAGTATACACGAAAGCCTCTATCTGCATCCCTCATACACAAAAAAAGACGAGGTTCGCCCTCGCCTTCCAACAGCCCATGTATTATTTCTCTACAAAGTAAGACACTACTAGCGCCAGTACAAAAAAACCAACAGCAAACGCTATTGTCAAGCGTTGCAGGAACAAATCCAATCCGCGCGCCTTCTGCTTGCCGAACAGATGCTCCGCACCGCCCGTAATCGCTCCGGATAATCCTGCGCTCTTGCCCTTCTGAAGCAAGACGACAGCGATCAAGCCCAAGGAAAAGACGATAAGTACAATCTTCAATGCGATTTCCATTCCATCCACCTCCAGCGTAGCCGTTCCTAGAAACACATGGGCTGATTGTACCATAGCCTTCGACAAGTTTCAATAGCACGCCATTATTCAAATGTATTCTTTTACGTACAAAGCACATCGCCTGGTGCCGATTATGCACGCATTGGCCAATTGGAGCGAATGCGCTCTACTGCGCTAACATCCACCCCGTACTGAAAGCTCCCATTCAAGCGTGCCCCCGAGCCAAAATGCACTTCCGGCACGCCGGTCTTCTTCACTAACTCTGCTGCATTATCCGCATTCAACCCATAACCGCCCATAATGCGCGGCCCGCCTAATTGGGCTGACAGCTCCTGCAGCATCCGCAGCTGATCGCAAGATTCCGGTGCGGGACGCAAGCCTCCAGCCGTCAGCACTCGGCTAATCGCTTTATATTCTGACAGCACACGAAGCCCGTCAGCTTGATCCTGCAGTTCATCGAATGCACGGTGGAAGGTCACATCCATGCCAGAGGCCGCGGCCAACATGCGCTCCAATGCCGCTCGGTCAATCTCTCCTTCATCATTCAGTAGGCCGATGACGATGCCGGCCGCTCCTGCGGCGCGAGCCACCTCAATATCCCGCAGCATAACCAACTGATCCGCCTCGTTGTAGCGGAACGATTGGCTATGCGGGCGAATCATGACATTGACGGGAATGGCCGCCGCTTGCACCGCTGCTTCTATCAAGCCTGCGCTCGGTGTCAGTCCTCCTTCCGCAATGCCGCTTACCAGCTCGATTCGATCTGCGCCTGCCGCGGCAGCTACTGCCACATCATCCGGCGTTATCGCGATAATCTCAACAATCATCTCTGTCGCTCCTCTGTCACAGATAATATATAGTCGGCAATCAACCGAACGCCATAGCCTGTCGCCCCGGCAGGCGTGTAGCCACGCCCTGACTTAGCCTGAACGGTATTCGCCATGTCGATATGCGTCCAGCACACATCCTTGTCCACGAAGCGGCGGAGGAACAGCGCAGCTTGTATCGCTCCTCCATAAGGGCTTGAGCCGATATTGTTCATGTCTGCATAATCGCTGTGAAGCAGTTCCTCGTAATCCTCCACGAGAGGCATGGTCCAGTTGCGATCGCCATTGCGCTCCCCCAACTCATGCAGCGCCAGTGACATCTCCATATCGCCCCAGACACCTGCCATACCAAGACCCAGCGCCTGGCCCACATTGCCCGTCAGCGTCGCGATATCGATGATCCGGCTCGCTCCCAGTCGTTGGGCGTGCAGCAGCGCGTCAGCCAGAATGAGTCTTCCTTCCGCATCGGTGTTGCCTACTTGCACATGCAAGCCGTTAGGGTAAGCAATGACAGTGGAGGGGACATAGGCCTCACCGTCCGGCACGTTATAAGCCGTTGGAATTAATGCGACAATATTCGCCTCCATTCCTAGCTTGGCCAGCATATGCATGGCTCCCAGCACAGCGCAAGCGCCGCCCATATCATAGCGAGCCTCGCTCAGATCCTTGCCTTCCTTCACATTCATACCGCCCATGTCGAAGGTGACGCCTTTGCCTATCAGTGCTATTAGCGGCAGCTCCGTCTTCGTCCTGTATGCCAGTTCAATCATAGCCGGTCCGTGGCTGCTGCCCATTCCTACTGTTAGCAATCCCGACATTCCCAGCTCATGGAGCGCATCGTCCTCTATTACATTACATTCCATGCCTGGCAATGAAGAGAAGTGCTCCCGGCACGCTTCCGTAAGACGGTGCGGCGTCATCACATTCGACGGCTCATTGCACCAGTCGCTCGCTAGCATGACGGCTTCCGCGCGAATGCTCGCACGTTCTACAGCCTTCCTCGCACTAACGCTGTAGCACTTGCCGACACGCTCCCCGTCTCCATATGCTGTTGCCACACCCGCTACGCCGTTACCGTCTATGCCGATGCCTGCTTCGCCGACAGCAATCCCATTAGACCGTCCTCCAGCATCATCTACGATGATATGCAGACAATCTACCGCACAGAAGCGCGCAGAAGGCATCTTATACTTGTCGAAGCTGTATCCGCCAAGCAGCCATCCCTCCGTCCAGGCTTCGACAGTGGCTTCCACCGTGCAGCCACAGGCTGCCGCTACAGCAGCAATCTCCTGCAGCTCAAGCGATACCATCGTCACACGCCGCGCGGCAATGCCTCGGACACACTGTCCCGCTGCCCGTCGCAGGCCTTCCAGCGTCAGCGACGACGTCTTGCCAAGTCCAGCTATAACCAACTCCGCTCCGTTGTCCAGAGCGAACGACAAGGCGCCTGCGGCTCCTGTGCCAAGTACCCTATTCGACGCGCCGTCCTCCAGCTCAAGTCGTAGCAGCAAGCCCTTGGCTCGCTCTACACCTATAGTCACTTCCATATGCGTCCCCCTCATGACAGCCTAACTCCAGGCATGTCCAGATTGCCCAGTTCGTAGATTGCCCGGGCGAACATCGCTGTCGCTTGCATCAGCTCGTCGATATCGACGTACTCGTCCGGCTGATGCGCCGTGCTTTCGCGATCCGGGAACAATGCGCCGAAGGCGACTCCGCACGGCATCTTGCAAGCATACGTCCCGCCGCCGGTCGATAGCAGCTCGGGCTCCAGCCCCGTCTCTTCCCGGTAGATTCGTTGCAGCGCCCCGATCATCGGATGGCTTCTCGATACATGATGGGGCTTCTTCACTGTAACATCCTGCCAGCGATAACCCAAGCGACCAACGCATCGCGAGATTCGGCCGATGATTTCTTTATCGTCAGAGCTGATAGGATAACGAATATTAAGTACGAGACTGGACATTACGCCTCGCTCATAAGCCAGAACTCCGACATTGACCGTAAGCTCCTTCGTCTCCTCATCCCGCCGGGCGATCCCTAGGCGTTCTCCGAGGCAGTCATCTAGGAAGTACAACTCACAGCAATTCAGGAAGCTTCTCGCTTCCGCATCGACCGGCTGCAGGTTCAGGAAGCTCGCCAGCTTTAGCCCGGCGTTGATCCCCCGCTGCGGCTCCATGCCATGGGCGGATCGCCCTTTCACCCTTACTTCCACCAATCCATCCGGCAGCCTAACAACGCTTCCTTGAATGGAAGTCGCCTTTCCATACCGCTCCAGTGATGCCTGCAGTTGCTGCATCCGCTCGTCAGACTCTCCCTTAAGCGTCAGAATTGCCCTTGCTTCGTCGGGCACCATATTGGCGGCCGTTCCGGATTGGAAGCTAACGAGCACCATCTCCGTATGCTCATCAGCTGATTCATGCCCACCCGCCCTCTCTTCATTAGCCGCAATTCGCTCGATTCGGCCGTTCACCTGTCCCTTCTCGGCATTCACGATCGGGAACACCGCATCCGGCGTGAAGCCTGCCAGCGGCGGCGGCTGTCTGCGATTGTACGCGTCCATACAAGTCATACCGGTTTCTTCATCGATTCCGAATATTAGTCTGACGTTATGCTTCATCGGCAGCCCGAGCTCTTTCACGATTTTGAGAGCATAGAGCGTAGCCATTGCCGGTCCCTTGTCGTCGATCGCACCTCGGGCATACAACCTTCCATTCCTGATCCATGGCTCGAACGGGGGCGTCGACCAGTTGCCGGTGGCGGGAACCACATCCAGATGGCTCAATACAGCGATATAATCTCTATGGCCTCTGCCTACTCCACGCTTCATTCGGGAAGCGTCGTATTCCGCAAACCCTACCAATCCGTCAATCACTGCCGTACGCAAGCCATTCTTCTCCGCTAACTGCAGCATATATTCCAGCGCACGCGCCGAATGGCAGCCCTGAGGCTGCCCCGGACCACTGCTTGCCGCATCCTTAACGCTCGGAATGGCCAACAGAGGAATGAGATCGCCTAGCAGCGCTTCTCGTCTCGCTTCTACTTCCGCTCTCCAGTCAATCATTAGCCCACCATCACATCTTCGAGCCGGAATACCGCCTGATTCCTCCCGATGATCAGCCCGTTGTCATTCCGAATCTCCGGCGGACCGATCCGGTACATCCGATCGATCGTCGCCCGGTTGCTATAGCCGATCTGCTCCAGGATGGATGCGACGATAATCGGCCATTCCTCCTCCGAGCCGTCATTCACCTTCAAGGCGAAAGCCATACGCTCCTTCCGCAAGGCGAAGCAATAGACGCCCTTGGCCCCACCCTTGGCCACAATATTGTCATCCATCAGCAGATTGGGGCAGATGAGGTAATCAGCAGATATCATCGCAGGATAACGATTCATATTCGCCGTCACTTCCATGACGGCCTTCCGAACCGCTTCATCTTCGATCAGATCGGGACACGCCAGCTTCAGGAAGGCTCTGGCCATGCCCGAGAGCGGCATGCCGAATACCGGAAAGCCGCAGCCATCTGTCCCAATTCGAATGTCACCTGAAGGCACTTCAGACAGAAGCGATACGATGCGAAGCACTTCTTGCTGAGCGGGATGACTAACCTGCTCGTACCCCTCCAGCGGATAACCCATGCCGATGCAATAAGCGAGCAGCCCCAGATGCTTGCCAGAGCAATTGTGATACACTCTGCGCTGCGGCTTGCCGCCAGCCACTAACGCATCTCTGGCATCCATATCCAACGGATACGTCGGCTTGCATACCAGCGTCTCCTCGGCAAGACCCAGCTTCCCGAGCATCCCCTCCAGCGCTTCCACATGATACGGAAGGGCTCGATGGGATGCCATCATAATTGCCTTTTCTTCGTCCGTGAAGCGGAATCGATCATCCAGGAAGCCGCCCATGAATGCCGGTACCGCCTGCATCGGCTTAGCGGCGGAGCGCATGAACGTCACCCATTCCGGATCGCCTGACCGGTATACGACCCGCTTTTGCTCATTTACGCCACAAATATGACCGTAATGAATATTTTCCAAAAAACCGCCGCGGTACTCCTCCACCAACACATTGCTCATTATCCGTTGCCTCCTCATACATGGCGGAAAAGGATTCATTCCCAAGAATGAATCCTTCCCTTACTTTTATTGAATTATTGCTGAGCATCGTAAGCCGTTTGATAAATTTCGATCAGGCGCTTCAGATTCATGCTATCAAGCGTCTTCAGATACGCATCCCACTCCGAATCGATATCAGCGTCGCCGATAATGAAGCGAGCCATCATCTCCTCTACGAAGTCATTGATCGTCTTGGACAGGTCAGCTGTCTCTGTCGCTTGATCGTTCGTCATGAACAGCGGCGGAACCGTCTTGTATTGGTCAGACTTGAACGGCTCATAGTTCTTCTTCGTCTCTTGGTACAGAATTTCCTCTAATGAATCTTCGCCTTTGCTCACCGCGCTCAAACGGAACTCGTTCGACCGGTTAGAAGGACCTGTCTGTGCCCAGTGTACATTTTGCACTTCACCGAAGGATTTCAGATCGATCCACTTCGCAGGCTCGCCGTTAATACCGATCTCGCCGGCCTCTGCATCGCGCCATTCCTCACCTGGACGACCATAGTTGGTACGTAGTGTATGCTCATATTCAAAGAGACCGTCCGCCCAGCGAAGCGCAACGTCAGGATGCTTCGCTTTGTTTGTAATAATGAATGTGCCAAGCGTCATACCGGACGGATCTGTCGGAGCGAAGCCCTCGCCGTTCGGTCCTTTCAATACTGGAACCGTCTTGTACTCCATCCATCTGCCACTTTCTCCCATCAACTGTGTGAAGACGCCTTGATGGCCGCCCGTCGATGCGCCGAGCAGGACCGTGTCCGGGTTTTCCCCGATTTGGATCAGCTGGTTATCATCTTGCGTGAAGGACTCGCTGGCGATCAGACCGTCTTGATACAGCTTGCGAATATACTTCAGGCCTTCCTTCCACTCCGGCTTGTCGAAGGCGACATCCATCACACCGTCTTTCACGAACATATGCTTCGTGCTGTTTCCGTATACGGGATTGTAGATGAAGGAGTTCATCAGGAATGCATCCATGGAAGATCTCCAGCTCTTCGGCGAGATGGACAATGGAATTTCATCCGCTTTGCCGTTGCCGTTAGGGTCTTGCTCCTTGAACGCTTTCAGTACGTCATACAGTTCATCAGTTGTTGTCGGCATATCAAGGCCCAGCTTATCCAGCCATGGCTGGTATATCCACATCTTCTGGCTCATGGAGCAGTGGTAGCATTGATTGATTTCCGGCAAGCTGTAGATGTTGCCGTCCGGAGCCGTAATCGCTTTCTCTACCTCTGGGTATTGCTCGAACAGCTTCTTCGTCTGCACGCCATGCTCTGCGATCAGATCGTTCAGCGGCAAGAAGGACCCTTCGCTGCCGTAGATCATCTGCTGTGCCGGCGTGACGTTCAGACCGAGAATGACATCAGGCAGATCGCCTCCCGCCAGCACCAGGTTCAGCTTTTCCTGCATGCTCTGCTCAGGAACGACTTCCCACTCGATATGCACGTTCGTTTTCTCTTCATACCACTTCGTGAATTCATTCGTTGCGAAATCCTCGACTAGCGGATTGCCGCGAACCATCACCTTCAATGTAACCTTCTCGTTCACGATAGGATAAGTGCCAGGTTCCGTCAGCAGATCGGCAGAGCCGCTGTTGCCGCTGTCGCTCTTCCCATCATTGCTACCCTTACCCGTATCTTTATTGTTATCGGAACCGGAGCATCCGGCAAGCACAAGCGTTAACACCATGACAACCGCTAGCATAGACATGAGAAGCTTCTTCAAATTGACCCCTCCTAATAATTAGGTTGTTATTATCCCTTCAATGATCCGATCATAACGCCCTTCACAAAAAACTTCTGCACAAACGGATAGACGATAATCAATGGCAGCGACGATACGACAATAAGCGAATACTTGAGCAGTTCCCTCAAGCCTTGGCGGGCGGCTGCCGTCTTGGCGTCCCCGATCATATCGATGTTCACTTCATTCTGAATGAGAATATCGCGCAGAATGAGCTGAAGCGGATACAAATCCGGGCTCTTCAAGTAAATCATCGCATTGAAATACTGATTCCAGTGCCCTACGGCATAGAACAAGGCGATAACCGCCAGAATGGGACCCGATAGCGGCAGCACGATGCGCCACAGAAAGCGAAAATCATTGCATCCGTCGATCTGGGAGGCTTCCAGAATCTCATGTGGAATGGTCGTCTGGAAGTACGTCCGCATAATGATGACATTCCATGCCGTCAGCGCGGTCGGAATGATCATCGACCAGAACGTATCGATCATGCCCAGCTCCTTCACGATCAGGTAGTTGGGAATGAGTCCGCCATTGAACATCATCGTGAACACCAGCATCAGCATGAAAGCCCCTCTGAAGCGGAAGTCGCGACGGGACAGCGGATAAGCCGCCAAAATCGTCATCGCCACGTTGAGCAGCGTTCCGATACCCGTGTAGAGAAAGGTGTTTTTGAAGCCGATGAGTACATTTTTATTTTTAAATACCGCCTTGTAGCCATCCAGCGACGGCTCCACCGGCCACAGCCACACCTTGCCCGACATAATGGCGTAAGTCGAACTGAAGGAGGCGCTTACAACGTAGATCAAGGGATAGAGTATAATTAACAGTACGAATGTCAAAAGGACATAGTTGACGATAGTAAACACTCTATCTCCACCGGATTCTTTCATTGCGTTTGTTTCCATGCACTATCCCCCCCTTACCATAAACTTTCCTGTTTCATTTTCTTGGCTGCGGTGTTCACGATAATAAGGAGAGCGAAGCCGACAACCGCCTTGAACAATCCGATTGCTGTGGCGTAAGAGAAGTTCATCGCCTGTGAGATCAAGCCGACCTTGTACACGTAGGTGTCGATCACTTCGGATGTCCGCAAGTTAAGCGCATTTTGCATAAGCAGGATCTTCTCGAAGCCGGTCTCCAGCACCTGTCCCGTATTGAGGATAAGCAGGATAACGGCAATTGGCAAAATCCCGGGAATATCGATATGCCAGATGCGTTGCATTTTGGATGCTCCGTCGATCACGGCCGCTTCGTGAAGGGCTGGATCGATTCCTGCCAGCGTCGCCAGATAAATGATGCAAGCGAAGCCGACGTTTTGCCATACATGAGACCATACATAAATTGACTGGAACAGCGACGCATCGGCCATGAAGTTGATCGAGTCCACTCCGAACCAGCTCAGCACCAGATTGATAGCACCCGTGCGAGGGTCCAGGAATTGGAACAGCAAGCCGACGAGCACGACCACACTTATAAAGTATGGCGCGTACGTCACCATTTGAACCGTCTTCTTGAATCGGTGGTTCCTCACATAGTTCAATCCGATTGCCAGCATAATAGGAAATGGAAAGCTGGCGATCAGCGTATAGAAGCTGACGCTTAACGTATTGAACAGGAGCCTGTTGAAATCATAGGATTCAAAAAACCGCATGAAATGCTTCAGTCCAACCCATTCGCTGGCGAAAATGCCCTTGGAAATAGAGAAGTCCTTGAAAGCAATGACGGCTCCAATCATCGGAACGTACTTAAATAATAGAATGTAAATCAAAGGTGGTAAGAAAAGCACATACAGCTGCCAACTACGAAAGGTCCTCCGCCTTGCAATCAAGTTACGTCCCCCCTTGGTATCGCCAAAGTCATGTTTGTTTACCGGCCGGTGATTCGAAGTATAGACGACTGGGGCTGCATTCGTAAATATGACATATTCTAATGCTATTCATCATTCAAGAAAGCGCTTTAAAAGGGTCATTATTCCTAATTCAAGCCGTGTGCAAATCTTTAGAAACCGCTTCCTTACTTGCCTTTTCGGTATTCCGTCGCACTGATGCCATTGGCCCGCTTGAAGGCGCGGCTGAAGGAGTTCAGAGAATAATAGCCGACCAGACGGGCGATCTCGTTAACAGAAGCATCGCCTTCCTTCAGCAGTCGCCGGGCCGCACTCATCCGAAGGCGCTCCACATATTCCGAGAAGTTGACCCCTGTCTGCTCCTTGAAAAAGTATGAAATATACGTCTCTGAAGTTTGCAATTCCTCCGCCAGCAGTGTCAGGCTCAGATCAGTACGGCGGTAGTTCTGTTCCACATAGGCGATCAGTCGTTCCTTCAATTCATCGTTATGGCTCTTCTTCCGATCATGATGTTTATGGCATAAGCTGCTGAACGCGTCGCCAAGCAAGTCCAGACTTTCCTCTAATGTCCGCTTCGGCTCCGTCGCCAACAGCGCGCCTTCGCGCTCGGCGTGCAACTCATCCGGGGGTATAGCTGACTGTTCGCAACACTTCAACAGTGTGCCGGAAAGCTCGTGTATGAAGATCTTTCCCACGGAATGGGGCAATGACCGCTCCCGTACATTTTTCTCCGTCAGTTGCGCAAGCACGTCCTTCACCTCTTGATCGTTGCCGGACTTCACAAGTCCCATTAGTCGCTGTTCCAGATCAGATGGGTAGAAATAAGCTTGAATCGCTATCGTTCCCATATCGCCATGGCAAGCGACCGGCTGCTCCGTCGACCACTCCTTGCGGTCAAGCAGGAAGCTCGCTTCCTGATAAGAACGGCTGACATCCGTCAGTTGGCTGCAACTGCCGCCTGCCGCAATATACGTCAGCACGCCGAGCTTCTCATTGATTCCGCGCTGCAGTTCTTCCAGAAGCAGTCGCGTCTTCTCTTGGAATCGCTTCTGTGACGAGGCGTCACCATGAAAGAACAAGGCGATCTGATGCTCGTCAAGATCAAGCGTTGTGACCATACCCGCATATTCCTTCGCGATCAGTTCCCGGATACCCAGCTTCTGAATGTTCAACTCATCCAATATCTCTTCTGTATAAGCTCCCTTATAACTGGCAAGTTGCAAGATGGCGACCATTATATAGCGTCCTTCCCAGGACAGCTTGGAGTGCTCCATCGCGAGGGCAATGTCTCGACCCGACGGGAATTGGCCTCGCAGCAACCGGCCCAGGAAGGCGCTGCGGAGCAAGGGCAATTGCTCGTCCAGCTTCGCAACCAGCGTCTCGTGGTTGAAAATCAGGCTGGTCACCGATTGTCCTACGTAATCTATCGTATGACGAACGGACGCAGTATTGGCCGGAACACCGCGCTGCTCCGGCAGCAGCCTCAGCATCTTCCATAGCCATTGGCTGTTGCGATAGGAGAAGTAGAATGCGGTAAGCAGACCACCCAGCAGAGCAATGGCCAACACCGTCAGGAACGTCTGCCGAATATATTCCGCCCGTTCCATCAGCTTTTTCTCCGGTTGAAGCGCCACATAGGTCCATCCGCTATAGCTTGAGCTGATGCGGGTCACATACATATTCTCTTCGCCTACCTTCATATGGTAGTATCCGTCTTTCATGCTACTTAGAGAGAAACTGAACGGACCGTCGCCGACTGCGCTGATCAGCTCGCCTTGCTTATTGGCGATAAACGCCACCCCGCCGCTTAGCGTTAGATTGGACAGCATACTCTGAATCTGGGTATTGTCGATAAGCATCAGCACTTGCCCGTTCTGTGCACCTGTGCCGAACGGCTGCAGGAATGTGACAACAGAAGAGGACTTGCCTTGGTACAACGACGGCCTTCCCGGCACGTATTGCTTGGATCGATCATTGCTTAACAGCATTCCTCTCCATTCCTCATATGAGACGCCTTCATATTGGAATTTCAGATCGTAGAGCTGTCGCAGCTTGCTTACGCTTTTGGGCGATATGGCCAGCTCGCTCTCAGGATAGATGACATAATAATCAATAAGGAATTGATTGACGAGCGAATAGTCGAACAGATCGTTCTTCACATCGATAATACGGTAGGGGTTGCTGTCGCGGAACGGATCCTTCACCTGCAGGAACGACAGTACCTTCGTATTGCTCGCTACTTGCATTGCAATCGTCTCCACCTCAACGAATCGACGTTCCACATTTTCTTGCATTTGCTCCAGCATATATTGCGCCGTGCTTTGAGCGCTCGACTCCACCTTTTGCACCGTTTTCTCATAGATGAACAGCCCTGCACCGCCGAAGAGCGCAAGCAGCAGCGCGAAAGGAATGAAATAATACAGAAGCACTTTCACATGATTGCCACGCGCTTTCCTCATCAATACAACCCCTCTTTTTTTACAATGTTATACAATAATTATAAATTTTTTATATATAATTTTATGATAACGCTTTCACGCTTCATGATTAAAGCGGCAATAGCAAAATAATTATACATGAGCTTGTATGTATGCGCCACCTCTTTCGCGATCCAAATAGTTACTAATTTCAGACATTAACATAAAAGGTTACTCTCGCATCCAATAGAAAAAAGGCTACTTCGCTTGAGCATAACGCTCTCACGAAGCAGCCATTCATTGCTGTACCTTTATCGGCAGTGCAATCTTACTTGAAGTTTTTCAGGTTGTAGAACGCAGCTTTGCCGCCGTATTGCGCCGTGGAGCCCAGCTGATCCTCGATGCGAAGCAATTGGTTGTACTTCGCTACGCGGTCCGTACGGGAAGGAGCGCCTGTCTTGATCTGGCCTGCATTAGTCGCAACCGCGATGTCAGCGATCGTGCTGTCTTCGCTCTCGCCGGAACGGTGAGAGATGACTGCCGTGTAGCCTGCGCGCTTCGCCATTTCGATCGCGTCGAACGTCTCAGTCAGCGTACCGATCTGGTTCACCTTAACCAGAATGGAGTTACCCACGCCCTTCTCGATGCCGTCAGACAGACGCTCTGTATTCGTCACGAACAGATCGTCACCCACGAGCTGAACCTTGCCGCCTAGCTTGTCGGTAAGCAGCTTCCAGCCATCCCAGTCGTCTTCGGAGCAGCCGTCTTCAATCGATACGATCGGATACTTCTCGACCCAGGAAGCGAGCAGATCGACGAACTCCGCGGAAGTGAAGGACTTGCCTTCGCCGGCCAATACATACTTGCCGTCCTTGTAGAACTCTGTAGATGCAACGTCCATGCCCAGGAATACATCTTCGCCTGGCTTGTAACCAGCGCGCTCGATGGCGGAGATGATCGTCGTGATCGCTTCTTCGTTGGAGCCCAGGTTCGGAGCGAAGCCGCCCTCGTCGCCAACTGCCGTGTTCAGACCTTTATCATGCAATACAGCCTTCAGGCTGTGGAAGATTTCCGCACCGATGCGAAGCGCTTCTTTGAAGTCTGCAGCGCCAACCGGCAGAACCATGAACTCCTGAACGTCGATGTTGTTGTCGGCATGCTCGCCGCCGTTGATGATGTTCATCATCGGTACAGGCAATGTCTTCGCGTTGAAGCCGCCGAGGTACGTGTACAGGGATACGTCCAGCGCGTCTGCAGCAGCGCGCGCTACAGCCATCGATACCGCCAGAATAGCGTTGGCGCCCAGCTTGCCTTTGTTAGGCGTACCGTCGATTTGGATCATTTTGCGGTCGATAGCGACTTGATCCAGTGCGTCCAGACCGATGATTTCCGGTGCGATCAATGTATTTACGTTTTCTACTGCTTTCAGTACGCCTTTGCCCAGGTAACGGGACTTGTCTCCGTCACGCAGCTCTACCGCTTCATATGCGCCTGTGGATGCGCCGGATGGCACGATAGCGCGGCCTTTGCCGCCGGATTCCAGCGTTACTTCTACTTCAACTGTCGGATTCCCGCGGGAATCCAGCACTTCGCGTGCATATACGTCAACGATCATGGACATGAATAGACACTCCTTTAATGTTCAATTAGTGGTGTTGATGAATGGATTGATCCTTACTTGATCAGTGAATTCCCTGTCATCTCCGCCGGCTTGTCAAGCTTCAGCAGCTCCAGCAGCGTCGGCGCGATATCTGCCAGGATGCCGCCATCGCGAAGATCCAGTCCTTCTCTTGTTACAATGAGCGGAACGGGATTCGTCGTATGCGCCGTATGCGGACGGCCATTCTCGTCGGCAATCATATCCGCGTTACCATGGTCTGCCGTAATGATGCAGACGCCGCCTTTCGCCAGCACCGCTTCTACCACCTTGCCGAGACACTCGTCCGTCACCTCTACCGCCTTGATGGTCGGTTCCAGCATACCGGAGTGGCCCACCATATCCGGATTGGCAAAGTTCAGAATGATCGCATCATGCTTGTCCGCCTCAATCTCCCGCACAGTTGATTCCGCCAACTCATAGGCGCTCATCTCCGGCTGCAGATCGTACGTCGCCACCTTCGGCGAGTTGATCAGCACACGCGTCTCACCCGGCAGCTCGACATCGCGGCCGCCGCTGAAGAAGAACGTGACATGCGGGTACTTCTCGGTCTCCGCCGTGCGCAGCTGCGTCTTCCCATTCTGCGCCAGCACTTCGCCCAGCGTGTTATCCAGGTTCTTCGGTGAGTAAGCGACGTATCCGCCGACCGTCTCGCTGAACAGGGTCAAGCAGACGAAGTGAAGGTGCTTCGGACACTTCTCCCCGCGGTCGAAGCCGCGGAAATCCTCATTCGTGAACACTTGCGACAATTGGATAGCGCGATCGGGGCGGAAGTTGAAGAAGACGACTGCATCCTCCGACTCCACGAGACCGACAGGCTTGTTGTCCTCGCCCACGATCACCGTTGGCATAACGAATTCATCATATACGGATTTCGCATAGGATTCAACTACCGCTTCCACGGGATCGGTATACTGCGGGCCTTCGCCATATACCATCGCCCGGTAAGACTTCTCCGTACGCTCCCAGCGCTTGTCGCGATCCATCGCGTAGTAACGGCCTTGCACCGTCGCTATGCGGCCTACGCCGAGCTCGTCGATCTTCGCCTGCAGCGCTTCGACATAGCTCTTCGCGCTGTCCGGAGCCACATCGCGCCCGTCGAGGAATGCATGGATGTAGACTTCCGTCAAGTTCTCCTTCTTGGCCAGCTCCAGCAAGGCGAACAGATGAGCAATATGGCTGTGCACGCCGCCGTCGGACAGCAAGCCGTACAGATGCAGCTTACGGCCCTTCTCCTTCACATGCTTCACTGAGGCATGCAGCGTCTCATTGTCGAAGAATTCACCTTCACGGATCGACTTGCTGATCCGGGTCAGGTCCTGATATACGATACGTCCCGCTCCGATATTCAGGTGGCCGACCTCCGAGTTGCCCATTTGCCCTTCGGGCAAGCCTACCGCTTCGCCGCATGCCGTCAGCGTTGTGTTCGGATATTGCTGCAAATATTTGTCGTAGTTGGGCTTGTTCGCTTGCGCAACCGCGTTGCCCGTGACATCATCGCGCAATCCGAAGCCGTCCATAATAATTAATGCTACCGGTTTGCGTTCAGCCATCTTACTTGGCCCCCTCGATGAGAGCGATATAAGACGCAGGCTCCAGGCTTGCGCCGCCGACGAGCGCGCCGTCGATGTCCGCTTGGCCCATGTACTCCGCTACGTTGTTCGGCTTTACGCTGCCGCCGTATTGAATGCGGACGGCATTCGCAGTAGCTTCGTCGTACAGACCCGCCACGATGCCGCGGATATAGCCGATCACATCCTGCGCATCCTCGGAAGTGGAGGATTTGCCTGTTCCGATCGCCCAGATCGGCTCATACGCAATGACGACAGCTGCCGCTTGCTCCTGGGACAGACCCTCGAACGCCGCTTCCGTCTGTGTCTTGCACACTTCCTTCGTCTCGCCTGCTTCGCGTTCTTCCAGCTTTTCTCCTACGCACACGATTGGCGTAAGACCGTGTCTGAATGCGGCATGAACCTTCTTGTTCACGATCTCGTCCGTCTCCGCGAAGTAAGCGCGGCGCTCGGAATGGCCGATGATAACATATTTCACGCCAAGCTCCTTCAGCATTCCGCCGCTGATCTCGCCGGTGTAAGCGCCATTGTCCTCGAAGTGGACGTTTTGCGCTCCGATTGCAATGCTTGTCCCTCTCGCCGCTTCCACGAGGGCGGGAAGATTTGTATAAGGTGCGCAGATGACGCTCTCAACACCTTCAACCTCCGCTTTGCCCTTCACTTCCGCGAAGAAGTTCTGCGCCTCGGATACCGTTTTGAACATTTTCCAGTTGCCCGCAATAATCGGTGTTCTGCTCATGCTTATGCCTCCTTTGGTTTATTTGTCGTTCAGAGCTTCAACGCCTGGCAGCTTCTTGCCTTCCATGAACTCCAGAGAAGCGCCGCCGCCTGTGGAGATGAAGTCCATCCGGTCTGCAAGACCGAACTTCTCAGCCGCAGCAGCGGAATCGCCACCACCGATAACCGTGTAAGCGGACGTCTCAGCCGCCGCCTGCGCAACAGCGCGTGTACCGTGGGAGAACGGCTCTATCTCGAACACGCCCATTGGACCGTTCCATACGACGAGCTTGGAATTCTTAATGACGTCTCCGTAGATAGCGCGCGTCTTCGGTCCGATATCGATGCCTTCCCAATCGGCCGGGATGCCGTCCACGTCCACCACTTGCGTATTCGCCGATGGGCTGAAGTCATCCGTTACCACAATATCTACCGGCATGTAGAAGTTTTTGCCCAGTTGCTTCGCCTTCTCGATGAAGCCGAGCGCCAGGTCCAGCTTGCTCTCGTCCAGAAGGGAATTGCCGACTTCATGGCCTTGCGCCTTGAAGAAGGTATAGGACAAGCCGCCGCCGATAATAATATTGTCTGCGATCTCGAGCATTTTGTCGATAACCGCAATTTTATCTTTCACCTTGGAGCCGCCGATGATCGCTGTGAACGGGCGCTCAGGATTGTGAAGCGCCTTGCCCAGCACATCCAGCTCTCTCTCCATCAGCAGACCGGATACCGCTGGCAACAGATGCGCGATGCCTTCTGTAGATGCGTGTGCGCGATGAGCTGCGCCGAATGCGTCATTCACGAACAGGTCCGCCAGCTTCGCGAATGCTCTCGCCAGCTCAGGATCGTTGTTCTCTTCGCCAGCGTAGAAGCGCACGTTCTCCAGAAGCAGCACGTCGCCGTTCTGCATTGCCGCGACTTGTGCCTCCACCTTCTCGCCGATTGCCTCGTCGGCTTTCGCCACAAGCTTGCCCAGCAGCTCGGAGAGACGCGCCGCAGATGCCGTATGACGCAGCTCCTCGACCACCTCGCCTTTCGGACGGCCCAGATGGCTTGCCAGAATGACCTTGGCGCCCTGCTCCATCAGATAGTTAATCGTAGGAAGCGTCTCACGGATCCGCTTGTCGTCCGTAATTTTGCCATCTTCGATCGGCACGTTGAAGTCCACGCGCACGAACACTCTTTTGCCGGCCAGATCAGCCACATCGCGTATGCTCTTTTTATTCATGAATGAACCCTCCCAGATTTATATTGCGAAGAAAACAAGAGAAGGGCGCCCCTTCCAGGGAAGGAACGCCCTCATGGCGGGACCCTGCTTCAGGGCACAAGGCCTCGGGGCCAAAGCTCATCGGCAGAGACAGCCAGAACGCTATAGTCCTGCCCGCATGTCTCCTCTTACAGACCTTTCGCTGCGATGTAAGCAGCCAGATCAACTACACGGTTGGAGTAGCCCCACTCGTTGTCGTACCAGGATACCACTTTCACCATGTTGCCTTCTACGATCATAGTCGACAGACCGTCGATTGTGGAGGAAGCAGGATCTGTATTGTAGTCGCTGGATACAAGCGGCTCTTCATTGTAGTTCATGATGCCTTTGAGCGGACCCTCGGCAGCAGCTTTCAGAGCGCCGTTCACTTCGTCAACCGTTACGTCAACCTTCAGCTCAGCCACAAGGTCAGTCACAGATACGTTAGCGGTAGGAACACGCATAGCCATACCGTTCAGCTTGCCCTTCAGCTCAGGCAGAACAAGGGATACTGCTTTCGCTGCGCCAGTCGTGGAAGGAATGATGTTCTCGGCAGCTGCGCGAGCGCGACGAAGATCCTTGTGCGGCAGATCCAGTACGCTTTGGTCGTTCGTATAGGAGTGAATAGTCGTCATCATGCCTTTCACGATACCGAACTTGTCATTCAGGACTTTCGCGAATGGAGCAAGACAGTTCGTCGTACACGATGCGTTGGAAACAATGGTATGTGCCGCAGGGTCGTATTGGTCTTCGTTAACACCCATGACGATGGTAATGTCTTCGTTCGTTGCAGGAGCGGAGATGATAACCTTCTTAGCGCCGCCTTGCAGGTGAAGCTCAGCTTTGTCCTTCGCAGTGAAGATACCCGTCGACTCTACTACGATTTCAGCGCCTACAGATGACCAAGGCAGATCAGCAGGATTGCGCTCCGCGAACACTTTGATTTCGCGACCGTCAACGATCAATGCGCCTTCCTTCGCTTCAACGCTAACATTCAACTTGCCGTGCGTTGTGTCATATTTCAGAAGATGAGCCAGTGTCTTCACGTCTGTCAGATCGTTAACCGCTACTACCTCAACATTAGGGTTGTTCAGGGAAGCGCGGAACACGTTACGGCCAATGCGACCAAAACCATTAATACCAACTTTAACCATTTCTAGTTCCTCCTAAGCTTTGCTTTTATATAATGCAATATATATTTCAAGACAATGCGCACACAGACTCTCGCCGTATGCAAGCATTGTCATGATGCCTGTCTAGCTAGTTCTCATCCTCAGACATCTCTACTATGGCGGTAGCTGCAGCCTCGTCGGTGATGAGTACATCGTTGTGCCCGAAGCGCATAATGGACGCAATGGCATCTGCCTTACTCTTGCCTCCGGCCACGCCGATAACAACTTCAGTGTTCACAATATCCTCTAGTCGTAACCCTACCGTCTGCATTTTGTGCACAACAGCGCCATTCTGATCGAAATAGTAGCCAAATGCCTCTGCCAGTGCGCCTTCCTCGGTCATTGCCGCCACATCGGTCTCCTTCAATCGTCTGCGCCTGGCCATCACCTTGGCATCGCCGATTCCGTGAACGACTATGCGTGAGCTTCGGATGACATCCACAATCTCACGTATGTTCGGTTCGCCCATAATCGACGAGTAAGCCTCCTCGCCAAGGAAGTCAGGCACATGCAGTAGTCGATAATGTCCACCCGTGCGCTTCGCCATCGTCGAAGCGAGCGTATTCGCTTGGTAATCCAAGCTCTCACCAAGGCCGCCACGCGCAGGCACGAACCACACATCCTTAGCCGATGCCGACAATACGAGTTGATTGGCAACCTGAGCAATCGTCGTGCCGCCTGTTACCGCCACAACGTCCCCTTGCCTTACCGTCTCCCGCAGCACTTGGCAGGCCGCTCTCCCCAATTCCCGCTTCGTCTGCAGCGAGTGATCCGAGTCGCCTGCTACGACAATAACGCGCGATAAGCCGAAGGCATTCTGAAGCTCCTTCTCCAGGGAAGACAAGCCGAATAACGATTTGTAGAGCGGTTCAAGCTGTTCCAGAAGCTCCTTGCCCGCTTCGCTGATCCGCATCCCGGCTGAATGAATGTCCAGCAGCCCCTGCTCCTTCAGAAAGTCGATCTCAGCACGCAGCACTCTCTCCGTCATCGCCATCTCGGTAGCAAGCGTCCGTCGGCCAATGGTATCGGATAGCATGACCTGATGCAGAATGGCATATCTCTTCCTCATCGTATAGAGAAGATCCGGCACAAGCTGCTGCTGCAATTCAATGAGCTGATGCATTCGCTCTCCTTCTCTCCATCAATCAAAGCCAGAGACTCTTATCGAAATATGGGGACTCTCGCCACACCTGGACGCGTAACGTCCCGCCGATCCTTTTTAAGTCCCACCATTATATTACCGAATAATCTGACGTTCTGCAAGTGCTGGAGTCATGATGAAAACGATTACTCGATAAATTCACAAAATATTTATTCAGGAATGGCTCTTGCGTTCGGAACCAGAATATCATATAATCAATTTTGCTACTGTTTTTGCGCCCGTGGTCCAATGGATATGACGTAGGCCTCCGGAGCCTGAGATCTAGGTTCGATTCCTAGCGGGCGCGCCACTATAAAGGATACATAAGCTGCCATGCGACCTTTTGTCGCTGGGCAGCTTTTTTTCATGTTATCACCGCCCATCCCTTTACTGGAAGACATGTTTGACTTTCTTTGACTTTTGTTTTTTTATCCGTTATTATAGGAATACATTAAGATATACAGAGAACATACTTTCGAAGGAGGATTGGTTGGCTATGAATTTTGTTCCAATGGTAATCGAGCAAAGCAATCGCGGTGAACGCTCCTACGATATTTACTCTCGCTTGTTGAAGGATCGCATCATTATTCTGGGATCGGGTGTTAACGATGTCGTAGCGAATTCCATTATTGCACAGATGCTGTTCCTGACAGCGGAAGATCCCGATAAGGATATTTCGTTATACATTAACAGCCCAGGCGGTTCCATTACGGCAGGGATGGCCATTTACGATACAATGCAGTATATTAAGCCTGACGTATCCACCATCTGCGTGGGCATGGCCGCATCCATGGGCGCGTTCCTGTTGTCGGCAGGCGCCAAGGGCAAGCGTTACGCCCTCCCGAACAGTGAGGTCATGATTCACCAGCCGCTTGGCGGAGCCGAAGGGCAGGCCAGCGACATTGAGATTCGCGCGCGCCGCATCCTCAAGATGCGGGACAAGTTGAACAACATCTTGGCAGAGCGCACCGGACAGCCGCTTAGCCGTATCGAGCAAGATACCGACCGCGATTACTTCATGAGCGCCGCTGAGGCGAATGAATACGGCTTGATCGATAAGGTGATCGAGCGTATTGACTAATAGGGACAAGAGCCATCCTTCCATAATCCTGGAAGGGTGGCTCTTGTTCACATATAGTGACATTAATCACATCTCCCTCCCTCCTGTGATGCTATCCTTTGCATACGACAGAATAACCTAGAAGTTATGAGGGGGTAGAGCGATGGAGGCCGAACCGCTACAACAAGTCGAGCAATTGGCATTGAAGAAGCTAAAAATATTCAAGCAGAGTATCATCATATCTTTAGCCAGATCCATGCTGGCGAGCATGTTCATCGGCTTCGGGGTCATTGTAGCTTTCAAGACCGGGAGTTACTTCTATATAGAGCATTCTCCGCTTACCTATCCGATAGCAGCCTTAACCTTCGGGACGGCGATTATTCTGATTAGCTATGGAGGCGGAGACCTGTTCACTGGCAATACGTTCTACTACAGCTACGCCGCGTTGCGCAAGAAGATGAGATGGATGGACACCATTAAGCTTTGGATAACCAGCTATTCCGGCAATGTGCTTGGAGCAGCCGTATTTGCTTTCCTGATCTGGTCAACCGGACTGTTTGACAGCGACTATGTGAACGGCTTCCTGCTGGAAGTCGCCGACAAGAAGGTGAGCACACCTGGTATGCAGCTATTTTTTCGAGCCATATTATGTAATTGGCTCGTCTGTCTCGCTTTCTTTATTCCGATGTGGATGAAGACTGACGGGGCTAAAATGTTCGCCATGATGCTTTTTGTCTTTTGCTTTTTCATCTCTGGCTACGAGCATAGTATTGCCAATATGTGTACATTTGCAATTGCAATGGTCGTACAAGATACCGACATCGTTACGTTGGAAGGGGCTCTCCTTAATTTGATCCCCGTCACGTTCGGTAATCTTATTGGCGGAAGCGTGCTGATGGGATGGATGTATTACTTCGTGAACAAACCATTCCTGAACAAGTGAGAAAACCTAATCGAGAAACTTATCAGACAGAAGGAGACAGGGGCTTATCACTATGAAGAAAACAAAAGTAGTCGTGATCGGGACGGGCGCTGTGGGCGCAACAACAGCTTATACATTGCTGCTGCGGAACCGGATGGATGAGCTGGTGCTTATCGACAGTAATTACAATAAGGCGGCGGGAGACGCACTCGACATGAACCACGGCATGCCATTCCTCGACGGATCTACCGTATGGGCAGGAACTTACGAGGATTGTGCAGGAGCAGATATTATCGTCATTACCGCCGGAGCAGCGCAGAAGCCGGGAGAGACCCGCACGGATCTATTGCGACGAAACGCTGACATATTCGATAACATCATACATCAGATTCTACCGCACAACCAAGATGCCATCCTGCTCATCGCAACCAACCCCGTCGATATTATGAGTTATATTGCATTGAAGAAGTCCGGATTGCCAGCAGAACGCGTTATCGGCTCCGGCACGCTGCTGGATAGCGCCAGATTCCGTTACCTGATCGGTCAGAAGCTACATATCGATCCACGCAGCGTGCATGCCCATATCGTGGGCGAGCATGGGGATTCTGAAGTGCCGATATGGAGCCTGGCCAACATCGCCGGAGTGGAGCTGCAGCTTTCAAAAGAGGACAAAGAAAATATCTTCGTTCATACGAGAGATGCAGCGTATAGCATTATCGAAGCGAAGGGGGCCACCTACTACGCAATTGCACTGGCTATCGATCGGATCTGTACAGCCATCCTCCGGGACGAAGGGGCGGTACTGAATGTATCTACGATGCTCGGCACTTATTGCGGCGTAGAAGCTGACACTTATCTTGGCGTCCCTTGCATTGTCGACCGCACCGGCATCAGGAAGACACTGGAGCTGACGATAACTGAACAAGAGCAAGAGCTATTCCGGCAATCCGCGAACAAGATGAAAGCAATAATTGCCGAACTGGAGCAAGCTTAAAGCCTTATCAAATAGCCAAAAAGAACGTCGCGGACTCACTCCTTCGGGAGCGAGTCCGCGACGTTCTTTTTCCAATGAAAAAAATGTCTTATCCCTATAAGCTCAGTACAAGCGTGCTTATGCTGGGCTTATAGGATGAGAAAATCACAAGTATATCACTGGTCTGGTCTTACTGATTCTCCAGCTCTTCCTTGCTGACAAGCGCGACTAAAGCGTTTACAGCCTGTTCCGCGTCCGATCCGTCAGCACTTATGGAAATTTCTGTGCCTGAGCTGATCGCCAGGCTCATAATACCCATGATGGATTTCGCATTAACCTTCTTATCGTCCTTCTCTACGAATACCTCAGAGGAGAACTTATTCGCTTCTTGAACGAACAGCGCTGCTGGTCTTGCGTGAAGTCCCGTTCTCAGACGAACAACAACTGGAAGCTTTGTCATGGAATCATACCCCCTATATTTTATGAAGTCTTTATATGCGCGATGTGATGAAGAGTACCCTTGATATGACCACCAAGCAAAATACTTTTACATCTTATTATATCATTTTACACCTAATTGCACTAGGTAAAACTTACTCCGTTGCGTATTTTTTCAGCAAGTTCGTCTATTTTGCGAAGTCTGTGGTTGACCCCCGATTTGCTCACCTTACCCTTCAGCATCGCTCCAACCTCGGTCAGATTGGAATCCGGGTGTAGCAGACGAACCTCCGCAACTTCTTTTAGCTTATCGGGCAGATTCTCTAACCCAATCTCCTTCTGCAGCAGCTTTATATTGTCGATTTGCCGAACAGCGGCGCCGATCGTTTTATTCAGATTAGCCGTCTCACAATTAACAATCCGATTAACGGAGTTGCGCATATCGCGCATAATCCGAACATCCTCGAACTTGAATAGTGCCTGATGCGCTCCGATGATGTTCAGCAGCTCGATAATTTTCTCGCCTTCCTTAATGTAGAAGATGAAGCCCTTCTTTCGCTCGATGCACCTTGCATTCAGCCTGAAGCTGTTGGCCAGATCTACAAGCGCCTCGCAATGCTCTTGATACATTGAAGCAATCTCCAGATGATATGAAGATCCCTCGGGGTTGTTCACCGAGCCCCCCGCTAAGAAGGCTCCCCTAAGGTAGGAACGCCTGCAGCATGACTTGCGGATAATGTCCCGGTCAATGTAGGGATTGAAGTTGAAGCCTTCGGATACAATCCGAAGGTCGCTCAGCATCTCCTGCACTTTGGTCGGCATCCGCACGATATAGACATTGTTTTTTTTCAGGCGCATCTTCTTGCGGACAAGCAACTCTACGTGCACATCAAAGTGCTTCTTGATTAAGGAATAGATTCTTCGGGCAATAGCGGCATTCTCGGTCGAGATGTCCAGAACGATTTTGCGGCTGGATAAGCTGACTGAGCCGTTCATCCGGATAAGGGCGGCCAGTTCGGCCCGTTCGCAACATCCGTCCGTCTCAATTAGCGTCAGTTCCTTCTTCGTTTGCGCCGCAAATGACATCGTTCATCACCTCTTTCGTAACATCCAGTTCTCTACAAGCTTATAAATATGATGGCTCAACCGCTCCGCATCATGCCGCAGGAACGTCTGGAACAGCACAAGCCGATCCGCGATCACCTTATAGCCTCGCTTGCTCACCTCATCCATGTCGAGGCGAACGGCTTTGGCTCCTTTCTCGGCGTAACGGTCTTCCACTTGCGGCGGTATATCGCCATTGTTAACTATAACATAATCGAATAAATGATGACCAATATGCCGATATACGGCATCCAAATGCTGACTTACTGTATAATTATCCGTCTCTCCCGGCTGCGTCATCACATTACAGACGAACAGCTTCACCGCAGACGAAGCCACTATAGCTTGCGCCAGCTTTGGGACGATCAAATTAGGCATAATGCTGGTATACAGACTGCCCGGGCCGATCAGTATCGCGTCTGCACTCTCCAGAGCTTCCACCGCTTCCGGCAGCGGCTCCACATCATGCGGCTCCAGGAATACTCTTGCAATTCTGCCGCCTGCCTTCGGAATCATGGATTCACCCGTAATAATCGTTCCGTCCTCCATCTCCGCGCTCAGCACAATGGCGCGATCAGCCGCCGGGAGCACGCGACCTCGCACCGCAAGCACCTGGCTCAACTGCCGTACTCCAGTCACGAAGTCGCCGGAGATGTCCGTCATCGCCGCCAGTATGAGATTGCCCAGACTATGGCCGGCCAACCCCGTTCCGTTATGGAACCGGTAATTCAGCACCTCAGCCAGTAGAGGCTCCGTATCGGCTAGCGCCATCAGCACGTTGCGGATGTCGCCAGGCGGTGGGATTTGCAATTCATTGCGCAATATGCCAGAGCTTCCTCCGTCATCTGCTACCGTCACAATTGCTGTAATATCAAGAGGCTTCTCCTTCAGACCGCGCAGCATGACGGACAGTCCCGTACCGCCGCCGATGACGACAATTTTGGGACGTCTAATCACTTTCTGTATCGTCTGCATACTCTACCCCCGTCAATGATGCTTATCGCGCAGAGAGTCACGATGACTGACGCGCACCGTCTCCGTATCGCTGCTGCCAAGCATTCTGCCCAAGTATTCGGCAATCGCAACGGACCTGTGCTTGCCTCCTGTGCAGCCGATCCCGATGACGACCTGACTCTTCCCTTCCTTCCTGTATAGCGGAATTAAGTATTGAAGCATATCCAGAAGCTTCGTCAGAAATTGCTGCGTCTCAGGCCACTTCATCACATAATCATATACATCGGGGTGTTGCCCTGTATTGGGCCGCAAGCTCTCCACATAATGCGGGTTAGGGAGGAATCGTACATCGAATATCAGATCAGCATCGATTGGAATACCGTATTTGAAACCGAAGGACGTTACGTTGACAGACAATGCACTTTCTTCCACACTGGTGAACTGAGCGATAATGCGCTCCTTCAATTTTTGCGGCTTCAGCCCGCTCGTATCGATTACGAGAGAAGCCGATCCCTTCAGATCTTCAAGAAGCCTCCGCTCCGCATGTATCCCCTCAAGAGGCAGCCCCTCCGAAGCAAGAGGATGCCGGCGACGGCTTTCCTTATACCGCTGAACCAGTACTTCATCCTTGGCGTCCAAGAACAATATTTCAAGATTGATCGTATGATGGTCATTCATATAAGCCAGCGATTCCGACAGCGCAGTGAAGAACTCTCGTCCGCGCAAGTCGATAACAAGAGCTACCTTCCCTATTTTACCGTTCGACTGCTCAATTAATTCCGCGAACTTCGGAATAAGCACTGGCGGTAAATTATCTACGCAGAAAAACCCGAGATCCTCCAGGCTTTGGACAGCAATCGTCTTGCCCGCACCCGACATACCTGTAATAATGACAAGTTTCGATAAGGTTGCTGTCGTCTCCATGAGTCCCACACCTACTATCCTCTTAGAATAAGACCTGCTGCACCTACGACACCAGCGTTGTTGCCAAGCGTTGCCGGCACGATAGTAACGCCTTCCTTGGCTTGATCAAGCGTATACTTCTCGAATACTTCTCGAATTTGGTCAAATAGGAAATCTCCAGCTTTGGATACCCCTCCGCCTACGATGAAGCACTTCGGATTGAGCGCAATAGCCATCATGGACATCGATTTGCCCAGATAGAATGCGGCACGGCTAATAATACGGTTCGCCACTTCATCGCCTGCCTTGGCCGCATCCATGACGTCCTTGGCCATAATCTCATCCACTTCTGCCAGCGTCGTGCGATCGCCGCGCTCTACCGCATCCTTGGCCATGCGAATAATCCCCGTGGCGGAAGATACCGTCTCCAGACAGCCCATCTTGCCGCAGCCGCATTGGATTGCTTCCAGATCCGGCACGATGGCGATATGTCCCAGCTCGCCCGCCATGCTAGCGAAGCCTTCCACAATCCGGCCTTCGATGATGATGCCGCCGCCGACCCCGGTTCCCAGCGTATAGCACACGCAATGATCTACGCCGCGTCCCGCTCCAGCCCAGGCCTCGCCCAGTGCCGCCACGTTGGCGTCATTGTTGACTTTGATCGTCTTCTGAAGCTCCTGCTCCAAGTAACCTTTCAAGTCCGCGTCCCGAAGACCTAGATTAGCAGAATACTTGACATATCCCCTTGGAATGTCCAGGAATCCTGCGATTCCGACGCCGACGCCATCTACCTGCTCCCAAGCATATGACGATTCTTCCACGATCATTTTGGCATATTTCGCAATGTTATGAAGAACGGCATCCTGACCCTTGTTCACCTCAGTTGCCCCTTCGAAGGTGTGAAGCAGTTGTCCCTCCGCATCGCATATGCCGACCTTGACCGTCGTTCCGCCCACGTCAACGCCTACGTAAATCTTCTCAGACATCCAATAGCCACCTCATCCATATATAAAGTTCTTCTATGTTCCAACTATAAGCGTTGTTCCAACTCTGGTCAAGCGCAGTGACAATCGCCCGAGAAGGGCGCAGCGGCTAGCGATTTCACTCTCTATTATCTCTATCCATCCCGCTCCCTTGAGAGTAAAATAAAGAAACTGCACCCTTGAGCGTCTACTCGTCAGATGCAGCCTCGTTGTCTCTTCGCCAGTCTTGCACATTTCCAGGAAATAGGACGTTCAGCCGTTTAGACGGACTGGCTCCAATCGTGCGTCATGCTTCCTTCCAGGAACCGCTCGCAGTCCAGAGCCGCCATGCATCCGCTGCCTGCAGCAGTGATCGCTTGGCGATACTTGTTGTCCTGCACGTCTCCGCAGGCGAATACACCCGGCACATTCGTCTCCGAGGAGCCCGGCTTCACTTTAATGTAGCCCTGCTCATCGGTATCTACTTGGCCCCCTAGGAATTTTGTATTCGGCGTATGGCCGATTGCGACGAACAAGCCGTCGGTCTCGATCACTTCCTCTTCGCCGGTCTCATTATTACGAACCTTAAGCCCAGTTACTCCCATTCCTGTAGCCACGACTTCCACCGGCGTACGGTTCAGGCTCCAGCTGATCTTTTCATTGGCGCGAGCGCGATCCTGCATGATCTTGGATGCGCGAAGCTCTTCGCGACGATGCACTAATTCCACGTTGGTAGCGAATTTCGTCAGGAAGCTTGCTTCCTCCATCGCGGAATCTCCGCCACCGACGACAACGATACGCTTTCCGCGGAAGAAGAAGCCGTCGCAGGTTGCACAAGTGCTGACTCCCTTGCCGACATTGTCCTTCTCGCCCGGAATCCCCATATACTTCGCGGAAGCGCCTGTGGAGATAATAAGACTTTCGCCGACAATTTCACCTTCGCCTTCCACTTGCAGCTTGAACGGACGCTCCGATAGATCCACGCTGTTCACCCAGCCCGTCATGAAGGTTGCCCCGAAGCGTTCCGCCTGCTTACGCATATTTGCCATTAGATCTGGTCCCATAATGCCCTCCGGAAAACCAGGGAAGTTCTCAACGTCGGTCGTTGTCGTGAGCTGACCGCCTGGCTCGGGACCTTCAATAATAAGCGGATTCATATTCGCACGAGCCAGGTAGATCGCAGCCGTCAGCCCCGCAGGCCCCGTGCCGATAATAATTGATTTGTACATTCCCTTCACCTCTTCGCAGTTTACGCTAGTCTTCCGTATTCGTATCATGCCCGGAAAATACGGAGCTAATTGATTTCATTTTCTCCTTGATGCCGCACACTTCATCGATGAGCTTCACGTGCTTGCTTACCGTAGAGATAGATACGCCATAGCGTACTGATACCTCATGATAAGATATGGCCCTGCGATGCATCTTGGCGGTTAAATATTCCAACGCAGCCGCCCAGCCTTCCGACTTCGCCAACTTCGGCACGCCAGGATACACCCGGGACAGAAATTCAACCCATAATGTCATCATATCATGCTGCTGCACCAGATCATAATGCTTCGCCATTCGGCTGAGCGCCTCCTGCGCCACAGCCTCCCACTTCTCATGCCATTCAGGCAGGCGCGAAGGCATTCTGTTGCTCTCAATGATGAGTTCCTCGCCGTTCAGGACAGTCTTCAGTCTCCCCCGCACTCCCATATTGCGAAGCACGAAGATCGCGATACGCTTCAAGTAATCGTCTTCCTCCGGTTCCAACAGGAAGGAGCTTAACGCTTCCTTCACCTCGTTGTCCGCAATCATGCCGAACGCCTGGATGACCTGCAGCTTCGTGTGCTGATCCCCGTGCCGCAGCGCCCAGAAGAAGGAAGAACGGACAAGCGGGTCACGCTTCAAGTAGTCCGGTATACCTGAGGAAGACTGCTCCCACAGCTTGAGCTGTTCCTCGAACGGCAGATGGTAGTGATAGCTAAGCGGAGTAGCAGTCGCCCCGACTTCCTGCCTCTCCTTCAATTGGGACATATAATAGAGCGGTATGCTTGAACCGGGATCCAGCTTCATCGTCTGCTTCCATAGCCGCTCAGCCTCCTGCAGCCTGCCGATATTGCATGCGGCAACCGCCGTATAATGGTACAAGCATGGATCTTGAGGCGACGCGCCTTCCTTCACCAAGCGGCTGAAGTGTCCGTAAGCGGACAGATGTTCACCAAGTATACCCATCGTCGTGGCCAGCTTGAACACATGCTCCTGATGGAACGGCACCGTCTTCTTCAATTGCTCGACTAACGGATCAAGACTGTCTCTGTCGCTCTCATGCTGATAGAATATCGCGAGATTGCACAGCGCATGCAGATTGCCGGCCTCGTAGCTCAGCACATCGGCAATCGTCGACTTGGCTTTATCGAACAAGCCCATATAATAATAAGCCAGTGCAAGATTGTTGCGAGCCGCGAGGAATTCCGGCTGCTTCTGCAGAATATCCTCCAGTATACGAACCGCCTCTGCGAATTTCCCTTCCTCCAGCAGCGCTCTTGCCGCGTCATGCTCCACCATACCCTCGCGGGATTTGATATTCGTCAGCGGAGTAGGTCGTTCCAGCTCGTAACGAAGCAGTTCCATCATTTCTTCCGCTTCATCCAAGTATTGTCCGTCCGCATCCTCTTGCAGATATTGAATCAGGGAACTCTCCGCCGACTCGAACAGATCCATGTTGGCGTAATTGTTCGCCATATAGAAGTGACATTCTGTCATCGTGGGATCCAGTTCTGTCACAATCCAGCTCAGTATGTTGTTAGACTCCTCATAGTTACCAAGCTCCGACATAATGCCCGCCATATTGCAATGATTAACTGGATTATCAGGTTCATACTCGACAGCGCGCCGAAAGTACTTCAGTGCCTTGTCATAGTGGAATCGATCCAGCGAACGAACAGCCCGTTCAAAGAAAAATGTAGCATCCCATTGTATCGGTATGACTTTTGTCTGCCCGCCAGCTGCGACACGTTCCTTCCCTTTCATGGGCAAGGCACCTCCTTTGAACGTTTTTTTACGATTATACCATAGCCGGGACTCTCCATCCTATCCTATTATGCAGCAAATCGCGGACGGCTCCTAAGGCCATCCGCGATTACATCCCTACAATGCTATTCGGCTGTGGGCTATACTCCTTTGTTCTTGAACAGCGTACTGATAGAACCGCCATCCAAGATGATGCGGGACGCCTCCGCGAGCAGCGGAGCGACAGACAGGATCGTGAAGCGGTCCGGCCTGTTGTCCGGCAGTGTAATGGAATCTGTAACGATAACTTCCTTAATATTGGGATGATCCAAACGCTCGATGGCATTGCCGGAGAATAGCGGGTGCGTCGCGCAGACGTATACATCCTCCGCACCACGTTCCTTCAAGCCCTCAACGACATTAACGATGGTGCTCCCCGTATCGATCAGGTCCTCGATAATGATAGGCGTCTGCCCTTCCACATCACCGATTACATGCGTGATGGAAGACTCATTGTGCGTCGGGCGCTTCTTAATCATAATGGCGAATGAAGTATCCAGATAGTTAGCCAGCTTCTCGGCAGTGGAAGCGCGCCCTGCATCCGGAGATACCACGACAGGATTCTTGATGTTCTTGGCTTTCAGGTAATCGCTGATCAAGTCCAGCGCCGTCATATGATCTACCGGTATGTTGAAGAAGCCTTGAATTGCCGGCGCATGCAGATCGATCGTCAGCACACGAGTCGCTCCCACGGTCGTCAGCACATCGGCCAGCATCTTCGCCGAGATCGGCTCGCGTGGCGCCGCCTTGCGCTCCTGGCGTGCGTAGCCGTAATAAGGCATGATGATGTTAATCGTCCGGGCGGATGCCCGCTTGGCCGCGTCAATCATGACAAGCAATTCGACAAAATGCTCGTTGACGGGATGTGAGAACGATTGCACGAGGAAAACGTCGCAGTTTCGTATCGTTTCTTCGTAGTGGACATAAATTTCGCCGCTTTTGAAACGGGAAAGCTTGATAGCACCTAAAGTCAGTCCCATTTCCTCGCTAATTTTTTGAGCCAGTACCGGATTTGAGGAACCCGAGAAAATACGCACCTTGTCGCTTAACATGATACCCTCCTGAGCGTTTCAACCAAATATTTATTGCTTCTTACTCGTCCTATTATACATTGATTTATTAAGATTTCAAAAAAAAATGCTACGATTTTTCGACAAGTGTCATTTCACGCCTATGGATACACTTTTTAGCGCATTTTATTCGTCGTTGGCTGGCCAAATCGCTTCTTCAATACAGCCATTACCTCATCCAACGGCAAGCCTCGCTCACGCAGTAGCACCATGAGATGGAATAGCAGGTCGCCAGCCTCATCGCGCAGCTCCTCGTTATCCCCGTTTTTGGCTGCGATAATGACCTCGGCTGCTTCTTCGCCCACCTTTTTCAATATTTTGTCGACGCCCTTGTCGAACAGGTACGTCGTGTAGGCGCCGTCGGGACGCTCCGCATGCCGCGCTGCGATAATGCGTTCCAGATCGCCGATGATACCGAATCGCTCGTCGGATAACGGCTGAACTTCCTCATGCGCCTCACCACTGGCAAGCTCCACTCCTTGATAGAAGCAGCTGTAGCGGCCCGTATGACATGCTGGTCCCTGCTGTCTGACGCGCAGCAGCAAAGTATCAGCATCGCAATCATAGGCCATCGTCTCAATCTGCTGCCTGTTCCCGCTCGTGGCGCCCTTATTCCACAGCTCCCCGCGCGATCTGCTCCAGAACCAGGTATAACCCGTCTCAATCGACTTCTGCAACGATTCCTTGTTCATGTAAGCCAGCATCAGCACTTCCTTGCTGACAGCATCTTGCACGATAGCAGGCACCAGTCCATCGGCATTCCACTTGATCTCTTCATTCCATCGGTTCTCCGTCATCTGACCTCTATCCCTTTCTTACGCAGGTCGTCCTTCACCTCGCGAATTGTTATTTCTTTATAATGGAATATGGTCGCAGCAAGAGCGGCATCCGCTTGCGCGTCCCTGAACACTTCATGGAAGTGCTCGATCTTCCCGGCGCCTCCCGAAGCGATGACAGGAATACCCACCGAGCGGGATACCTCGCCTGTCAGCTTCACGTCGAAGCCGTCCTTCGTGCCGTCCGCGTCCATGCTCGTCAGCAGAATTTCCCCTGCTCCCATCGCTTCCACATCCCGCGCCCATTGCAGAGCTCTAATACCGGCCGGTTGTCTGCCGCCATGCGTATAGACTTCCCATTCTCCCCACTCCGGATTATACTTGGCGTCAATCGCGACGACAATGCACTGTGATCCGAATCGTCTGGCTCCATCCGATACGAGCGACGGATTCTTCACCGCCGCTGTATTGATGCCGATCTTGTCAGCCCCCGCCCGCAGCAGCCGCTTCATGTCGTCCACATGGGAGATGCCGCCGCCGACCGTGAATGGAATTGTAATCTCACCCGCCGTCCGCTGCACCACTTCAATCATCGTCGCGCGTCCTTCTACGGAAGCCGATATGTCCAGGAATACCAGTTCATCCGCGCCTTCGCGATCATAGGTGGACGCCAGCTCCACCGGATCCCCGGCATCTCGCAAGTTAACAAAGTTAACGCCCTTTACTACCCTTCCGTCCTTCACATCCAGACATGGAATAATCCGTTTCGCCAACATGCGGCTACTCCCCCTTCTTCGTTAACTTCAAAAAATTGTTCAGCAGAGCCATGCCGAGCTCACCGCTCTTCTCGGGATGGAACTGCATGCCGAATAATCGTTCTCGACCGACGATGGCCGTTACATCTCCGGCATAATCCGTCGTCGCCAGCAGATCGTTCCCTTGCGCAGGGAGCACGTGATAGGAATGCACGAAGTATACATGGCCTTCCTCCAGCTCCCTGAAGAGCGGGGAAGCCGATTGCTTGAACGTCAGCGTATTCCAACCCATGTGCGGCACCTTGAAATCGCCGCTGAACTTAACGACTTTGCCAGGCAGCAGATTCAGACCTTGATGCTCGCCGTACTCCTCGCTTTGACTGAACAGGAGCTGCATGCCCAAGCAGATGCCAAGCAGCGGCTTGCCCGAAGCGGCATAGAACTTCACCACCTCATCAAGCCCCGTCTGTTGCAAATTGTGCATCGCGTCGCCGAACGCCCCTACACCCGGCAATATGGCTCCATTCGCTTCCAGTATCCGCTCCGGCTCCGAGGTGACGACGGCTTCGTAGCCCAGTCGCTCCACCGCTTTACCGACGCTGTGCAGATTGCCCATACCGTAATCGATAATCGCAATCACACTAGAGCACTCCCTTCGTGGACGGCACCCCTTGCACGCGGGGATCGATCATCGTCGCCTCGTCCAACGCTCGGCCCAGCGCCTTGAACACCGCTTCAATCATATGATGCGTATTGTGCCCGTAGTGAACGATGACATGAAGCGTAATGCGCGCTTCCAGCGCCAGCTTCCACAGAAATTCATGAACCAGCTCCGTAGAGAAGCTGCCCACCTGCGAAGAAGGATATTCTGCGCGGTACTCGAAGTGCGGACGGTTGCTGACGTCGATGACAACCTGGGCAAGCGCCTCGTCCATCGGCACAAATACGCTGGCATAACGCTTAATGCCCTTTTTGTCTCCCAGCGCTTCACGCAGCGTCTGTCCGAGACAGATACCGATGTCCTCTACGGTGTGATGATCGTCAATCTCAATATCGCCCTTGGCGTCCACATCCAGATTGAACTGCCCATGCTTGGCGAACAGGTCCAGCATGTGGTTCAGGAATGGCACATCCGTCTCCAGCTTCGTCTCCCCGCTGCCATCCACTGCGAACGTCAGCTTGATATCCGTCTCATTCGTCGTCCGAGCGATGGACGCTTCTCTTCCCTTTTTGTCTGCCATCGTATTCAGCCCTTCTTTCCTCTATTCAAAATTTTGTCTACCGGCCTTCCTTCTCCAGCCGAATCTCTATCGCTCTCGCGTGCCCCTCCAGCCCTTCGTGACGAGCAAGCGTCATGATTTTGTCTCCGCTCTCCATCAATGCTTGCTTGCTGTAGTAGATCAGGCTCGACTTCTTCAAGAAGTCGTCCACATTTACCGGCGACGAGAATCGTGCCGTACCGTTAGTCGGGATGATGTGATTCGGCCCCGCGAAGTAATCCCCGACCGGCTCCGAGCTGTACGGCCCCAGGAAGATGGCTCCGGCATTCTCGATATGTCCCAGCAGGCTCATGGGGTCGGCTGTCAGCACCTCCAGATGCTCCGGCGCCAGCTGATTGACAACGTCAATACCGGCAAGCAGATCGTTCACCAGCAGCACCGCACCGTAGGCGTCGATCGACTGCCTTGCAATGTCCTGTCTCGGCAGCGTAGCCAGCTGACGTTCCACTTCGGCCGCGACGGCTTCCGCCAGCGGCTCCGAAGGCGTAACGAGCACAGCCGACGCCATCTCGTCATGCTCCGCTTGCGACAGCAGATCGGCCGCGATATAGGATGCGTCCGCATGCTCGTCGGCGAGCACGACGATCTCGCTCGGCCCCGCGATGCTGTCGATATCTACCGCGCCGAATACGGCGCGCTTCGCCAGCGCGACATAGATATTGCCCGGACCGCATATTTTGTCCACAGGGGCAATACTCTCCGTGCCATAGGCGAGTGCCGCTATGGCCTGCGCTCCCCCGACCCGGTACATCTCCTGCACGCCCGCTTCTGCGGCCGCGACCAGAATATACGGGTCAATACCTGCCTTGCCGCCTGTCGCTGGCGGCGTCACCATCACAATCTCCGGCACGCCGGCTACCTGTGCCGGAATGACATTCATCAGCACGGACGAGGGATACGCCGCTTTGCCGCCGGGCACATAGACGCCCACCCGCTTCAGCGGGCGCATGATCTGGCCCAGCATCGTCCCGTCCGGCTGCAGATCCATCCACGAATTGCGCAGCTGCTTCTCGTGGAACCGCCGTATATTCACAGCGGCCTCACGAATCGCTGTGAGGAATGCGGCATCGACCCTATCGTACGCCGCTGCAATCTCCTCCTGCGTCACTCGCAGCTCCGCAGCTGTCAGCCGCATGCCGTCATGCCGCTCCGTATAACGCAGCAGCGCCGCATCCCCTTCCGCCTTGACGTCTTCGACGATACGCAAGGCTGATTCATTCTGCTCCGGTGTGCCATACTCCACCTCGCGCTTCAACCCGAACTGCTCCGCTCGCATAATGCGCATACGCTTCGCCTCCCTCTTCCTATTCTTCTATTAAACTTTCCGGACTGGCCGGCGCCCGCTTATATTGATCGCATCAGTTCTGTTAATCGTCCTGTCCCATTAGCAAGCCTAATGATTCATCTCGTTAATAACGTTCTACCAATCCGCTACTGCGGCGATCGACCGCTCTTAATGCGCCCCGGCCGCAATCGTCGCCTGCAACATATCGCACAGATTCTGAATACGCTCGTTCTTCATCCGGTAGCTCACTCTGTTCGCAATTAGCCGGCTTGTTATCTCGAAGATCGATGCTTGCTCCACGAGACCGTTCTCCCGCAGCGTCTGTCCCGTCTCCACCATATCCACGATACGGTCCGCAAGACCGATTAGAGGGGCAAGCTCGATGGAACCGTTCAGCTTAATTACCTCCACTTGTTGTCCTTGCTCGCGGAAGTACGCGGAAGCCACGTTGGGATACTTCGTCGCCACGCGCGGATGGATGGTCGGCTTCCAGTCGGGCATGCCGATGACCGACATTCGGCACTTCGCAATACCCAGATCCAACAGCTCATACACATCCTTATTCTCCTCCATCAGCACATCCTTGCCCACTATGCCGATATCCGCCACACCATACTCCACATAAGTCGGCACATCGACCGGCTTCGCCATAATGAATTCCATATTCATATCAGGCAGCTCGATGATTAGCTTCCTCGTATCGTCGAAGTCGCTCGGTATCGGCAGTCCCGCTTCGCGGAACAACTTGGAGGCTTGCTTATAGATGCGCCCCTTCGGCATCGCAACCTTCAATATATCCTTCTGCCCGTTATTGCTCATTGCCGACCTCCTCCTTCCGCACCCTCATTGCCATACACAAGCACACGGGTATAGCCACTGTCCCTATTATCCTCATTGGAGGCAGACTCATCCTGCAGCAACTGCTGGACCTCCACCCGCTCCGTTACTGTGCTCACGCCCGACCGTCTCAGTTCTTGTGCCTTGGCCAGCGCCGCTGCTCTTCCCTCTGCCGTATACCGGACAAGAACGCGCTCTTCCTGTACTTCCCGCTCCGCGCCCAGCAGTTCCAATATACGCGTCGTCTTCAATGCGAAGCCGGTAGCAGCAGCCGGGCGGCCGAATTGCTCCACTAGATTGTCATAACGTCCGCCGCTGACGACGGGGAATCCAAGATCCGCCGCGTAGCCTTCGAAGGTCATACCTGTATAATAGGAGAAATCGCCGATCATCGTCAGGTCAATCAGCACATGCTCGCTAACGCCGTACGCCTTCAGCACTTCCCATATCTCGCATAGATGAGCGATAGACTTGCGCGCCGTTGCATTGACGCTAAGCTGCAGCGCTGCATCGCATATTTCCCCGCCGCCGCGCAGCCTCAGAATATCCTCCAGCTCCTGCTGTACATGCGCCTGCAGGCGAAGCCCCTTCAATTGATCGCGGTAGCCGACATAGTCTCGACTGAGCAAACATTCCTTCAACTGCTCCTGCGCCGTACGATCGCCCGGCAGCGCCTCCTCCAGTAATCCATTCAGGAAGCCTACATGGCCGATCGCGATCTTGAATCGGTCTACGCCTGCCGCCTTGAGTGAAGCAATCGCAAGCGCCACTACTTCAGCGTCCGCTTCCGCGGAAGGATCGCCTACCAGTTCCACACCCGTCTGGAAGAACTCCGCCACTCTACCCGCTTCCTCTTCAATCGCTCTGAAGACGTTGGAGTGGTACGACAAGCGAACCGGGAACGTCTTATCCTTCAGCAGCGACGCGACCACGCGCGCGATAGGGGCCGTCATATCGGAACGCAATACCAACGTCGTTCCCCGCTTGTTCAACAGCTTGAACAGCTTCTGATCGGAGGTGGAGCTGGCTACGCCTACTGTATCGTAATATTCCATCGTAGGCGTAATAATTTGCTCATAACCCCATGCCGACATACAATCCAGCACGTTCCTCTCGATACTGCGCAGCTGCCTGACCGCTTCCGGCAAATAGTCTTTTACGCCAGTCGGCTTCTCGAACACTTTTGGTTTAGACATCATCTTGCCCCCGTTATCAATACTTTATTATGTTAAAGCGATAATATGCTACCTTGCTAATAAAATAAAGAGATTAGTCGATATCTTAGCATGATCGTCCTGTGGTCGTCAAGCCGCTTCTCTATCGCGCCAAACAAAAAAAGGACTCCTCCGAGCAAGCCTCCCAAAAACGGGAATTGCTTTGCTCATAAAGAAGACCCTTTCACCTCCGTCGATACGCTCTGGATGTCGCTAATCTTTCATGTTCTTAATGACCGTCATGGGATTGCCCCCTACGAATGTATAAGGCGGCACATCTTTATGGATAAGCGCCCCGGCCGATACCACCGCATGATCACCGATCGTCACGCCGGGTAGAATCGTTGTATTGGCTCCGATCATGACATGATCGCCAATGACCACATCGCCCAGCCTGTATTCGTTCGTTAAATATTCATGCGTCAGGATTGTCGTATTATATCCTATAATGCTATTGTTACCGACCGTTATCCGTTCGGGGAAGAACACATCCACCATCACCATAAGCGCAAACGCCGTATGCTCTCCTACCTTCATCCCCAGCAAGCGGCGATATATCCAGTTTTTCAGAGGCAGGGAAGGGCAATAACGCGCAACCTGGATAAAGATGAAATTGCGTATGCCCTTCCATCTGCTGACCGTTGAATATAGCTGCCACAACGCATTAGGACCTTCCACCGGATAACGTTCAACCTTTCTCAATCGGCTCCTGCTCCAATCCCGCGAACGCATACAGCTCCCGCATATCGTCAATGACATAATCGGCACCGGCCTTCCGTAACACTTCGGCCCCCTTCAGCGACCAGGCTACGCCGACAGCCGTTGCCCCGGCTGCCTTCGCCGCAGCCATATCCACCACGCTATCTCCAACCATAATCGTACTTGCGGGGTCTGCCTTCAGCAGCTCCATGCCTCGCTGCACGGGTTCCGGGTGAGGCTTCGCATTCGTTACATCGTCTATCGTCACAATGGCATCAACCTTGTCGTAGATACCTACGAACTTCAAGCCGCGCTCCGTCGTTAGCCTCATCTTCGTCGTAACGATACCAATTGCAATTCCTTCCCGATGCAGCCTGTCTAGCACTTCATTCACGTAAGTGAACGGCTCAACCAGCTCATCGTGCAACCGCAAGTTCACCTCTCGATAAGCCGCTACCAGATGCGTCACGTCCTCCAGTCCGGAGAATCGCTTCATCTGATCCTCGAGCGGCTCTCCCATGGAAGGAATAATATCGTCTCGGCTGAAGCCTTCATGTACCGTTCCCTTGAGCGATTCCAGGAACGATCTGATAATCAGTTCGTTCGTATCCAATATTGTGCCGTCCAGATCGAACAGCATCGTGCGAACAGCATTCATGTCCTCCGCTGCCTCCCGTCGTAGTATGATGTCTGTGTGCTGCTCTACGGATTGATAGTATCTCGCTTATAATCCCCATCTTCCGTCTTCGTATCGGACTTGCCACTGCTCTCCTTCATCCCTTCACCACTATCAGCCGGCGCATCCGCGATACGCTCCGGCTTCGTGGATACGATCGGATCGGAGTAGCGGGTGTTAGCGGCTCCAGTCACTCTGCGCACAATGATGAAGATGATAGAAGCGACGATGAGGCCTACGGCAACCAATTGCGAGATGCGAATATTGCCGTATGCCGGGTCCAGATAACCCTTGTCGAATATCAGATTCATAGGCGCCCACAGACCGTTCATGATCGAAGCAAGCCAGCCAGGTCCCATGAAGGCCAGACTGTCAATGCGCAGTGCCTCGATGAAGAAGCGTCCTATAGAGTACCAGATCAGATAGGTAGCCATCAGTTCGCCGGTACGCAGGAACTTCTGACGTCGCAATACGAACAGCACAACAAGCCCGACAAGACTCCAGAGAGATTCATATAGAAATGCGGGATGGCGGAATGCGCCTGCCTGAAATGCTTGATCGACAATAAACATCTGGTCTACGATGAAATTGGGCAGGTTCAGCGTCTCGCGCAGGAACGATTCCTCTACAGGCCCGCCGTACGCTTCCTGGTTCATGAAGTTGCCCCAGCGTCCGATCATTTGACCGGCGAGCAGCGATGGCGCACATATATCGACAATGCGCCAGAAGCTATAGCCCTTGTATCTGGAGTAAATGACGCCTGCCAGGAATGCGCCTATAATGGCACCGTATATCGCAATGCCGCCCTCCCATATTTTGAATATGTCCATGGGATTGTCCTTATACTCATCCCACATAAATGCCACGTAGTAAATTCTGGCACCAATAATAGCGGTAGGCGCTCCAATAAGGAGCAGGTCCATAAAGAAGTCGGGCTTAATGCCGAACCGCTTCCCTTCCTGTACCGCAAGCAGCAGCCCCACAAGCGCCGCAGCGCCCAGGATGAAGCCGTACCACCTTACTTCAATAGAGCCAATCGAGAATATAACGGGATCCAACGCCAACGTTTGCATATGTACGACCTACTCCTCTTCTTTTTTGAATAGCGATACACTTCTACACGCATAGCCTGTCAATCGTAATCGTCGATGTCATCCGCTATGGTCTCTGTCAGCTTGTTCGTAAATTGTAATGCGGCGTTATACCCCATGCGCTTCAGCCTGAAGTTCATAGCGGCCACCTCAATAATAACGGCCAGATTGCGGCCCGGACGGACAGGAATAGTCACCAATGGAATATCCGTATCAATAATGCGCGTCGTCTCCTCATCCAGCCCCAGTCGGTCATATTGCTTGTCCTGCTGCCAATTCTCCAGCTTGATAACAAGTCCGATGCGCTTCTGCGTTCGCACGGCCCCTGCACCGAATAGTGTCATGACGTTAATAATGCCAAGTCCCCTAATCTCAAGCAGATGCCGGATAAGCTCTGGAGCTGTGCCGAATAATTGACCGTCGGAAGTCTGACGAATTTCTACAGCATCATCCGCGACTAGGCGGTGAGTTCTCTTCACAAGCTCCAACGCTGTCTCGCTCTTGCCTATGCCACTGCCGCCCGTAATAAGCATACCAATCCCGTATACATCTACCAGCACGCCGTGAATCGTTGCAGTAGGCGCCAGCTTGCGTTCCAGGAAATCCGTTATACGGCTGAATAATATCGTAGTTGCCACATTGCTTCGCAAGACCGGAATATTCGTTGCATTGGACTGTTCCAGCAGTTCTTTCGGCGCTTCCAATCCGCGAGTCAAGATGATACATGGCGTCTCATCCAAGCACAATCTGACCATGCGGTTCCTCCGTTCTTCGCTGTCCAGCATACTAAGGAATGATATTTCTGTTCTGCCCAGCAGTTGTACCCGTTCGCTAGGATGATAATGGAAGTAGCCAGCCATCTCCAGACCCGGACGATACAAATCATCCACTGTTATGTTGCGCTTTAATCCGTCCTCTCCGGACAGAATTTCGAGTTGGAAATGCCGGACGAGCTCAGATACTTTTACTTTCTTCGGCATAATGTTGTGAAGCCTCCTTCATATAGAACCGCAATCCAGGCGGGACAAGTCTTTTCCCAATGTCTTCATCGTAATGCAAAAAAGCGCCGAACGCAACGTTTCGCGTTCAAGCGCCTCTTTTATTTGATTTCCACAGACATGTCTTCCAGTACATTTTTCTATTAATTAGACGCCCAACAAGTCTAAACGGTTTTTTAAGCAAAAAAAAGAAGCCATCAGCATACCCGATGACTTCTCTTGTATAGTTGTAGATTAGTTCTCGAAAATATTTAGCTCGGACTCTTTGTCGAACAGGTGTGCCTTGTTCATATCAATAGCAAGCTTAACGCTAGCACCGTCGCGAAGGCCGGAACGGCCGTCTACACGAGCGATAACAGTGTCTGTGCCGATACCGTTCAGGTACAGGTACATCTCATGACCAAGGTTTTCCGCTACCTCTACGTTCGCGTTTACGATCGTTTTCGGTGAAGCCTCCAGGAATACCGGCTCTTCATGAATGTCCTCAGGACGTATGCCCAGGACTACTTCTTTGCCGATGTAACCTTTCGAACGGATAACGCCAGCTTTCCCCTCTGGTACAACAACATTCACGCCAGCAGCTTTGAAGTATACCTCTCCACCTTGCTCCGACAGAGAGCCAGTGATGAAGTTCATGGATGGAGCTCCGATAAAGCCCGCAACGAAGATGTTTACAGGATGGTTGTAAAGCTCTTCCGGAGACGCCGTTTGTTGAATGAAGCCATCCTTCATAACAACGATACGGTCACCCATCGTCATTGCCTCGATCTGGTCATGTGTTACGTAAATTGTAGTTGTCTCAAGACGCTTTGTCAGCTTGCTGATCTCTGCGCGCATCTGACCGCGAAGCTTGGCATCCAAGTTGGAGAGAGGTTCGTCCATCAAGAAGACTTGAGGCTCACGAACGATCGCACGACCAAGCGCTACACGCTGACGCTGACCACCGGACAACGCCTTAGGCTTACGGTCCAGCAAATGCTCAATATCAAGAATTTTAGCAGCTTCACGAACACGCTTGTCGATGTCTGCTTTTTTGAATTTACGAAGTTTAAGACCGAATGCCATGTTTTGATACACGTTCATGTGCGGATACAGGGCATAGGATTGGAATACCATTGCAATATCGCGATCTTTAGGAGCAACATCGTTCACGAGGCGGTCGCCAATGAACAGTTTACCTTCAGTGATTTCTTCAAGTCCCGCTATCATACGAAGAGTTGTAGACTTACCGCAGCCGGATGGGCCAACCAGTACGAGGAACTCTTTGTCTTGGATGTCCAGATTAACATCTGTTACGGATGCTTTCTCTGCACCTGGGTATTTTTTATAAATGCCTTCTAAACGTACGCCTGCCATGTTCAATTTCCCCCTAAAAAAGAAATTTCGATATGCATCTATCTTATCCCACACATGGAATTATGACTATGCACATACTTTACAAAAAAATTAATGCCTTTTCGTAACTTTATACAAAAGCAATATAATTTTCACTAATACGGCATCCCGGAACTGCCTAACGTCCAGTCCCGTCTCCTGCTTCAGCTTGTCCAACCTGTACAAAAGCGTATTTCGATGAATGTAAAGCTTCTTGGCCGTCTCGCTGACATTGCAATCTAATTGAAAGAAAGTTTCCAGCGTAGCCAACATCTCTGATTCTACGAACAGATCCGTTCTCTTAAGCGATTGCTCCAGATAACGGGCTCTATGCTGCTCCGGAATCGCATTAAGCAGACGTTCCAGCTGCATCATCCAAGGCAGATGAATATTAGTTCCGATATGGAATTTGCGACCTAGGTTAATCGTTTCCCTTAAGGTGTTCGTCGTCTCTACTATTCCTTTCGAAGGCGAGACGGGATGCGTTACTGCCAGATGACATTCGCCCAGCCATTCGCTAGCGAGCATCTCGTGAAGCGCCGATACAATAGAAGCCAGACTATCCTCCACACTTTCATCATCACTAGATTCAGCTGTATCCGGTTCTTCATCTTTTAGAAGCGACATTGGTCCCCAGATGAGCCATTCCTGACTGGTAAGCGGAATGAGCAGAATATCTTCGGACATGAAGGAGCGAAGAAGCTTCTCCAGCTCTTTGTATGCAGCTTGCTTCGCACTATGCTGCTCGGTAATAAGTAGGAACGGTATCATTTCACGGTAGAGACGATTGCCCGTCATCAAGTGCCCAGGCAAGGAGTATACCGGCTCACTTGACTCCAGCTGTGTCAGTATCCAATCGCTTAATTTGCGTGCGTATCTTTCCGTATCAGACATATTTTTATCCGATGGATCCTTCGGAATATTGGTCTTGACAGCATGCTGCAGGGTCCAACTGACAAGTTCCTTTTCCTTCAATGTAAGCGCTGCGGATTCCGTTTCTAGCACTGTTACCTTATCTTCCGCCACATCCGCCGCGAACCATAATTTATTCTCTTTCTCCAATCGCTGTCCGGGAGACACCGTCCCTGCCTGGCTATCCCCTATCCATGCAGCATCAGCGTCGATTGCTCGAACATCCCACTCCGTAAGCGTCTTCACGACAATTTGTACAGGACAATTCAATATGTGCTGCAGTTGACCTAGCCAGTCGTTCTTGCTCATTTTGTTTCCTCACTCCATGTCAAACGCTTTTGTTCGTCATTGTAACATATTGCCTGCAATAATTCACTTTTAACACTAAACCGCTGCATTCGGTTTGACCCATTATACATTTCATGGTACTCTACGAACGAATAGGAAAACATATTAAAGGAGATACCATCATGTCCAATATCATAATTATTTCAGGCAGTCCCAATGCGACTTCCAGACTGAACGGCATGATTGATTACGTTCGCGAACAACTGGATAAGCAAGGATATGCGACAAGCACAATTACAGTCGTGACCTTACCGGCTGACGACCTGATTCATTCCCGTTTCGGAAGCGCGGCTATCGTAGAGGCCAATAGACTGGTTGCAGAAGCTGCCGGTGTCATCATAGCTAGCCCGGTCTATAAAGCCTCTTATACAGGTGTCTTGAAAACTTATTTGGATCTATTGCCACAGAAAGGGTTAGAAGGAAAAGTAATCGCCCCTTTGTTCATAGGAGGCACGCTTGCGCATCTTCTGTCTATTGATTATTCACTCAAGCCGGTTTTGGCATCCATGGGAGCAAGACATTTCGTACGAGGGGTATATGCCACCGATTCGCAGATTGGCCGCAGTCAGGACGGTCATAATCGTACAATCTTTAAGTTGAACGAGGAGGTAACAGAAAGGCTGCAAGCAACTGTCGAAGAGCTTATTGCTGAGCTACAATTAAGACGCCAGTAGTAAATGAAAATGATAAAACTTATACAGATATCATCGAGCTTGTTGTATCTGCATCTCCTCTTTTTACTGTAGCGGTTGCTCGGAGCCTACTGCACGCTATGACACTCCATATTGTACATTCCGGACTCCATAAGTACCAGGGCAACCGTTTAACCTGCAAATCCGCTCATTATAATTCAATTAAAGCCGGTGACAACTGTTACCTGCATTCGCACCTACACCACACGGGTCAACAAGGCCGCCTTCTTCTGCTCCAATAACTTTATTAAGCCATGTCACTTTTGTGATAACCAGTTCGAACTTTTGCATAATTCCCTGAACACAAAAAAGGAGAAGCAACGCTTCTCCGTGTCGTTATTATTCACCTGAGTAAAACTGGTGAGCCATGAAGGACTCGAACCTTCGACACCCTGATTAAAAGTCAGGTGCTCTACCAACTGAGCTAATGGCTCGTAAGAAGATGGTGGAGGATGATGGATTTGAACCACCGAACCCGAAGGAAGAGATTTACAGTCTCCCGCGTTTGGCCACTTCGCTAATCCTCCAAAGGATGACTTACGTCTGCCAACCGCAGAAATAAGTGGTGGCTCGGGACGGAATCGAACCGCCGACACGAGGATTTTCAGTCCTCTGCTCTACCAACTGAGCTACCGAGCCAAAATGGCGGAGCTGACGGGATTCGAACCCGCGGTCTCCTGCGTGACAGGCAGGCATGTTAGGCCTCTACACCACAGCTCCAGCTTCAATAAAAATGGTGGAGGATGACGGGATCGAACCGCCGACCCTCTGCTTGTAAGGCAGATGCTCTCCCAGCTGAGCTAATCCTCCATATGGTAGCGGCGGAGGGGATCGAACCCCCGACCTCACGGGTATGAACCGTACGCTCTAGCCAGCTGAGCTACGCCGCCATGCTTGTCCGATGGACAAGTTCAATTCAGGTAATGGCATCGCCAAATGCCATGTACAAAGCTTCTGTTTCTGTAGCACTCGTCTACATTCACTTCTTCATTGCGCCCTGAAAACTGGATACGAAAGTTGCTTACTTGCTTTAGCTGATTGCTCCCGATTCATATCGGAAAGCAGGTAGGATAAGCCCTCGACCGATTAGTATTCGTCAGCTCCACACATTGCTGTGCTTCCACCTCGAACCTATCAACCTCGTCGTCTTCAAGGGGTCT